>NZ_JAEKKT010000025.1 GCF_019510245.1 Streptomyces sp. | reverse complement strand
TTCTCGTCGGTGACGTCGATCGCCGCGACCTGCGCCCCGGCGATCTTCGCGTACTGCACGGCCAGGTGACCGAGGCCGCCGACGCCGGAGATCGCGACGAGCTGCGCGGGCCGCACATCGGCGACCTTGAGCGCCTTGTACGTCGTTACGCCGGCGCAGGTCAGCGGGGCGGCGTCGAAGGCCGTGACGCCGTGCGGCACCGGCTGCGCGAAGTCGGCCCAGGCCAGCATCTTCTCGGCGTACCCTCCGTCGCATCCGTAGCCGGTGTTGATCTGCTGCTCGCACAGCGTCTCCCAGCCGGACAGGCAGTGTTCGCACCGCCCGCACGCTTTCCCCAGCCAGGGCACGGCGACCCGCTGCCCGACGCTGAGGTGGGTGACGCCCTCGCCGAGCTTCTCGACCAGGCCGACGCCCTCGTGACCGGGGACGATCGGCGGGTTCGGCTTGACGGGCCAGTCGCCGCGGGCGGCGTGGATGTCGGTGTGGCACAGCCCGGAGGCCTCGACCCGGACGCGGACCTGGCCGGGGCCGGGCTCGGGGTCGGGTCGGTCCTCGATGACGAGAGGGTCGCCGAAGGCTCGTACGACCGCTGCCTTCATGATGTCTGCTCCTTGGAGGTCGAGGTCAGTTGTGCGGGACGACGGCGACGGGGGCGGTGGAGTGGTGCAGGACGGTGTGGGTGACCGACCCGATGTGGGCGCCGAGCGGGTTGCGTCGGATGCGGCGTCCCACGACGACCAGTGAGGCCTTGCGGGAGGCGTCGACGAGGTGGTTGCCGGGGCTGCCGTAGGAGGACTCCTCGGTGACCTCGACGTCCGGGAACTTCTTGCGCCACGGGAGCAGGACCTCGGCCAGGGCGGTGGTCTCGGACCGGGCCAGTTCTCCGTGGAGTTCCAGGTCGACGGAGAGTCCGTAGGCGTAGTACGGCGGCGGGTTCCAGCCGTGCACCACCCGCAGGGACGTGCTCCGGCGGACGGCGGCCGCGAAGGCGAAGGCGATCAGCTCCTCGTCGGGGCTCTCGATGTCGAGGCCGAGGACGACGGGCCGGAACGGGGCGGCGGCGGACGGGATGCCGACCGGGTCCATCTCGTGCTCGTCGGCGGCCTGTTCGCCGGCCCGCACCAGGACGACCGGCCGCTCGGCATGCGCCACGACGGACAGTCCTACCGAGCCGACCATGAACCCACCGATCCCGCTCAGCCCTCGGGAGCCCAGGACCAGCAGCTCGGCGTCCTTCGCCGCGTCTGCCAGCGCTTCGGCGGGCCGGCCGGACGACTGCTCGGTGATCACGTCGAGGCCGGGGTGGCGCAGTCGGATGCCTTCGGCTGTCTCCCGGGTCACCCGCTCGGTCCAGTGCTGGTGCGTCTCGGGACCGAGCAGCGGGGCCTGGGCCATGGGAGCCGGAACCGGCTCCCAGACCTGGACCAACTTCAGCGTCAGGCCCAGCAGTTGTGCTTCGCGGGCGGCCCACTCGGCCGCCGCGCGGCTCTCGGGAGAGCCGTCGAGGCCGACGGTGAGGGTACGGGTCATGATCTCCACCTTCTGGATCGGGGGTCCCGATTCGAGCTTTGTCCTCGGATGTGGGCCCTCGGCAGGGGCCACAGGTCCTTGCCGAGGGCCGACCGGCCCTGGCCGGTGTCGATGTGGTGCGGCGGACCCGGCGACGGGCCCGTCGCGCCTCCCGCGCTCAACGCAGCCAGCGGCCGCGACGCACCAGCGGGAGCTTGGCCCAGATGCTGCCGAGGCCGAGGGTTTCTCCGGCGGAGGCTGCGGCCAGGGCGATCAGGACGACGGCGTAGATGAGGTGGTAGTCCGCGAAGGGGTTCGTCGACATGCTCGGCGAACCGTCGGAGAGGTGCTGGGCGGGCGGCCATTCCGCGACCCACATCAGCGCCATCATCACGGTGCCCGCGACGGCCGCGAACCGCAGTGCCACGCCCGCGATCAGCGCGACGCCGATCCCGAGCAGACCGAGCATGAACAGCCAGTCGGCCCAGGTGTCCCCGGCCCAGGAGTGGAAGGTGGACTCCATCGGCCCTGCGGCCACCCCGCCGAGGAAGCCCTTGGTGGGCGAACCGCCGTCGATCCAGCCCTTGCCGGACTGAGTGGCGTAGCCGAGGCCGAAGGCCTTGTCGAGGAAGGCCCACAGGAAGACGAACCCGGTGAGCAGGCGCAGGGACGCGAAGGCATAGGCCTGCGCCGTCCGCGTGCCGGTGCGTGCCGACACCGCCGACTCGGAGCCGGACGCGGTCCGGTCCCTGCGGAAGTTCGGCAGGTGGAAGCCGGAGTTCCGGTGCGGGTGCTCGTGCACGGCCATGGTGGCGATCCCTTCGGGAGGAGTGAGAAGGTCCGTTCGGTGTCTGACGCCCCTCACTCTCGCCGCGTACGGCAGCCGCCGCCGGATGCCGAAGGTCCGCGACCGCAGGGCTGAACGGCCCTGTTTCCAGGGACCGTTGGGGAGCGCCCCTCGTTCAGCACGCCGTCAAGCCATGCGCGCGGAACTGCCCCGGGGCGTGGCACTTCGCGGCGCCCAGCTTGTCGAACGGCAGGACGTCCACGCGGTCGACGGTGCCGAGCCCGGTCACGAAGCGTGCGGGCGTTCTCCCAGCCACCCCGCGACCCCCGCCGACCGCGATGGAGCGGCGGCCAGTCCCTCGACCCGTCGCCGGCCTCTCGTGCCCTGGGCGACGAGCCGGCCCCGTTCGTGGACGAGTCGGTGTGGGCGCAGGCTGCCGGTCGTCTCTCGATCGTGGCCGAGTGGCCCCTCCGACGGCCCGAGTGGCCCATGGCCCGCCACCGGGGGTGGGCCGCACGCTGGCCATGGCAGTTTCCACATCCCGTCGGGAGGCACGCCATGATCACCACCCCCACGCCCAGCATGCTGCGAGCCCTGCCCGCCGACCACCGGCACCGGCTCATGCGCCTCGGCCGCGAGGTCTCCTTCCCGCAGGGGGTGCGTCTGTTCGAGGAGGGCAGCCGGGCCGACCGGTTCTGGATCATCCGTACGGGCACGGTCGAGCTCGACATGCACGTCCCCGGCCGCCGGGCGGCCGTCATCGAGACGCTCTGCCACAACGAACTCGTCGGCTGGTCCTGGCTGTTCACCCCGCACGTCTGGCATCTGGGCGCCGAGGCGACGACCCCGGTGCGGGCGTACGAGTTCGACGCCACGGCCGTCCGTCTGATGTGCCAGGACGACCCGGCCCTGGGCAACGCCATCGCCCAGTGGGTCGGCGACGTGCTCGCCCACCGCCTGCGCTCCGCCCGGACCCGGCTGCTGGACCTTTACGCGCCGTACGGCGCCGGCGGCAACGTCTGAGTGCGCCGACGTCCGAAGCGACAACGAGAGGCAGCCACGATGCACGGCACCCCGCACGTCGTCAGCGACGTCATGACCCACCCGGTCGCCGCCATCCCGCGACCACGGCCCGCCTGATCAGCTCGCTGCGCGCCGACCCCGCCGAGACACCTGCTCTGGCCCCCGAACTGGCCGGCTTGTCGCCACGCGAGCAGGACATCCTCGCCCTGATCGGTGACGGCCTGACCAACCAAACTGGGTGTCCAGCGTCGCGTTCAGGCCGCGGTCCTGGCTCCCACATGGAACAGCCGAACCCCGGCGGCCGCCACACGAAGTAGCACCACCTGGCCGTTCAGTGCCCGCCGCCACCTGCGTCATCGACCGCGAGGGCGTCATCCGCCGGGACTGGCCGCACCGCTGTCAGACGCGAGCGAGTTCCGCTGCGCCGAATGAGACGTCGAAACGGTCGCACCAGATGCTGACGCTGTTGTAACTCGACGGATCCACCTCCCTGGGCATGGCGTAGTTCTGGCTTCCCTTGTTGCCTTTGAGCTTGCCCAGGCTGACGTACTTCCCGTCGTCGAAGACGCGCCAGCCGGCCTTCCCCTCCTTCACGGGTGCGTCGGTCAGCCACACACGCAGGTCCGGTCCGTTGCTGGTGTCGAGGTTCTCCAGCCGGATGATGTGGGAGCCGTCGGCCAGCCGTACGAGCTTCACGGTGCCCGATGTCGCGTGCTCGTGGCTGATCAGCTCACCACTTGCCAACGTCTGCGGACCGGTGGCCGAGGGCTGCTCGGAGGGCTTGGGCGAGGGCGCCGCGGCAGGAGGAGCGGAATTCTCCACCACCCCGGGCAGCGCCTCCTCGACGGTCTCGTCCTGCCACAGCTTCCACGGCTGGAACCAGTACAGCCCGAAGCCGACCCCGCCGACCGCCGCCACCAGCACCGCGATGACCAACGGCCTGGCAAGTACCTTGCGCCCGCGTCCCATCCCTGCCTCGTCTCCTGGGAGTTTGCTTGTCTCCTCATTCAACGGAGGCGGGCGGCCGTTCCGTAGCCCGCGGGTGATGACGGAATCCTTACGACGCACAGGCGTGCACTGACAGGAGCAGCCGGGGTGCCGACGGCGTTGTCGGGCGCCGGGCTGGAGTCGAACCGGCAGGTGCCCCGGTGCTTCCTGGTCTGCTTCAGCGGTGCTCGGGGTTGTCCGCCCCCGGCCGGCAGCCGGCGTCCCACTCCGTGCGCTGGTTGCCGTAAGCGGGGATCCCTCCGGCGCGCTTGAGCATGGCCGCCACGTGCATCAGGTTCCAGGTCATGAAACTGGTGTTGCGGTTGGTGAAGTCGTTCTCCGGTCCTCCCGAGCCGGCGTCCAGGTACGAGGGCCCGGGACCCGCCGCACCGATCCAGCCCGCGTCGGCCTGCGGCGGGATGGTGTAGCCGAGGTGCTGCAGGCTGTAGAGGATGTTCATGGCACAGTGCTTCACGCCGTCTTCGTTGCCGGTGATCAGGCACCCGCCGGCCCGTCCGTAATACGCGTACTGGCCTTCGGGGTTGAGGAGACTGGAGCAGCTGTACAGCCGCTCGATGACCTGCTTGGTGACCGAGCTGTTGTCGCCCAGCCAGATCGGTCCGGCCAGCACGAGGATGTCCGCGGCCATCACCTGCTCTTGCAGCGCGGGCCAGGCGTCCGTGGCGAAGCCGTGTTCGGTCATGTCCGGATAGACGCCGGGGGCGATGTCATGGTCGACGGCACGGATCTCGTCCGTGGTCACTCCGCGCGCGTCCATGATCGCCCGGCTCTTGTCGATGAGCCCCTGGGTGTGGCTGAGCTGAGGGGACGGCTTGAGTGTGCAGTTGATGAAGAGCGCACGCAGGTCGTCGAAGCGGTAATTGTCCTCAGTTGGTGCGGGCGATGCTGCCATGGCGGCCTCCGGGAGAGCGGACAGGGGCGGGGCGGCGTCAGTGCGCCGTCCCGGCGGAAGCGTCTCGCGGAACGGGCGCGTTGTCCCGCTGCGACGCACCGGCGCACGCTGCGTTCCCCTGACATGCGACGCCGTCATGCGCGTGCCCGCCGCCCCGAGGACCACAGGCACAGGAGCGGAGCACTCGCCGGAACAGCCGTCTTCCGCGGGCCAGCCACCGAAGATGCCCGGGGACTCTACGTCTCCCGCTCCTGCGGGCCGCGTACGTATCCGATCCGCAGGAGCTGCGACAGCAGGTCGGCGCGGCGCAGCAGCGGTTCGACCACTTCCTGCCTGACGTGTACTCGTTCCACAGCGGACTCAAGGCGCCCGAAGGGGACCGCGCCGTTTCTGCGGGAGTGCGCCGGGAAGCCGCCTGAATCGTCACGACGTGCGACCATGCCCTGTGCCTCCTCGCAGAACGGACCCGCGGGTGTCCCCCGCCGATCGCGTCTCGGAGCGGGGGGCGTGACTTGCGGTTGCTGCCCTCTGCTCCTGGGACACCTGGTGCCCGTAGGGAAGACGGCTAATCCATCCCACTGGTTGTACGGTCCCGCCGAACGTCACTCGCCCTGAGGCGACGCCCTTGCGATGTGTCGCTCAGGACAAGCCGGTGTGTGGTGGAGCGGCGTCGGAATGACCAAGTGCAGCATGGTGAGCGCGGCCCGTCCTGCCAACGGAGGCAGCAGCTCCCGACCGGCCCCTGGCACGTCAGCGCTCCTCGTGGCCCGGCGCCGCGCGGTTGATCGCCGACTCGACGGCCGCAACCCGGTCGGCGAGCAGCCCGAGGGCGGCAACAGCGCGGGCCAGCGCAGCGAGGTGGGAGTCCCCCCGGCCCAAGGCCGGGGAAGAGTCGCTCTCCGAGCCACCCAGGGCCTGTGTGCGGACGTACGCCGCCTTCACCTCGGACCAGCGCGCGCTCTGCTCCGTGGTCAGCGTGTCCCGCAGTTCGGCCAGCTTCAGCAGATTGGCCTCGGCTCCGGTGGTGAGAGTCTGGGCCTCGGCCGTGTAGTGGTCGTCGATCAACGCCGCCAGCTCGGTGTCGTTCATGACCGGCTGGATGCGCTGGGCGATCTTGTTCATGTTGCGGTAGGAGCCCTGCAGTCGGAAGGGCGGCTCGGTCCGGGTCTCGTCGGTCTGGGCCGCCGAGGCGATGTAGGCGGCGTTCACGGCCAGGACCGTCTCGCGCGCCGTCAGCAGATGGCGCAGCACGGCCAGGATCCGCTCCAGCTCGGCGGGCGCGTAGGGGTGGGTCAGCCGGTCGGCGCGGGCCGTGGTGTCGCCGTCGGCGAGGCGGATCAGCAGGTCGAGTTCGGTGCGCTCGCGGCCGGCCAGCGGTGCGAGGACCGGGTTCGATGTCAGCGCGTTCTCGATGAAGCTGAGGGCGAAGGCGTCCTCCTTGCCGGTCAGGACCTCGCCCAGGTTCCACACGTCGGCGCGGTTGGCGAGCATGTCGGGGACGCGGAAGCGGCTGCCGGACTCGGTGTAGGGGTTGCCTGCCATGCAGACCGCGAAGCGCTTGCCCCGCAGGTCGTAGGACCGGGGCTCGCCGTCCCGTACGCCCTCCATGCGGCGGGTGGCGTCGCACAGCG
>NZ_JAEKKT010000024.1 GCF_019510245.1 Streptomyces sp. | reverse complement strand
GTGCGCACCGACGATGTCGTCGACGACCAGATGCAGGCCCTGAGCGGTGCCCGGCACCTGGGACGTGACGGAGGTACCGAAGATGACCGACGCCGAGGAACCCGGCGGGGTGACCTGCACGACCCGGAAGTTCTCGTCCGTGGCTACCTCCGCGTCGAGCCGCCAGCCCAACGTCGTGTAGAAGTCCTTGGCCCGGTCGACGTCGGTCACCGGCACCACCACGACCTCCAGCTTCATGTCCATGACCTGCGCCTCCCGTGTTGGACACGACCGTCTTCGCGAGCTACTTCACGACCTGCAGCAGTCGCTCTCCCAGTACAGCGGCCGAGTGGGGATTCTGCCCGGTGACAAGGTTGCGGTCCTCCACCATGTACGGCTTCCAGATCTCGCCACGGCTGAAGTCGACGCCGAGTTCCTTGAGCTCGTCCTCCAGCAGCCACTGCGTCTTGGAGGCGAGCCCGACAGCCTCCTCCTCGTCGTTGGTGAAGCACGTGACCCGGTAGCCCTTGAACGGCGACACGCCGTGGATCCGGGTGGCCAGCATCGCGGCGGGGGCGTGGCACACGATGAAGAGCGGCCTGCCCGACTCGAGCTGTTCGGTGAGGAGCCGTCCCGCGTCGGCGTCCACCCACATGTCCTCCATGGGACCGTGGCCACCGGGCAGGTACACCGCGTCGTAGTCCCCGAGTCGCACGTCGGACAGCTGAAGCGGCCGGCGCATGACCTCTGCGGAGCGGATGATGGCCTCCAGTTCGAGGGCCGCCTCCACACCGCCCGCCATCTCGGGCCGCAGGCTCATCATGTCGACGTTCGGAGTCACCCCGTTGGGTGTCGCGACGACGACCTGGTGGCCGGCTTCGGTGAGTTGCTTGTACGGGGCCGCGAACTCCTCGGCCCAGTAACCGGTGGCGTGCCTGGTGCCGTCCTTCAGCGTCAGGTACGTGGCACCGGACACCACGAACAGTATTTTCGCCATCTGCGATCACTCCTGTCGTCCCGGGCTCGCGGCCGCAGTACGCACCGCGAAATCGCCATGCCCTCCACGCTCCCGCGCGCGGCGGTCGGTCGCACCCGTGGAACACCCTGGTCGGCGTCCCTGGCCACTGCGCCGGGTCCGTCGGCGCGATCACGCTCTCGCTCAGTGCCTCCGTTTCCTGCCCGGCTGCCGGCCCGCATGAGAAGCGCTCCACGCCGCCGCCGCTGCCGGTCTCCTCCGGAGAACAGGACTGAGATGCCGCACCTCCCAGCAGGGAGGGAGCCGGTCGTAGCGTTTGCGCGGGTCGCCTGCGTACGTTGGGCGCACGGACATCCGTCGCGATCCCGCCTTGAAGATCGGCAGCGCGCCGACACGCACGCTGTCGGCGGCGTCTCGGCCGTTCAGCGCTCACAGGCAATCGCCCAGGAGGCATTCCATGCATCATGAGCACCGTGGAGCGGGCTCGCGCACCGTGACCGTGTTCGTCTTCCCGGGGGTGCGACTGCTGGACGTGACAGGTCCCATCGAGGTGTTCACGACGGCGAACGAGTTCGGCGGGCGCTACCGGGTTCAGATCGTCTCGCAGGACGGCGCGGAGGTGATCACCTCCGCCGGAACCCGTCTGGGCGCCGATCTCTCTGTCGACGACCTCACTGAGCCGTCCGACATCCTGGTGACCCCGGGCGGACCGGAATGGGAGACGGTGATCAAGGACGACGCTCTGCTGGATGTGGTGCGACGCCTGAGTGACCAGGCCAACTGCACAGCATCGGTGTGCACGGGAGCGTTCCTGCTGGCGGCTGCCGGACTCCTGGACCGCCGCCGCGCCACGACGCACTGGCGGCACACACGGGAACTGGCCCTGCGCTTCCCGTCCGTGCGGGTCGATCCGGACGCCATCTTCGTGCGGGACGGGCGGATGATGACGTCGGCGGGTGTCACCGCCGGTATCGACCTGTCGCTGGCGCTGGTCGAGGACCATCACGGCGCCGAGGTCGCACGAGCGGTGGCCAAGGACATGGTCGTCTTCATGCAACGGCCCGGTGGCCAGTCCCAGTTCAGCGTCCGCTCGCTGGCCCCCCACACCCGCCAGGAGATGCTCCGCGGGGTCCTGGACGCGGTCGCCGAGAACCCGGGGGCCAATCACACGCTGTCGGCCATGGCTCGCCGGGCGGGCGTCAGTGTCCGGCACATGACGCGGCTCTTCCACGAAGAGGTGGGCACGACACCGGCCCGGTATGTGGAGGACATCAGGCTGGAAGCTGCCCAGGCGATGCTGGAGACGGGTGATGACTCGATGTCAGTGGTCGCGCGACGCACCGGGTTCGGCTCATCCGAGTCGCTCCGCAGGGCGTTCGTGCGACGCCTGGGCGTGACCCCTGGCGCCTACCGGACCAGCTTCCGAACGACTGGCGTCGGGGCGGATCCGGCGCCCGACGGGGTCTCCTCCTAGCAGAGGAGCAACTTCCCTCCGCCTACGGCTCCTTGCGCGACGGACAGCCTACGGTCACCGGATTGCGAACCGTCTCAGATCCCCGTACATGACCGACGTGCTGCCCGGGATGAACCTCGTGGCCCTGGGGGGCGGCCTGGTGCTCGTCGGACTCACCCTCGCCGAGTGGACGGCGCAACGGGTGCGGACACGGGCGTCGCCACCGGCATGAACAACCGTCCCTGCAGATCGGCAGCGCCATCGGTCTGGCCGCTCCGGTCTCGGTGGGCACCAGCCACGCCACCTCGCTGTGGCATGCGGGCATCGATGCTACGACCGCCATCGCGGCCCGTTACGTCCTCAGCTTCGCCGTCGCTGCCGGTGTGAGGGCCTTCGGCGCCGGCTCGGGTTCATCGGCATCCACCCGACCGACCGCTGCCACCATCCGGACGGTGCGCAAGACGTCACGGCAACGCGCGGCCTGACACGTCACCGACCCAGGTGAGCCCGCGGCCGGGAAACCGGTCGCGGGCTCGATGCGGGGCCTTCGGTTCGGGCGGATCGATCCGCGGAGAGCAGTGCGCCGGACCGGGAATCCCGCGGCTCGTCCAGATACGGTCGGCGGCACGGCCGTCGGATGTCGGCCCCGATGAGCCTGACGGCCGCGCCGCGTCGCCGGCGGAGTCAGCGGAAGGCCGACACCACGAGATCCCGTTGCTCATCGGCGTGCCGTCGGGCGGAGCCCACTGCGGGAGCCGGGGCCTCCGGCCGGCTGACGCACCCGACGGGCCGATCGGTCAGCCGCTGGACGCGCGGCGACAGGAAAGACCAGGCGCCTTGGTTCTCCGGCTCCTCCTGCACCCACCGCACCTCAACCCCGGCGGGAAAGCGCGAGAGCTCCGTGCGGAGCTCCTCAGCGGGGAACGGGTGGAGACGCTCCAGGCGGACGACAGCGGTGTCCGACTGGCCGGAGGTCCGCCGGTGGGCGTCCAGGTCGTAGAAGACCTTCCCCGAGCACACGAGCACGCGCCGGACCCCGGCGGCGTCCACCGTCTCGTCGGGGACGACCGCGCGGAAGGCGCCCGTCGTGAACTCCGCCAGGGTGGAGGTGGCCGCCTTCGACCGCAGCATCGACTTCGGAGTGAAGACGATCAGTGGCCGTCTGCGCTCGTCGAGGGCTTGCTGCCTGAGCAGATGGAAGTAGTTGCTGGGCAGTGTGGGCACAGCGACGGTCATGTTGTCCTGCGCGCACAGCTGGAGGAATCGTTCGATCCTGCCGGAGGAGTGGTCCGGTCCCTGACCCTCCAAGCCGTGCGGCAGCAGGAGTGTCACCCCGGAGCGCTGCCCCCATTTCTGTTCCGCCGACGAGATGTACTCGTCGACGACCGTCTGGGCGCCGTCGGCGAAGTCGCCGAACTGGGCCTCCCACAGCACGAGTGCGTCGGGGCGCGCAAGGGAGTAGCCGTACTCGAAGGCAAGCGCGGCCAGTTCGGACAGCATCGAGTCGTAGGGCGTGAAGTCCGCGGCCTGCCGGCCGAGAGACCTCAGCGGTGTGTGCTCCGTGCCGGTTCGCCGGTCGGTGAGCACGGCATGCCGTTGGCCGAACGTGCCGCGGCGGGAATCCTGCCCGGTCAGCCGCACCGGAACACCGTCCAGCAACAGCGAGCCGATGGCCAGAGTCTCCGCGGCGGCCCAGTCGATCGTCCCCGCGTCCGGCATCGCGGCACGCCTTTGGAGCTGGGGCAGAACGCGCGGGTGCGCGGTGAAGCCCTGCGGCAGCGCGGTCTGCGAGGCGATGACGTACCGGGCGGTCGCCTCCGTGATCGCGGTCACCACCTCGGGGACGACTTCGTCCTCGGTGACCTGGCGGTCAACGGGGTGCACGGAGGCGGGCGCCGGCGTCCGGGTTTCGGCGAAGGCGCGCTCGAGGTGTCCCCGGAAGTCCTGGAGGGCACCCTTCACCTGCCGCTCGTCGATGTCCCCGCGCCGAACCAGCGACTCGGCGTACAGCGTGCGCACCGAAGGCGTGGCGTCGATGCGGTCGTACATCGCGGGCTGCGTGATGGACGGGTCGTCGACCTCGCTGTGTCCGTGGCGCCGGTAGCAGATCAGGTCCACCACGACGTCCTTGTGGAAGGCCTGGCGGTAGTCGAAGGCCAGGCGTGCGACCCGGGCGACGGCTTCGGGGTCGTCTCCGTTGACGTGGAAGATCGGGGCCTGGACCGCCCGAGCCACGTCAGTGGCATAGGCAGTCGAGCGCGCGTTGGCGGCCGAGGTCGTGAAGCCCAGCTGGTTGTTGATGACCAGATGGACCGTTCCACCGGTGCGGTAGCCGGGCAGCTGCGACATGTTCAGCGTCTCGGAGACCACACCCTGACCGGCGAACGCGGCATCACCGTGGATGGCGATCGCCAGGACGTCGGCCGCTTCGTCACCGTCTGTGGCCTTGTCCTGCTTGCCGCGGACGACTCCCTGGGCGACCGGCCCGACGATCTCCAGATGCGAGGGGTTCGCCACGACGGAGACCGAGATCGTGCCGCCGTTCAGAGCACGGTAGGTGCCCTCGGCACCCAGGTGGTATTTCACGTCGCCGGATCCCTGCACCGAGCGAACGTCCACCATGTCCTCGAACTCGTGGAAAATGTCCGTGTAGGACTTCCCTACGATGTTGGCCAGCACATTGAGCCGGCCCCGGTGCGCCATTCCGATGACGGCTTCCCTCATCCCCTGCCCGATGGAACGAAGCAACAGGGCGTCGAGGAGTACGATCGCCGACTCGGCGCCTTCGAGTGAATACCTTTTCTGACCCACGTACTTGGTCTGCAGGAACGTCTCGAAAGCCTCAGCCGCGCCCAACCGGTACAGAATCTGCAACTGTTCGGCCCGGTCACGCCGGGACTCAGGCGATTCGATGCGCTGCTGGATCCAGCGTCGTTCGCCGAAGGACTGGATGTGCATGTATTCGGTGCCGACAGTCCTGCAGTACGACTCCCGCAGGACGCGGAGGACGTCCCGGAGTTTCATGGTGACCCGTCCGGCGAATCCGTCGACGACGAACTCCCTTTCCAGATCCGCCTCCCGCAGACCGAACGCCGTGATGTCGAGTTCGGGGTGCGTGGCCGTCGGGCTGGTGAGCGGGTCGGTGTCGGCGACCAGATGTCCGCGTACGCGGTACGCGTGGATGAGCGCGGCGACCCGGACGGCCTTGACCGCCGCCTCCTCCGCGTCTTCGTGCGCCGTCACGGTCGTACCGGTCGACTGCGCCGGTATGGTTGCCGACGAGGTGAAGAATTGTCTCCATGCCTCGTCGACCGAGTCGGGGTTGTTCAGGTACCGCTCGTACTGTTCGTCCACGAGCCATTCGTTGAGGCCGAATGCGAGCCCCTGAAGCACCGGTTCCCCGGTGCGTGATCGCGATGCCACGAGGTGGATCGCCTTCTTCCCTGATCTGGAAAAACCGATGGTCGACACGGCCGGGCCGCCTGGTCGTCCCTCATGGGACCCACGGTTCTCACCTCACGTCAGTGGGAGGCGAGTCAACCCGTTCGTGCCACACCCGCGAGGCTAGGACATCGCCGGAGCGGAAAGGACTCCCGGATTGGACACAACGGCCTCACATCGGGACATGGCATCAGTGCGGCGGCCTTCAGGTGACACGCTGCGATGTGCGGGGCCGCTGACATCTCATAAAAGCAGGCAGGACGACATACATGACACCCACCGACCCTCTCGACTACTGGAATCCAGAACTCGTCGTCATCCCGTGCGGCAGCCGCAAACTGAACCGACCCGCACGCGCGGCGGACATGTACATCGGCTCGTATCACCGTGCGTGTCGAAAGACCGCCGACGCGCTGCGGCCCGACCGGATTCTCGTCCTCTCCGCGCATTACGGCCTCCTCGACCTCGACGACATCATCGAGCCGTACGACACACCCCATGGCGCGACCGGCGCCGTGACGGCGGAAGTCCTCCTGGAGCAGGCGGCCCGGCACGACAGCCTGCTCCTCGACCCCGTCGTCGCCCTCGGCGGCGCACGCCACGTCAGCCTTGTCCGCACCCTCTGGCCCCACGTCCGCACACCGCTGGCCGGAACCCGAGGCATGGGTGAACAGATGGCGCGACTCGCGGCTCTGCGCGGGGAGGCCGATCTGTTCGTGGAAATGGTCGGAGACTGAGCGAACCGGAACGCACGGCGTTGAGTCGGTGTCCCGAACCGGCGTCAGTGCCGGCGCACCTACCTGACGGCGTCGCCCGCCGGGTCGCGCGCCCCGGCCGCCGCACAGCCGTCATCGCAGGTGGTGAGGGTGCCGCCGAGCACGGTTGCCACACCGGGCCGCGGATCCCGGTCGCCCTCGGGCCACCGGCGCACGTGCCTGGCGGCGTGCCGCAGGGAATGTACGGCCACCACCACCCAGGCCGGGACGAGCAGCGCGTAGAGTATGACGGCC
>NZ_JAEKKT010000023.1 GCF_019510245.1 Streptomyces sp. | reverse complement strand
CCGTCGTGGTGGCCCGCTCGGCCACGATCACCGTTGTCAACGTCACGCAATGGGTGGCGATGCAACTGGAGACGGCCGAGGACGGCCTGGGCAACGTGACCTGGACGCTGCTCTGGCATCAGGTCGGCGACACCTCCTTCTGGTTCAGCACCGGCAGCTACGTGGGCACCGCCGACCGGATCGCCCAGTTCAAGGTGGTCAACCCGATGGCGGACGCGGCGTACGGCCACATCTGGCTCGGCGACAACGACCTACCGTTCGTGGCCGACTCCTTCTCGGCGGCCAGCGCCGGCTACGCGGGCGAAACCGCGGCGGCGCGCGTCGAGCGGCTCTGCGACGAACAGGACGTCGCGGTGCTGGTGGAGCCGGCCAGCAGTTCGGAGGCGCTGGACGTGCAACGCTCCGAGCCGTTCGTGACCCTGTTGCGGGCGGTCGAGGACGCCGACCTGGGCGTCCTGCACGAGGTGGCCGCCGGTATCGGCTACCGGCCGCGGCTGGCCCGCTACAACGCTGCGGTGCAGATCGCCCTGGACGCCGCGCAGGGGCACCTGGCCGAGGCGCCCGAGCCGACCGACGACGATCAGCGGGTCCGTAACGACGTCACCTGCCGGCGCACCTCGGGCGGGCAGGCGCGGGCCACCGACGACGCCAGCATCGCCGCGCTGGGCAGCTACGAGGATTCGCTGACGATCAGCGTGGCCACCGATGACCGGCTCGACGATCACGCCACCTGGCGGGTGTACGCCGGCACCCGCCCGGACCTGCGCTGGCCGCGCATCGATCTGGACTTCGGCCGCCAGCCGGGGCTGATTGATGACTGGTTGGCGGTGCGCCTGGGCGCGCGGCTGACCGTGGCGAACATGCCGAGCCAACTGCTCGGCGAGGACGTCGATGTGATCGTGGAGGGCTATTCGGCGGTGCTGCGCACCGACTCCTGGCGGATGACGTTGAACTGCTCGCCGGCCGCCATCTGGCAGGTGGGCACGCTGGGGACCACGGCGGTGGACCACGACGCGGCCACCCTGGCGTCCTCGGCCACCTCGGGCGCTACCACGCTGTCGGTGGCCACGGTCGGTTCGCTGTGGGACACCTCGGGCGCCGACTTCCCGATCGTCATCGACGGCGAGCAGATGCTGTGCACGGCGGTGTCCGGGTCCAGTAGCCCGCAGACGTTCACCGTCACCCGGGCCACCAACGGCGTCGTTAAGGCTCATAGTGCCGGCGCGCAGGTGCACGCCTACCGGCCACTGCTGGCCGCACTGTGAGAGGGAACCGATGAGCAAATACCCGTCGATCACCGCCGGGGTCCTCCCGGTGGCCAGCCTGCAGGCGATGGTTCCGGACATCACCGTCAAGGCCACCACCACCGACCGGACCACCACCACGATGAGCGATGACCCGGACCTGCAGGGCATCGCGCTGGGGGTCGGCACCTGGTCCGTGGACATGCTGATCTTCGCGAACACGGTCACCACCAGCACGCAGAAGATTCGTACCCAGTGGAGTTTCACCGGCACCTGGAACACCCCGATCCGGGCCTGCATCGGCCCGGGTAGCGCCAACTCCGGTCTGCGCGACGCGATCACCCCGAGCCAGTTCGATGGGGTTCCGTCCAACACCGACTGCACCTACGGCTTCGCCGCATCCTCCGGCTACTCGGTGGTGCTGGAGCGCTGTGACCTGGTGGTGGTGACCGTGGCCGGCGCCCTGGCGTTCAAGTGGGGGCAGTCGGTGTTCAGCGCCAACGCCACCAGCGTCAAGGCGGGTAGCTCGGTACGGGTCCGGCAGATCGCATGAGAGTCCGCATCCACACCACCGCCGGTGACCTGATCGATTGTGAGCAGTACTCGCCGGACAACGGGACTACCTGGCTGGACATCACCGTGGCGCAGGTGGTGGCCGCGATGGGCGCCGAAACCGGTTACACCGTGGTCCGCGACGTGCTCACCGGAGCGTGGCGCGCCTTCCGCAACGCCCGGATCGAGTCGATCGGACCGGCCGGTGACCTGTCCGAGGTGATCCAGGCCGAGGTGGAGCGCCGCATCCAGGTGCTGTTGGCCGAGCAGTTGCCCAAGCGAGTGAAAGAGGTGGTCGACAATGGGCCCAGTGCTGGTGGCCTGCCTGGTTCAGCTTCGAGCCGAAATCAACACGCTGGCACCAAACCGTGACACCGGGGCGGACGGCTGGATCGGCGACGCCGCGCACCGGCAGCGCTCCAGCGACCACAACCCCGATGAGACCGGCAAGACCCCGTTCAAGGACGCCGACACCATCGATGAGGTCCACGCGCTGGACATCGATTCCACCGGCCCCTGGCCGCCTGGCAAGGACCTCGAGTGGATCGTGGAGACGATCCGGGGACGGCACCTGCGCGGCTTTGATAACCGGCTGCAGAACATCATCTACCGGGCACAGATCGCGTCCAAGACGTGGGGGTGGACCTGGAAGCCGTACGACGGCGCAGACCGGCACATCGGCCACGCCCACTTCTCGGCGGTCTACACCAGCGCGCAGGAAGCCGATGTGCGCCCGTGGGGGGTGCTCGCCAACGCGCGCCGGCTGTTGACCATGGAGTCTCTCGAGGGCTACGGCCTGCCGGTGCTGGCCCTCGGCGACGACGACGCCGACGACGACGGCTACAACCTGGTCAAGCGCGCGCAACGACTGCTGGCCTGGATCGCCGGGACGGACCTGACCCCGGACGGGGTCTACGGCCCGGCCACCGCGGCGGCGGTCAAGTCGTTAGGCCTCAACAACGGGACCACCATCGACCGACAGGTTTGGGCAAAGTTGTACGGCCTGTCCCGGACCGGATGATGCCGAGCCGACATCTGCGGCCGCTGCAGGTGGCCACCGGACGCAACCCGTTTGAGGTGGCCATCCTCACCGCCGCGGTGCTCGGCGGAGTGACCAGTCTGGTGCGCGGGGTGCCGCCACAGTCCGTGCTGTCCACCATGTCGCCGCTGGTCCAGGAGCTCTGGCAGTACGAACTTCTCGCGGGGGGTGTGATCGGCTTGGTGGGTGTGTGGTGGCCGGGCACGCTGGCGGCCTCGCTGAAGGTGGAACGCATCGGAGTCGGCGTACTGGGCGCGGCCACCTCCATGTACGCCATCGCCATCGCGGTGGCCGCCGGCCTCGCCGGTGTCGTGGCCGGCAGCTTCGTCATCGCCATCGCGTTGTCCTGCTGGGCGCGCACCTTCCAAATCACCAGGGACATCGCGCGCGCGGTCAAGGCCACCCGGGAGGGCTGCACCACCGACGTGACTCTGCTCGCCGAGAAGCGGTGAGCGGTGGGCCCGACACAAACCCTGACCGCCATCATCGGTCTGCTCGGCGGCATCGGTGGATGCGCCGCCTTGCTGGGGCAGTTCTTCCAGCGCCGCAAGATCCGCGCGGAGACGGCGGACGTGCTCACCGACACCGCGCTGACCCTGGTTCAGCCGCTGCAGCAACGGGTCAAGGAACTGGAAGGCGAGGCCCGTAACACCCGCCTCGAGGTGCGCGCGGCGCACGACGATGCTCGCTACCTGCGCGATGAGCTCGGCGACGTGCTGGCGATGCTACGGCGCTGGCGAGCCACCATCCTGGACCACCGGGTCAGTCGGGAGGAACTGGACGCGATGGTGAGCACCGAGTATCCGACGGTCGACCGGCCGCGTTGATCCGGCCGGGGCATGTTCGTTCCCTTAGAGATCGGAAGTGGCATGACCAATCCCGCACAGAGCGCCGGACCCAACGGGGACGGCTCGCAAAGCCTGGCCAAGGAATCCAAGGTCGGCGCGGCCGTGCAGATGCTGGTAACCACGCTGTTGGTGGCCGGGCTGACCTGGGTGGCCAACCTGGACACCGACAACTGGACCGGCGTGCTCGGCGTGGCCGGCTCGGCCGTGGTGGCCGCGGTCGCCGGCCTGGCCGCCGCGTACCGGCAGGCCAACCGGTAGCCGGACGTACGGAAAGGCCCGGGACCCTCCACAGGTCCCGGGCCTTTCCGCGTTGGTGAGAGGCTAGCGCACCCGTACCCGCACCAGCACGTCCACAACCTTGCTGCCGCCGGTCGCCGAGCCGATCGCCAGCAGGATGCCGAGCAGGATCAGCCCGCCAACCAGGCCGCCCGGGATCGCCGCGGCCAGACTCGCGAGCGCCCACCACGCCGCGGCGCCGACGGCCACCAACAGAGCCAGCACCACGGCCACGATGATGGCCGGTTTGCGCCAGCGCGGCGGCCGCGGCTTGAGCCGGTGCACCTTGACCGCGTAGCTGCCGTCGCGGGTGCGCCGGACCGGGCTGGGCGCGCCGTACTCACCAGCCAGCCGGCCCCGGTCGAGCTCGGCGCGCAGCAGGTGCGGCGAGCGGTTCACGATGAACTCGGTGGCGACCGGGGCGACCGGGGCGACCGGGCGGCGCCGGAGCGGGCCGGTGTTCGCGCCCGGCAGCCGCGACGCCCGGCGCGCGGGCAGGTTGCCCGGCGGGGTCACGACTCATCCTCGGTATAGAAGGTGCGGTGCGATCCGTCCGCGGCGAGGCCTTCATGCCAGTTCCCGTAACCGCCGAGTCCCTGCGTGTCGTGGCCTTTCGGCAGGGTGCAGAACATCGTCGCCGAGTGCCGGGCCCGCGCCATGCACGGGATCGGTTCCGGACCCTCGAGCGGCCGGCGCGAGATCCGCAGCGCCTGGACGGCGATCAGGAGATCGGCAACGGTGTCCGCGTTCGGCTTGCGCTGCCAGCGCAGCGCCGCCTTGATGACCGCTTTCTCTTCCGGGGTGTTCGGCAAGGTTCCGTCCTTTGCTTGTGGAGCTATCGGTGCGTGATGATCCAGCCGGCGGCGCCGCCGAGCAGGCAGGCCAGTCCGGCGACCCGGACCCCGGCGTCAACCCAGCGCGGGCTGAGCCGGCGGCCGGCGCGGTGCATGCCGGCGTCGCGGTAGGCGCGCTGGCGGTGCTGCAGGCCAATCGGGACCCGGCGCGGGTTGCGCCGGTTGTGCTGATCGTTGTAGCGCGGCACGAGTAGCCAGATCGCGGCCACCTCGAGCGGGCCGAGGATCCAGCACCAGCCGAGCCACCACGGCAGCCGTAGCGCGTGCCAGCGCGGCGCCAGGTCCATCCACGGCTTGGCCGCACAGCTCTGGTGCCGGCAGGTGCCCTCGTGGCAGGTCTGGCGCAGCGCCAGGTGCCTCGACTTGCCGACGTAGCCGTTCTCGTACCGGCCGGCGCGGCGGTGTTTCTCGGTGCGCGCCAGGTAGACGCCGGGCCTGCGCCGTTTGCAGCCGCGCCACCAGGATCGGATGCTCACCATTTCTCCAGTTCCCCGCGGGCGTTCACGGCCGCGTGCAGGATTGGCCAGGGTGGCTGGGAGTGGCCGGCGTAGCGCTGGCAGCGCAGGCCGTCCGGCCCGGGTGCGCCACACTCCTCGTCGCTGGAGGGGACGGTGATGGGGTCCAGCCAGGGCTCGGCACGCTCTCGCCGCTCGTCCATGTTCAATTCGAGCGTCACCGGCTGGCCCTCGATGAAGGACAGCGCCCATCCGCGGCCCGCGCCGTCCGGAGGTAGGCGGTACTCCAGGTGGATCTCGGAGTGCTCGCCATCCCCGCCATGCACCACGAGTTCAGTGCTGTCCGGTAGGTCCCGGATAGCCCTACGTAGCTCGCCGAGGTTCATGACTTCTCCCCGCATTCGGCGTTGAACGTCTCCCACGTGACGCCAGCCGGCAGGCGGAAATGCGTACCGCACTGCGGGCAGGCGCGGCTTTGTTGCCGATAGCCGGCCGGCGGGCCGAGTGGCGTACCGCAGTCCAGGCAGCGCGCAACGGTCGGTGCGCGCCGGCTGCGGATCGGGTCCTCGGGGAACTGTGCCGTGGTCATGGCTTCTCCCGGTACGTGCCGTCCTTGCCGGCCACAGCCTTGGCCGAGTTGATGCCGGACACCGTGATCCGGGTGCCCTTGGCGGTGACGACTTCGTACGTCTTGTTGTCGTCGGTGGCCCGGTACTTGGCCGCGAATCGGCGCGCCTCGGCCTTCTCTTTCTTGCTCCGGTCCTCCCAGGCCACGGCTACCTCCCCTGAGACTTGAGTGCCTTGTCGACCAGCTTGCCGACCAGACCCTTGGCGGGCTTGGTGACGACGACCTTCGGGCCGTCCTTGGTCATCCGCACACCCTTGCGGACGGTGCCTTTCGGTAGCGCCTTGGCCATGCCGGTCACCCCCACAGGTTCCGCGCGATGCGCTGAGCTCGGGTCTTGACGACGGTCACGGGGAAGTCGACTTCCTTGGTGCGGCGCATCTTGCGTGTCTCGACGCGGCCGGTGTTCTCGTTGACCTGGCCGATTTTCTTGGCCATCGCTTGCCGTCCCCTCTGTCGCCGTCCTGGCGACCACCGCATCCGGGCCGGCCGGGGAAGCGCCGGCCCGAACACGGAAGCCGTCAGGACTCGCGGCGGAGCGTCTTGGTGTAGCCGGTCTTGACGCTGGCGTCGGCCTGCTTCTCGACCCGCTTCGGGTCGCCGCCGCTGACCTTGGCCACAGTCCGGCCCTTGGTGTCCTTCACTTCCGCGCTAACCCATGCCATGGCGTTCTCCTCGAGGTTGATCGGCAAGGAACTGTGCCGAGCGCGACCCGCATCTCTGGCTGAACCGCACCCGGCCTCATACGCAGACTATAGCAGAGGTACAGGGTAGACGTCCAGGCATCACCCGCCCAGGACAATACTCATGTGTTATAGTCAGGATGTAGGAACAACCGCCCCTTGCCCGGGAGAACCTCACGATGACCGGCACCTTCCTTGACGTTGACGCACCGGATACCGCGTGGCGCGGCACCTCCGAGGACCCGATCCCGGTCCTACTCGGCCGCTACTCCAAGACGGCGTT
>NZ_JAEKKT010000022.1 GCF_019510245.1 Streptomyces sp. | reverse complement strand
AAGGCTCCCAGTAGACGACTGGGTTGATAGGCCGGATCTGGAAGCCAGGTAACTGGTGGAGGTGACCGGTACTAATAGGCCGAGGGCTTGTCCTCAGTTGCTCGCGTCCACTGTGTTGGTTCTGAAACCACGAACAGCCCCGCCGTAAGGCGGTCCGGTTGTCTGTTTCATAGTGTTTCGGTGGTCATAGCGTGAGGGAAACGCCCGGTTACATTCCGAACCCGGAAGCTAAGCCTCACAGCGCCGATGGTACTGCAGGGGGGACCCTGTGGGAGAGTAGGACACCGCCGAACAAATATTAGGAAAGGCCCACGCCTCATGGCGTGGGCCTTTCTGCGTTCAAGGGCTCGTCTAGGCTCAGGACATGCGCTACGACCTGGTTATTTTCGACAACGACGGCGTCCTCGTCGACAGCGAGCCCATCTCCAACCGGCTCCTGGCCGCCTATCTCACCGAGTTGGGGCACCCGACCTCCTACGAGGCCTCCATACGGGACTACATGGGGTCCGCGATGCACCGGGTCCACGACCTCGTCCTGGAGCGCACCGGGCAGCGACTGCCGGACGATTTCGACGACGTCTTCCATGCGCGGGTGTTCGCTGCCTTCGAGGAGGAGTTGAAGCCCGTGGCGGGGATCGCGGGGGTGCTGGAGCAACTGGCGGCGGACGGGGTGCCGTTCTGCGTGGCGTCGTCGGGGAGTCATGAGCGGATTCGGGTGGGGCATCGGACGACCGGGCTCGACCGGTGGTTCGACGAGTCGCGGATCTTCAGTTCGCAGGATGTGGGGCGAGGGAAGCCGGCACCGGATCTGTTTCTGTACGCGGCCGAACGGATGGGGGTCGCGCCGGCGCGGTGTGCCGTGGTGGAGGACAGCCCGCTGGGGGTGCGGGCGGCGGTGGCGGCCGGGATGGACGTGTACGGGTTCACCACCATGACGCCGGCCGAGCGGTTGCGGGGCGCCACCCAACTCTTCTCCGACCCGGGGCAGTTGGCTGACCTGCTGGAATGACCGGGGGCATGACGGCGGCGCTGACAATTGTCATGCCGAGCTCCGGACGTTCGTTTCTACTGGGGGATCCCGGCCGGACGCGAAGCTGAGGGCATGACGAAGACGACGAACACCGGGTCCCAGAGCAAGCAGCAGCAGCCCAGCGTGCTGGAGAACCTCCGGCCGCTGATCGTGGACGTGGCGGTGCCTCTCGGGTCGTACTACTTCTTCAAGGGGGCCTTCGGGATGAGCACCTTCGTGGCGCTCGCCTGGAGCAGTGTGGTGCCGGCCGTGCGGACGGTCTGGAGTGTTGTCAAGGAGCGCCAGGTCAACGGGCTCGCGGCGCTGATCCTGGTGGTGAACGTGGTCGGGCTGGCGCTCAGCTTCGTCTCCGGTGACCCGCGGCTCATGCTGGCCAAGGACGGTGCGGTCAGCAGCACCGTCGGGATCGGCATCCTGGTGTCGGTGGCGCTGGGCAGGCCGATGATGACGGCGGGGCTGAAGCCGTTCCTCCTCAAGGGGGATGCGGCGCGGGAGGCCGCCTGGGAGCGGCTGGCGTCCGGGACCGCGGCCAGGTCGGCGGAGTTCCTGCGCAAGGAGCGGCTCTTCTCCGTGATCTGGGGTCTGTTCCTGGTGGCAGAGTGCGTCGCCCGGGTCGTCGGCGCCTACACGATCCCCGTGGACACCATGGTCTGGCTGAGCTCGCTGCTGCTGGTCGTCGCGATCACCCTCGGGATGGTGGTCTGCGGAGGCGCCGCCGCCGAGCCGATGGCATGCCTGGTCACCGACGAGGTGAAGCGTCAGGAAGCCGCGCGGAAGCAGGAACAGGAGCTCGCGGTCGCCGCCTGAGCGGCCGAAAGGTAAAGCTGAAGGAAATTCATCTTTGGCTGGATCTACCTACGAGTACGCCGGGGCCCTACGCTCGCCGCCATGACAGATGTGCTGCGGCGCGGTAGGGCCTCGCTGGCGTTCAGCTTCTTCACTCAGGGTGCCACCTTCGCGCTGCTGGTGACGCGCATCCCCGCCATCCAGGACCGGTACGGCGTCTCCGACGCGCTGCTGCCGGTCTTTCTTGCTGCCGTGCCCATCCTGGCCGGCGTAGGCAGCGTCACCACCGAGCAGTTGGTGAAGCGAATACGGCCCAGTCGGCTGCTGCGCTGGTCCCAGCCCGTGGTGATGCTGGCGCTGCTCGGGGTCGGGTCCGGCGGGGTGATGGCCGAGCTGGCAGTGGCGCTGGCCGTGTTCGGCCTGGCCGTCGGCGCGCTGGACGCCTCGATGAACATGCTCGGGGTGAGTCTGCAGCGGACCTACGGGCGCAGCATCATGCTCAGCTTCCACGCGGCGTACAGCCTGGGCGGGATCCTCGGGGCCTCGCTGGCCTGGGTGGGGGCGCACTGGCATCTCGCGCTGTGGGTGTCGTACCTGCCGGTGGTCGCGGTGCTGCTGCCGGCCGCGCTGGTGGGGAGCCGTTGGTACGTGGACGGTGATCCCGCGCCGGCGGCGGAGGAAGCGGCCGCGGGGAGCGCGGGCGGTGTCGTCTTCAAGGTGCTGTTGCCGCTGTGCCTGGTGATGACCTTCGCCTACATCGGGGACTCCACGGTCTCCAACTGGAGTGCGAAGTATTTGAAGGACGTGCTGGGCAGCAGTGAGCAGCTCGCCACCGTGCCGTACAACGTGTACATGGTGACCACGCTGGTCGGGCGGGGCATCGGGGACTTCGGGGTACGGCGGTTCGGCGCCGTACCCGTCGTACGGGTGGGGGCGGTGGTGGCGGCCGCCGGGTTCGCGGTGGTGGCGGGGGCGCCGGGGGCGTGGGTCGGCATGGTCGGGTTCACTCTGCTGGGGCTGGGGTTGTGCGTGCTGGTTCCGCAGACCTTCGCGGCGGCGGGGCGGCTGTTTCCGGGGGCTTCGGATGCGGCCATCGCGCGGCTGAATGTTTTCAACTACGTCGGGTTCTTGATCGGTTCGCCGTTGGTGGGGGCGCTCGGGGATGCGTGGAGCTATCGCGGGTCGATGCTGGTGCCGATGGTGTTGGTGCTGGTGACGTTGGTGTATGCCCGTTCGTTCGCGACCAGGTCGGACCGATACGGTGGCGGGCATGAGCGGCCGCGCACAGCTGATGTGGGACGAGGCAGTAACGGGCTATGACTTCGGTCCGGGTCATCCGATGGACCCGGTCCGGCTGGCGTTGACCCGGAGTCTGGTCGGTGCCTTCGGGCTCGACCGGGCGGTGCAGGTCGTGGCGGCGAAGCCGGCCGGGGAGTCGACGTTGCGGCTGGTGCACCGGGAGGACTACATCGAGGCCGTGAAGGCGGCCTCGGCGGATCCGGCGGCGGCCGACCAGTCGTACGGGCTGGGGACGATGGACGATCCCGCCTTCGCCGGGATGCACGAGGTGTCGGCGCTGATCGCCGGGCAGTCGGTGGGGGCGGCGGAGGCGGTGTGGCGGGGGGATGCCGACCACGCCGTGAACTTCGCGGGCGGGTTGCACCATGCGATGCCGGGGGCCGCGTCCGGGTTCTGCATCTACAACGACGCTTCGCTCGCTATCGCGCGGTTGCTGGAGCTGGGGGCCGAGCGGGTCGCGTACGTGGATGTGGACGTGCATCACGGGGACGGGGTGCAGGCCGCGTTCTGGGAGGATCCGCGGGTTCTGACGATCTCGCTGCACGAGCATCCCCGTACGTTGTTCCCGCAGACCGGGTGGCCGGAGGAGGTCGGTGCCGGGGCGGGCGAGGGGGCCGCGGTGAACGTCGCGTTGCCGGCGGGGACCGGGGACGCGGGGTGGGTGCGGGCGTTTCACGCCGTGGTGCCGGAGCTGGTCGCGGACTTCCGGCCGCAGGTGCTGGTGACGCAGCACGGTGCCGACACGCACTTCGAGGATCCGCTGGCTCATCTGGCGGTTTCGCTGGATGCGCAGCGGGCGGTGCAGGTGGCGTGTCATGAGCTGGCGCACGAGTACGCCGGGGGGAAGTGGATCGCGTTGGGTGGGGGCGGGTACGAGGTGGTGGATGTCGTGCCTCGGTCGTGGACGCATCTGGTGGGGATTGCGGCGGGGCGGGAGGTTGCGCCTGAGGCGCTGGTGCCTGAGGGGTGGCGGCAGGAGGTGTTTGCGCGGACTCGGCAGTTGGGGCCTGGGCGGATGACGGATGGTCGGTGGCCGGTGGGGTGGGCGGGGTGGGAGGCGGGGTACGACCCCGCTGATCGCCTGGATCAGGCCGTGCTGGCGACGCGGCGGGCCGTGTTTCCGTTGCGGGGGCTGCTGGCGTAGGGGGTTTTTCTCGCCCCCGCCGCCCCTACCCGTCCCGTCCTTCCAGGGGGTGGGCCCCCTTCGACCGCCCGTTTCGGGGGCTGCCGCCCCCGGACCCCCGCTTCGGCCTGAACGGCCTCGTCCTCAAACGCCGGACGGGCTGATGTGTGGTGCCGACCGGCTTTCGTCCTCAGGTGTCGGACGGCTGGGATGTGGTGCCGGTCGGGTCTCGTCGTCGGACGCCGGACGGGCTGGAGAGGGTGCGGAGCGGCTCTCGTCCTCAGATGCCGGACGGGCTGGCTTGCCCAGCGTTACGCCGACTGTGCGGTGTTTGTCTGTTCTGGGGGTCTGGTGGGGGGTGGGGCGTCAGCATCTTTGGTGTGGTGAGTGGTGGTGGGCTTCGGGCGTACTTGGTGGCTGCCGGGCTGGCGGGGGTGGTGGGGACCTCGCGGGAGCGGAGTCTTCGGAGTTATCGGTTGTTCGCGGCTCGGGATCCTCGGGTGTTGATCGGGATTGATCCGCAAGGGGGGTGGGGGGAAGCGGAGTTGATTCGGTTGATGGCTGCCAAGTGTGGGGTTTCGGACGATCCCCGGTGCGTTTCAGGGCATGATGTGATCGATCCTGACTTGACGGTGGCCGGGCTGGACGCGTTCGCCGAGCGGGTGGGGGCGGCGGCCCGGCGGCGGGCCGCCGTGTTGTTCGGGACCGGGCATCCGCACCGGCTGATCGGGTTCTACGCCGGTCTCGCGGACGCGCTGTCGGCGGCGGGATGTGAGGTCCTCACCCCTGCGCAGGGTCGCTGTGTCGACATAACGACCCGGTTCGGTCTACGTACGTGCAATCTCGATTACGTACGAGGCGTCGGGTTCGTGAGAGAAGTGGGCCGTGAACGCCCCGGTTGTGCGCCGGGTGCGCATACGCATTCGCCGCTGCCGGTTCGGGTGGCGCTGGATGCGGCGGCGGGGGGCGGCGGGCCCTTGCCGGAGCTGGTGATCGGGGACCATGGGTGGGTCTGCGGTGCAGGTCAGCTCGGGTTTGAGGCCATTGGGCTCGCGGACACGGATGACCCTGCGCTCTTCGTGGGGGAGGCCGAGGGGGCGGTGTCGGTGGCCGTTCCGGTTGATGACGGCGTGCGGTCTGATTGCTACACGCCGCTCACCCGCTACGTACTCAATCGAGCGTGTCTGTCACAGTAGGCCGCCGATGGGTGCACCTCTTCCCCACTCGCATCACCCGCCCCTACATTGGGGAGTGAGCACGCAACGACGAAGAGTCACCGGAAGGGGAAGCCGGTGGCCCGTCGAGTGCGGAAGGTTCAGGTGTGTCATGGCAGCTGGCGAGAGGCCTCTGAACGAGGTCGTGTTCCTGACCGTGGCGGAGGTCGCCGCGGTGATGCGAGTGTCGAAGATGACCGTGTACCGGCTGGTGCACAGCGGTCATCTGCCCGCGATCCGGGTGGGGCGGTCCTTCCGCGTCCCCGAGCAAGCGGTACACGAGTACCTCCGCGAGAGCTACGTGGGGGTGGAGACCGCCTGACGACGGTTTCGGGATAACCCGGAGCACCTCGATTACGAGCTCAGCGCTCGGGCGGGTAGGCTAGCCCCTCGTAGGTCGTATGGGCCCATGATGCCCAGCACCGAGTGATGAGAAGTGAGCGAGGGTAGTCGTGGGCTCTGTTATCAAGAAGCGGCGCAAGCGGATGGCCAAGAAGAAGCACCGCAAGCTGCTCAAGCGCACGCGTGTTCAGCGTCGTAACAAGAAGTAATTACGGCGCCGAGCCGCGAGAGCTTGTGTGTGGCCCCCCACCAGTACGGTGGGGGGTCACTGCATTTTCCGGCCGTTGCGGCCGGTCGTGGCCTGCTGAGGGTCATGCCAGCGCAACATCAACCCGCTAAGTTGGCCCGCATACGGGAACACGGAAGAAAGGCGCTGATCTTGGGGAAGGTCGTGCTCGTGACCGGAGTGGCCCGTCAACTCGGGGGCCGGTTCGTGCGGCGTATTCAGCGTGACCCCGAGGTGGACCGGGTGGTCGCCGTGGACGCGGTGCCGCCGGAGCATCATCTGGGCGGCGCGGACTTCATCCAGACCGACATCCGGCAGCCCACCATCGCCCGGGTGCTGGCCGAGAGCGGCGCCGACACCGTCGTCCACATGGACGTGACCGGGACGCCGCTCGGCAGCGGGAGCCGGGCCACCGTCAAAGAGACCAACGTCATCGGGACCATGCAACTGCTCGGCGCGTGCCAGAAGTCGCCGAACGTCAAGCGGTTGGTGATCAAGTCCAGTACGAACGTGTACGGCTCCGCGCCCAGGGATCCGGCCGTCTTCACCGAGACGACCCCGCCGAAGTCCCTGCCCAGTGGGGGGTTCGCGAAGGACACGGTGGAGGTGGAGGGGTACGTGCGGGGGTTCGCCAGGAGGCGGCCCGACGTGGCGGTGTGCGTGCTGCGGTTCGCCAATATCCTCGGGCCGACCACGGACACCCCGCTGGCCTCCTACTTCTCGCTGCCGGTGCTGCCCACGGTCCTCGGGTACGACCCGCGGCTTCAGTTCGTCCACGAGGACGACGTGATCGACGTGCTGCGGATCGCCTCGCACGAGCCGGAGCGGGGCACGCTGAACAGC
>NZ_JAEKKT010000021.1 GCF_019510245.1 Streptomyces sp. | reverse complement strand
CACGCGCGACCGCCAGCAGCCCGTCGACCAGCCGGGACAACCGTGCGATCTCCTCCTGCGCGGCGCCCAGCTCCGCCGCGGTGACACCCTCGGCACCGGCGGCCAGGACATCGAGGCGCAGCCGCAGCGCGGTCAGCGGGGTGCGCAGCTGGTGGGACACATCCGCGATCACCGCCCGGTGGCCATGAACCAGGGCTTCCGTGCGGGCCGCCATGGTGTTGAAGGTGGCGGCCAGCCGACGCACCTCCGGCGGACCCGCCCCGACATCGGCCCGCTCGTCGAGGACACCCTCACCCAGTCGCCGGGCGCTGACGTCCAGCGTCGACAACGGACGGCTGACCCAACGGGCCAAGCGCACGGACAGCAGCGCAGACGCGGCCAGCCCGGCGATGCCGATCGCGGCGGACCAGCCCCAAATAGCCGCGATACGGGTGTCCAGCGGGCCGGCGGAGCGGGCCAGAACGACGGCTCCAGCGGGCCGGTGCACCTCTCCGGCCGGTTCCGCGGCCACAAGCCGTCCCTCGTTCTCCGGTGGCTCCGGCTCGTGCCCGGCCAGCACGTCCTTCACCAGTTCCGCCGCCTCCTCACCCTGGGCCGCCGTACAGGACGTACTGGCCACCACGCGCCCGGAGGTGTCGTACACCGCGGCGCAGTCCCCGGCCCGCGCTGCGGCCTCCAGCTCCTGGCGCATCACGGTCGGCGGCTTGTTGTCGGAGAGATGCTCCTCGGCCGCCGCGGCGACCACCCGTGTGGCAGCCCGCTGGCTGTCGCGGTAGGCGACGCGCTCGCGCGCCGTCAACGACACCGCCAGCGGTACCACCGCCAGCACCAACAGCACGGACGTGAGGACCAGGAGCGTCCAGGTGATCCGGCGCGTCACTGCTGCTCCTGCGACTCCTGGACCGTCCCGAGCCGGAAGCCCTGCCCGTAGACCGTCTCGATCAGCCCCGGCATGCCGAGCTTGCGGCGCAACGCGGCCACGTGCACGTCCAGCACCTTCGTCGGCCCGTACCAGTGGGCGTCCCACGCCCGCTCCAGGATCTGCTGACGGGTCACCACCCTGCCGGGGTCCGCGGCCAGGCACTCCAGGATGCCGAATTCCTTCGGCGTCAGCGCGACCGCACATCCGTCGACCGAGACCTGCCGGGTTCGCAGGTCCAGCGCCAGCGGCCCGTGCCGCAGGATCTCCGGCTCCGCAGGACGCCTGCGGCGCAGCACGGCCCGCATCCGCGCCAGCAGCTCGGCCAGCCCGAAAGGCTTGACCAGGTAGTCGTCGGCACCCTCGTCCAGGGCCACCACCCGGTCGGCCTCCTCACCCCGAGCGGTCACCGCGATGATCGCGGCATCCGACCGGGCACGCAGCCGCCGGCACACCTCGACGCCGTCGATGTCCGGCAGCCCCAGATCCAGCAGGACGACGTCGGGCGTGGGCGCCGACAGCGCCGCCCGCCCGGTCCGGACGCCTTCGGCTCCGTATCCGGCCTGCCGGAGGCCGCGCACCAAGGACTCCGCGATGCCACGGTCGTCCTCCACGACCAGCACCCGCGTCTCCTCGGCATCCCCCCTGGTCTGGGCGTTCATACGGGTCGCCGCCCTCCCGGTTGAGGGGATTTACTGCGCTCACTCCCCCAGAGTGCGTCAGCGCCCTGTGCCGACGGTAGGGCCAACCGTCCCTGTCGATGCGAACAGCACCCACGCCGACCAGACCACGGGCCCCGACAGCCGACGCAGCAGTGAGCGTGCAGGAGACTCCGCCCCATGCACCCCGCCCCGAACCGAATCCCCTTCAACACGCTGAACTTGACGGGGAAACGACTGCGTGCCGTGCCCACGCCTGGCGGCACCCCTCCCGCGCGGCAGAACTACCTTTCGGCGTGCCGGAGGCGAACCACGGCGCCTGGGAGGATCACGAGGTACAGCTGCCTTCGCCCTCCTCATGTCTCGCGTTCCTTCAACACCTATCCCTTCGCACCTTCTTCGAGGCAACCGCCGAAGGTGACGTGTCCATTCGCGTCCAGCTCTGTCATGTCCCGCTTCACGCCGGGCACGGGCGGGATGTCCCGCTCGGCGGCCGAGGCGTCGACCGGCTCACTGCTGAAGAACCAGAGCGGGCGCTCGGCGAAACCTTGGCGGTACCGCCGGACGAAGCGGCGGGTGTCCTTTGGCATACGTCAGGTCCGCTGATCGAGGTCCGCTCTTCGTGTGACCGGCGCTCGGGTAATCAAGATCTTTAATGAATCGGGGACGATCATCCCCTGTTACGCGGGGGCTGGGCCAGCTAGTTGTTGCGGGACATGGCGTTGGTGACACAGCCAATGCCCGTGAAACCAAGATGCTTCGACGGACATCGGTCGGGTAGCGTGCGGGCCATGTCGAGTCCTGAGTCAGACAAGGTGGGGGCTTTCGGTCACGCCGTCAGCCCCCTGAACCACTGAGCTCGTAGCCCTGTCGTCGCCCCGCTTTTAGCGGTGCGACGAGTGTGCGCTTGGGGCTGGCCGCGGTGACGAGATGACCTTCTCGTGCTTCTCCTCACCTCGGAGCCACTCGATGCCTCTCCCGCTGTACTTGCTTGCCATGGCGGTTTTCGCCATGGGCACCTCGGAATTCATGCTCGCCGGCCTCTTGCCGGACATCGCCTCAGACCTCGATGTCACAGTCGCGACAGCCGGAACGCTCACCTCGGCCTTCGCGGTCGGCATGATCGTCGGTGCCCCACTTGTGGCCGCGCTTGCCCGTGGCTGGCCCCGGCGCGCCAGCCTTCTCGGGTTCGTCCTCGCTTTCGCGGCAGCTCATGCCGTGGGCGCCATGGCCACGAGCTTCCCGGTCCTGTTCGCTACTCGGGTCGTCGCGGCGCTCGCGAACGCAGGGTTCCTTGCCGTCGCTTTGACGGCTGCCGCCACCCTGGTTCCACCCGACAGGAAGGGACGTGCGCTGGCCGTGCTGCTGTCAGGCACGACGGTGGCCACGATCGCCGGTGTCCCCGGCGGCTCGGTGCTCGGCACGTTGCTCGGCTGGCGGGCCACATTCTGGGCTGTCGCCGCTCTCTGCCTGCCGGCAGCTCTCGGCATCCTGAAGGGAATCCCAGCCGGAGGTGATGAAGATGAGGCGACTGGCAGGCCGGCGTTGCGAGCGGAGCTCGCCCAGCTCACCCGGCCACGGTTGATCCTGGTGATGCTGCTCGGTGCGCTGGTGAACGCGGCAACTTTCGCAAGCCTCACCTTCCTCGCCCCCGTGGTGACCGACAGCGCCGGGCTGGGCGAGTTGTGGATCTCGGTTGCTCTGGTGCTCTTCGGCGCCGGTTCCTTCGTGGGCGTCACCGTCGCCGGCCGGCTGTCCGACCGGCGTCCCGGTCCGGTCATCGCAGTCGTCGGCCCGCTGCTGCTCATCGGCTGGCCGGCCCTGGCGATGCTGGCCAACGAGCCGGTCGCCCTGTTCATCCTCGTGTTCGTGCAGGGCGCACTGTCGTTCGCGCTGGGCAGCACGCTGATTACGCGGGTCCTCTACCAGGCAGCGGGAGCCCCCACCATGGCCGGCTCGTATGCGACCGCGGCGCTCAACGTGGGCGCCGCCGTCGGCCCCGTCATTGCTGCGGCCACCCTCAGCACCGAAGCCGGGGACCTCGGGCCGCTCTGGGCAAGCGGACTCCTCGTCGCGGTCGCGCTGCTCGTCGCGTTCCCCCTCCTCAGCGCCATCACGGCCGGCCGGAGCACCGAGGTGCTCCAGTGACACACGCGAACGCCCCCTTGACCATCGAGGGACGCCGAAGGCTCGTGGAACGCTGCCGCACCCGTCCGATCGCGCACGTCGCGGCGGAGGCCGGTGTCTCCCGCGCCTGCCTGTCCAAGTGGAAGAACCGGTACGACACGCACGGCGAACTCGGGCTGCACGATCGCCCAAGCATCCCGCGATCCTCACCCACCCAGACCCCATCCGATGTCGTCGAACGGATCGAGCAGCTGCGGCGGGACAACAAGTGGTCCGCCCGCCGGATCACCCTCGAACTCGCAGGCCAGGGTGTGCAGATCAGCGAGCGCACCGTAGGCAGGTGGCTGGGGCGCCTGGGCATCAACCACCGCCGGTTCCTCGACCCCGACGGCTCGGCCAACAGACGCCCGTCGAAACGGATCGTGGCCCGCTACCCGGGCCACATGGTCCACCTGGACGTCAAGAAGGTCGGACGGATCCCCGACGGCGGCGGGTGGCGGGCCCACGGACGCGGCTCCGAGCAGGCCAAGGCCGCACAGCGCGCGAAGACCGGTGGCGCCAAGAGCCGGTACGTCTACCTGCACTCTGCCGTCGAGGATTCTCCCGCTTGGCCTACACCGAGCCACTTCCCGATGAGAAGGCCGCCACCACCGTGGCGTTCCTCAGCCGCGCCCGCGCGTTCTTCGCTGCCCACGGCATCCACCGGGTCGTGCGCGTGGTCACCGACAACGGCGCAAACTACCGCGCCGCAGTCTTCGAGCGCTCCCTGATCTCGTGGGCCTCCCGCCACCAACGGACCAAGCGTCCCTTCGACTTGTAGGACAAGCTGAAGTGCAGAGAAGTCAGCGCGACCCACCGGGACGGCTCCGGCGGCAGTCCCCTGTGCCAGTGGTGCATGGAGTCGGTGCAGGCAGGCTCGGGATCGACCGTGCGCTTCGTCAACACGCGCGCCTAGGCCCGTCGTTTGGATCATCTGGTAATGGGCCAAGGCTCCTGACTGGAGGGTCGATCGCGGTGCCGATCGCGGCGTACGCGTCGGCGCGGAGGACTTCCGCGAGGGCTCACTGGACCAGTTCGATGTGCGGATGCTCCGGGGACGCAGGGCAGACGTGGAGTTGCAGGCTGTAGGCGCCGGCGATGTCGAGGAGAGTGAAGTTCGAGCGCGGGGTGCCGAGGAGGAGCGGAGTCGGGTTCGTCCGTTCCTCATCGGGCATCCAGCTCTTGCTGCCGGCGTCCCATTCCGAGGACGCGATGGTGAGGAGCGGGGTCGTCTCGGTGCCGCATTCGTGGCACGGGCGGGGCATGGGGTCGGTGAGGCCCCAGCGGGTCCAGCCGCCGGTCTTCCACCCGGGGGCGTGGCACAGGTTGCGGAAGTAGAACTCCTGCGGGTCCAACGCGCCGGTGCTGTCCCACGCGAATCCCGCTGTCTCCCACAGGTTCACGTCGCCCAACTGCTGCTGCAGTTCCTTGCTCAGCTCCAGGGGGCTGGGGTATTCGGTGATCTGTTCCGGTGCGAGCAAGCACGGTTCCGGCAGGTACCAGTCGAACTGGATCACGGGCGGCTCGGGCGGGGCCTCGAGGACATCGGTGACGGAAGCGGAGGAACGCCAGAAGAGGGCAGTTCGGGGGTGTGCAAACTCCTCGTGGTCGCAAGGGCACCACAGGACCTGGAGAAGGTCGACTCCGGGAGGGCTGGCCGGGAGAGGGACATCGCGGGCGTAGAGCTGGGCCACGGGGATCATGGGAATCGGGCCGTCGAACCACGGGTGGCCCTCACGGAGCCGCTGCTCGATCTCCCGTTCCGCGGGCGTGATCACGGGTGCCTCGGGGTCGCGGAGCCGCCGCTCGGCCGCTGCTACACGGATGCGACGCAGGGTCCGGATCTCGTCCGGAGAGTGCATCTCGTCTGCCGCTTCGCTGTCGTGCGGCTCTACGCAGTGGGGCCACGGCTCGTCGGCGGGCCACAGGAGTGGCCCGCCGACGGAACTGTCGCGCACGGTCGGCGACCCCGGCCGCGGGTGCAGCCGGGTCGCCGTGCGCGCCAGCGGGGCCAGTTGAGGAAAGAGCGCGGTGACGTCGAACAGCCGCGGCGGGGTGGTAAAGATGGCGTTCATGGCAGGGATGCTGCCAGCAGCGTCTGACAATGGGCGTACCGATCTACGTCAGCTGCCACCGCACAGCTTCCCTGTGTCAGCAGGCGGACCACAGGAAGATGCCAGCGATGTGGAGTCCGGCCAGCTCTATGGTCGCGGTCTTCTCGTATGTGACTTCGTGAGCTGTCCGGTTGAGGGATCGGCGAGCCGTCGCATCCAGTGGCTGCGGCAGGCTGTGGCCTGTGCGGAGACGTGGTCGGCGGGGTCGGCAAGGCACTGAGCAGGCGGTGGATCGGCCGGCCCGGGTCATCCGTCATGACTTGACCCGCCATCCCGACCGCACTTGGCGCCGCCAGTCCGATGGGCTGACCCCGCGCGCCCGCTTGAACGCCACACTGAATGCGAACGCGTCCTCGTACCCCACCTCGCGCGCCACCGCGGCGACGGTCTCCTCCGTGTCGCGCAGCAGATCAGCCGCCAAGGCCATCCGCCAGCCGGTGAGGTATGTGAGCGGCGGCTCACCGACCGCGCGGGTGAAGCGCGCGGCGAAGGTGGCCCGGGACTGGCCGACCCGCGCGGCCAGCTCGGCGACTGTCCACCGGCGCGCCGGGTCCTCGTGCAGCAGGCGCAGCGCGTCGCCGACGGCCGGGGTCACCAGCGCCCCGTACCAGGAGGGGGGTTCGGCCTGCGGCCGGGCGCACCAGGCGCGCAGCGCCAGGACCAGTACGAGGTCCAGCAGCCGGTTCAGCACGGCGTCTTGGCCGGGCTCATCGTGGGCTACCTCAGCGGCGAGCAGGTCCAGTGCCGCCCGGGTGCGTGGCCCGGCGGGAACGACGGCCAGCGGCGGGAGCATGACCAGCAGGCGCTCGCCCACGTCGCCGCGGAGTTCGTAGGCACCCCGGAGCAGGGTGGTGGCGCCGGGCAGCCCGTCACCGTACGTGCGGGGCGCCAGGTTCTGCTGGGCCGCCGTCCCACTGTCGATGACGTGCTTCCTTCCGCCGCGGATCACCACCTGCGGCGGGGTGTCCGGGGCGTCGGCGATCGTGTACCGGTTGGTGCCGCTGATCAGGGCG
>NZ_JAEKKT010000020.1:7270-8439 GCF_019510245.1 Streptomyces sp. | reverse complement strand
AACGAGGTCTCCTACTCGAGAGCCGACACGCACGTGCTACGGGCGCGGGCATGGAGATGCGGGGATGGTGTAGCTCACGAAAGGAGCCACACGGTGTGAGAGCGCTGGGATGGGAGAGGCTCAGAAATTGCCGCGCGCGTCAGAACCAGTGGTGAACGTCTTCAGAAACACCAGTGGTGAACGTCTTCAGACAGTCGACGGGACGCAGTCAGCCATGACACAGACAGCTGGTGATGCGCTGCAGGTCGATGTGGCGTCGGCGGGAGAAGCGGGGGAGTGTCGCCGTAGCCGTGATGGAGGGACTCGAGACGCTGCTGTACCGCACGCTCACTCCTCCGTGTCGGGCCCCTGCCACGGGGCCACGCGCTTGCCGGGTCGGCGACCCGGCCGGGCTTTCACCTGGAGCACCCCACCGCGTCGGAGGGTTGCCGGTCAGCAAGCCAGGGCTCGATGCTGACACTCAATGCCATTTGAAACTTTATCTATCTCCGTCGTGATCCGTCAACGGGGTGTGGATGTCCGGGCCCGGGGAGCTGTGTCCGGGGTCGATGGGCCGTGAGGCGGGGGTGCAGCAGTGACAGGACGGCGGCCGCGGTGAGCAGACCGGCACAGAGGAGCGTCGCGTGCGCGAATGCCGTACGTGGGGCGCCGTTTGATCCTGAGGTGCCGTGCAGATAACTCCCGGAGACGGAACGGACGAACGGACGTCGAGCCCGTCCGTACTGCTCGATTGGTACGACACGACGGCCGTGACCATAGCGGTCGCCGGCGCCGCCACCCAGATCACCAACAGCCGTATGTGGGCCGTCAGTTGGCTCGCGGCAGCCCGAGCCACCCGCAAGGTGCCGGGCGGCGTCGTCCGGAGGGACTTCCAGGACGCCGCCCTGGCAACGGCCGTACACGACGCCCTGGTGGCACTGATCCCGTCCCGCGCGCAGGAGCTGGGCACCGTGCTGCGCACGACGCTGGACCGCGTCCCGGACGGACCGGCCAAGGCGAGGGGGGCGGCGGCCGGTGCGCGCGAGGCACGGCTGGTTCTCGCCTCCCGCGAGGGCGACGGTCTCGACCCGGACTCGGTGAACGCACCGTTCACCGTGCCGCCGGCGACCCCCGGCGTATGGCAGCCGACGCCGCCCGCCTACGCTCCGGCCGTGCAGTACGGCAACCGG
>NZ_JAEKKT010000020.1:0-7251 GCF_019510245.1 Streptomyces sp. | reverse complement strand
TACCGTGCCGACCTGGCCGAGGTGCGGGCGTACGGGGCGGTGAACAGCACCGTACGCACCGAGCGGCAGACCGAGACCGCCACCTTCTGGTTCGGCTCCTCCCTGACGCTGTACACCGAGCCGCTGCGGGTCGCCGTGGCCCGCTCGCAGCGCTCCACCTCCGCGCAGGCCGCGCTGGTGGCCCTGTTCCACGTCGCCGCGGTCGACACGCAGATCGCCACGTCCGACACCAAGTACGCCTACCTGCGCTGGCGCCCTGTCACCGCCATCCGCACCGGTGCGATCGACCCCGACCCCGGGTGGTCGCCGCTGCACATCACGCCGGCCCATCCCGACTACCCCAGCGGACACAACACCTACGCCGGCGCGGCGGAGACGGCCCGCGTCTACTCCGGCATCCACACCCGCTCCGCCGACGAGGCCGGCCTCGTCCTCGGCAAGCGGGTCGCAGGACATGCGCTGAACAACGCGGCGCTCCTGTTCGGCGTGGGGTGAGCGGCCGCCGCGACCGGACGGCCGCCTCCCGCAGTGCATGAGCCATGGTCCGGGGCGAGTCCGGGCCCGGGGCGCCCGGGTGGGCCGCGCCGAGCCGTGTGGCGAGGAGCCGGGCGAGCGTGGTCCCACCGGTGGCGGGAAGGCCGCTGAGGACGATGAGTACAGAGCGACCCTGTCGGAGGGGTGCGGCCGGAGCCGGGCAGGTCCGTATCCATGTTTCCGCCATGTGAGACCTGTCCGGAACTTATTGACCGACGGGGTGGGCGTCTGCTCAACTCACTTTCCATGACCCCGCGTATGGATTTGACCCGGAGGCGCCACATCGACCTGGCGCACGTCTCCAGCGCGTTCTGTTGTCGTTGATCCAGAAAATGCGTAGCTGATCCGCGAAGCGGCCCTCCGTAGCGGCGGGTAGGCGCAGCGGTATGCACGGCCAGACCACGTTCGTCCCCTCGGCCCCCTCCTTGCTTTTGCTCTCCCCGTGGGGAGGGGCATGTGCTGCCCAACTTGGGGTCCTCGATGGGAAGTTCGTCAGCGGCCGCTGACCGGCGCGGTCGCATTGCCTTCAGGGCCCGCGTCACCTGACACGGTCTGACCTCCGGCCGGCACCTCTCGAGCAGTCGACGGTTCCTCGCATCGCGCCCGTACCGGGTGCTGACTGCGCGGCCGTTCATCCCTGCCCGTCACCCCTTCACTCCGACTTTCGGCACCGCAGTGCCTCCGGACTCCCTGAGAGGGACTTCCCATGCCTCCGTCCATCCGCAAGCTCACGGGCCGCATCGGCGCGGTCGTCGAGGGCGTCGACCTCACGGTGCCCCCGGACCCCTCGACGATCAGGGCGCTCCGTCATGCCCTCAACGAGCACAAGGCCATCGTGTTCGACGACGTGCACCTCGACAACGCCGGTCAGGAGCGCGTCGCCGAGTGGTTCGGCGACCTGACCACCGCCCATCCGAACGTTCCGGCCGCCGACGGCACGACGAACGTGCTCGCCGTCGACAGCGAGACGTCCAAGGCGAACGAGTGGCACACGGACGTCACCTTCGTCGCCAACCCGCCGCAGCTCACCACGCTCCGGTCCATCGTGATCCCGCCGTACGGCGGCGAGACGTTGATCGCGAACGCCGCCGCGGCCTACCGGGACCTGCCCGAGCCGCTCCGCGCCCTCGCGGACTCGCTGCGCGTCGTGCACACCAACCAGTACGACTACGCGCGCACGTCGGCCACCACGGCCGAACGCCAGGAGTACGACCGAGCCTTCGTCTCGACGCCGTACGAGACAGAGCACCCTCTCGTGCGGGTGCATCCGCTGACGGGCGAACGCGGGCTGTTCATCGGCGGGTTCGCCAAGCGGATCGTCGGCCTGTCGAGCAGTGAGTCGGCCGATCTGCTGCGCATCCTCCAGTCGTACGTGATCCGCCCGGAGAACGTCCTGCGCTGGACCTGGGCCCCCGACCAGCTGCTGATCTTCGACAACCGGATCACGCAGCACTACGGCGTGGACAACTACGACGACCACCCGCGCCGCCTCAATCGTGTGACCGTCGCGGGAGATGTGCCGGTCGGCGTCGACGGCCGCCGCAGCGAGCCGCTCGTGGGTGACGCCTCGCACTACAGCAAGGTGCTGGAGGTGGCGGCCTGATGACCGAGGTCAGCCTCCAGAGACCGGCCGTCGGCTCGGCGGCCACCGTGCCGCCGGCGAGTGCCACGGTGCGCGAGGTGTTCCTGCCACGCGACGCCCGCCGCCGGACCCTGCTCCACACACTCCGCGAGCGGCTGCGCTGGCCGCTGGGCATCTACACCACCCCGGTCGTGATCCTCATCGCCTGGGAGATCCTCGCCAGGGCCGGAGTACTGAAGAAGACCTACGCTCCGGCACCGACCTCCATCGTCCAGTCCGCCGTCGATCTGTGGCAACAGGGCGTCCTCGGGCCCGACTTGGCCGTCTCGCTGCAACGCGCCGGCATCGGCCTCGCGATCGGCCTGACGGTGGGCATCGTCACCGGTGTGCTCGGCGGGCTGCTGCGCAGCGGCGAGTACCTGTTCAACGGCGTCGTGCAGATCCTGAACACGATCCCGCTCCTTGCGGTGCTGCCGCTGATGATCGTGTGGTTCGGCATCGACGAGCTCACGAAGGTGCTGCTGATCTCGTTCGGCGCGGGCGTCCCCATGTACGTCAACCTGTTCGCCGCGATCCGGGGGGTCGACCAGCGGCTGATCGAGATGACGCGGACGACGGGCGCGGGCACCTGGCGCCTGGTGACGCAGGTACTGGTGCCCGGAGCCCTGCCGGGGTTCCTGGTCGGCCTGCGGTTCTCCCTCGCCTACAGCGTCCTGGGTCTCGTGGCCGCCGAGACGGTCAACGCCGACAAGGGTCTCGGCTTCCTCATCACCCAGGGGCAGACCTACCTGCAGACCGGCCAGGTCTTCGTGGGGCTGGTGATCTACTCGCTCCTCGGTCTGCTCGCCGACCAGTTCGTCCGGGCCCTCGAGCGGGTGCTGCTGCGGTGGCGCCCCAGTTATGAGGCAGCATGAGCACCACCGTTTCGACGCAACCCCGCCAACAGGCCGGCGCCGTCGTCGAGAAGGTCGTCCGCCGGTTCGGGGACCGGGTCGTCCTCGACCACCTGGACCTCACCATCGCCGACGAGGAACTGGTGGTCCTGCTGGGCCCCTCCGGCTGCGGCAAGAGCACCCTCCTGCGGCTACTCGCCGGCCTCGACCGGCCCGACGGCGGGCGCGTGGAGGTCCCGGCCAGGCGCGCGATCGTGTTCCAGGCCGACCGGCTGCTGCCCTGGCAGCGGGTGCTGCGCAACGTCACCCTCGGCCTGCACGGACCGGACGCCGACCGGCGGGCCCTCGACGTGCTCGCCGAGGTCGGACTCTCCGGCCGCGAGAAGGCGTGGCCCAAGGAGCTCTCCGGCGGCGAGGCCCAGCGGGTGTCGCTGGCACGGGCGCTGGTCTCCGAGCCCGAACTCGTGCTGCTCGACGAGCCGTTCGCGGCGCTCGACGCGATCACCCGGCTGCGCATGCACGACCTCGTACGGGCGCTGCGGAGCAAGCACCACGCGGCCATGCTGCTCGTCACCCACGACGTCGACGAGGCGATCGCACTGGCCGACCGCGTCCTCGTCATGAGCAACGGACGCATCGGCACCTCCCGCCTCGTCGGGCTGTCGGCCGCGGACCGCGAGGCGAGCGTCGCGCGAGAGGAACTGCGCTCCGCACTCCTGGAAGACCTTGGTCTGGCCAACCAGCACTGACTTCCCCCACACCACCCACTGACTTCCGCCGCCCCAGCACAGAAAGCACGTGAGAACCCATGTCCAGAAGACCCTCCCGTATCGTCGCCGCCGCCGGCCTGCTCGCCCTGGGCAGCACCCTCGTCGCCTGCGCATCGACGTCGGAGGCCGTCGCGCCCCTGAGCAGCCCCGGCGGATCGGGCGCCGGCAGTCACCCGGAGTGGAAGAAGTACACCTTCACCATCGGTGACAACGGCGGCGACGGCAGTCAGGAGCTGGCGAAGATCACCGGTGTCTTCGACAACGCGCCCTACAAGGTGAAGTTCGCCCGCTTCACCTACGGCCCGCCGCTCGTGCAGGCCGCCGCCTCCGGCGACATCGACCTGGGCAGCGTCGGCGACGTACCGCCGATCACCGGTGCCGCGAAGGAGTACGGCTTCAAGGTCGTCGCCGTCAACCGTTCCCTCAAGCCGACCCAGGCCAACGAGAACATCGTCGTACCGAAGGGCTCGACGCTCAGGACGCTCGCGGACCTCAAGGGCAAGAAGCTGGCTGTGCCGCAGGGCAGTTCGGCTCACGGTCTGGCGCTGAACGCGCTGAAGAGCGTGGGCCTGACCCCCAAGGACGTGAAGCTGGTCTTCCTCGACCCGGCGGCCGCCGCCACGGCGTTCAACACCGGCAAGGTGGACGCCTGGTCGATCTGGAACCCGCAGTCGGCGATCGCGGTCAAGAACGGTGCGCGGATCCTCGCGAAGGGTCTCCCGCCGATCGACCAGACGAGCAGCTACTACGTCGCCAGTGAGAGTTCGCTGAACGACAAGACCAAGCGGGCGGCTCTCACCGACGTCCGGAAGCGGCTGGCCCACGAGTTGGCCTGGGCGATCAAGCACGAGGACAAGTACGCGGAGGCGGTCTCCAAGGAGGAGGGCATCCCCCTGGACGATGCCAGGGCTTCCCTGGAGACCTTCGAGACCCGGGTGACCCCGGTGGAGAAGTCGGACATCGCGGCGGAGCAGAAGCTCGCCGACGCCTTCCTGGAGGCGGGCCAGATCACCAAGAAGGTCGACGTCTCGTCGATCACCGACAACCTTCTCCCGGTCGGCTACGACAGCTCGAAGCTGTCGGTCGGCTGAGCCGGCGCACCAAGAACGGACTGGAGAAGCACTCATGAGCGACCAGACAAGACGTCGGCTCCACCTCAACGCCTTCCTCATGGAGGCGGGTCACCACGAGGCGGCCTGGCGCCTCCCGCACAGCAACCCGCGGGCGGACTTCGACCTGCGGCACTGGATCGAACTGGCTCAGCTGGCGGAGAGCGCCAAGTTCGACTCGCTGTTCCTCGCGGACGGCCCGGCGCTCATCGGCACGGGCGAGTTCCGGCCGCCCGGCCAGCTCGAGCCGCTCACCCTGCTCACCGCGCTGTCGCAGGCGACCAGCAGGATCGGCCTCATCGCGACCGTGTCGTCGACGTACAACGAGCCGTACAACCTCGCCCGTCGGCTCGCCTCGGTCGACCATGTCAGCGGCGGCCGCGCCGGCTGGAACATCGTCACCTCGGCCGGAGCCGACGAGGCGGCCAACTTCGGCCTCGTCAACCGGCCCGACCATGCCGAACGCTACGCCCGGGCCGACGAGTTCCTGCACATCGCCAAGGCACTGTGGGACAGCTGGGAGTCCGAGGCCGTCGTCGCCGACAAGACCTTGGGGCGCTATGCCGACCCCGCCCGGCTCCACAGGCCCGACCACCGGGGCACGTACTTCTCGGTGGCCGGCCCGCTCAACGTCGAGCGCCCACCGCAGGGTTACCCCCTGCTCGTACAGGCCGGCTCCTCCGAGGACGGCAAGGACTTCGCGGCACGTCACGCCGAGGCCATCTTCACCGCCCACCAGACGTACGAGCGCGCGGCCGGCTTCTACGCCGACATCAAGGCACGGACCCGGGCAGCGGGGCGTGACCCGGACGGCGTGATCGTGCTGCCGGGCATCGTCCCGTACATCGGGTCGACCGAGGAGGAAGCCCGGGCGCTGGCGAAGCAGTTCGACGAGCTGCGCGTCCCGGAGTACGGACTGCGTCAGCTGGCCGCGGTCTTCGAGACCGAGCCCTCGGTGTTCGAACTCGATAAGCCGCTACCGGACTTCATCCTCGCGCGCCCGAAGCTGGAGGGCACGCAGAGCCGCAGCGACCTGATCATCGAACTCGCCGTGCGCGAGAAGTTGACGGTTCGTCAGGTCATCTCTCGGCTCGGGGGCGGCCGCGGTCACTTCGAGTTCGTCGGGACGCCCGAACAGGTGGCGGACACGATCATCGCCTGGTTCGAGGGAGGTGCCGCGGACGGGTTCAACATCATGGCGCCGGCCCTGCCGTCCGGCCTGGAGAGCTTCATCGAGCACGTCCTGCCGATCCTGCGCGGCAAGGGCCTGTTCCGTGAGGAGTACGAAGGCTCGACCCTGCGTGAGCACTACGGACTGCCGGTGCCGCCCAACCAGTTCCACCCGGAAGAGACGCGTGTGTCCGGTGGCTGACAGAAAGCCGCCTGCTCTGCTCGTCCAGGGGCTCAGCAAGACGTACGGCGACGGCTTCACCGCCGTCGCCGGCCTGGACCTGGAGATCCCCGACGGCGCCTTCTTCGGGCTGCTCGGTCCCAACGGCGCGGGCAAGACCACGCTGATCGGCTCGGTCTGCAACATCGTCCGTCCCACCACCGGCACGCTCACCGTCTTCGGTCACGACCACCGAAGCCGAGCGGCCCGACGACTGCTGGGCCTGGCCGAGCAGGAGATCAACGTCGACCGGTTCCTGTCGATCCGGCAGATCCTGATCTACCACGCGGGATACCACGGCATCGGCCGGAAGGCGGCCGTCCGGCGTGCGGACGAGCTGCTCGAGGTGTTCCGCCTCGACAGCAAGGCCGCCGCCCGTGCCTATGAGCTGTCCGGGGGCATGCAGCGGCGTCTCGTTCTCGCGCGGGCGCTCATGCACCGTCCCCGTCTGCTCATCCTCGACGAGCCGACCGCCGGCGTCGATGTCGAGCTGCGCTCGGAGATCTGGCGACTCGTCAAGGGCCTCAACGCGGCGGGCACCACCGTCCTGCTGACGACCCACTACCTCGAGGAGGCGGAGACGTTGTGCGACGAGATCGCGCTGCTGCGCGCGGGCCGGATCGTCGACCGCGGCTCCGCGGCCCTGCTGCGGGACCGCTACGCGGCCCGGGACATCTCCGAGGTCTACGACCGGGTGATCACCGGGGAGGAGGTGGCATGACGAGCAGCACCGACGCCCTGCCGGCCCTCCCGTCGTACGACGAGCCCTTCAAGCCCGAACGGTCGCCGTTCCTGTGGCTCTTCGAGCGCGAGGTCCTGCGGTTCCTGACCATCTGGCGCTACAGCGTCGTCGGTCCGGTGCTGTCGACCGTATTGTTCGTCGTCGTCTTCGGGTCGGCTCTCGGACAGCACGTCGACACGGTCGGCGGCGTCTCCTACGGCCGTTTCATCGTGCCCGGCCTCTTCGCCCAGG
>NZ_JAEKKT010000503.1 GCF_019510245.1 Streptomyces sp. | reverse complement strand
CGGAGCCGGAGCCAGAGCCGGAGCCGGAGCCGGAGCCGGTCGCTGTGACGGTGGGCCCGGGTGCGGGCGGGATGCGGGTGGTGCCCGATCGTGTCGAGGGGATGGGGCTTCAGGCCCTGACCTCGGAATACCGTCGGATCATGGAGATCGTGGCCGGGGCGGACGGTCCGGTGATGGCCAAGGATGTTGCCGTCGGACTGGGCCGGGAGACGACGCCGGGGAAGATCGAGCCGGTCCGGGGTCAGCTGCGCAAACTCTCCGACCGGGGCTGGCTCGTCCGCACCGCATCGGGCCGCTACCGACCATGCTGACCAGCGGTGTTGGCGGCCGGACGGGCCGATTCCGGCCGTAACGCGAGGGCCCCCGGCGGGAGTTGGTTGATGTGTGACGAAAAACCAGCCCGCCGAGGGCGCTCAGGATGTTGTCTACCAGGTCCGCCTCCCGCTGTCGAAGCGGACCATCGATCTCGTCGCCGGCCTGATACGCCGGCGCCGCAACCGGATGCGCTCGCCCTGGCGCAAGGCCGAACCCGGCCGGCAGGCCGTCATCGTGCTCGCCGTCCTGCGCCATGACCAGCGTCTGGCCGACATGGCCGGCGGCAACGGTGTCGGGGAGTCCACCGTCCGCCGCTATGTGAAGGAAGTCGTCACGTTGTTGGCCGCCCGCGCCCCGCGCCTGGACCGCGCGCTGAAGAAGGTCGCCCGCAGCGGCGGGGTCGTGGTCCTCCTCGACGGCACCCTGATCCGCACCCACCGCCGCACCGGGAAGGACGACCGGAAGAACTACTCGGGCAAGCACAAGGCCCATGGCCTGCTGTTTCTCGCACTGACCGATGAGAAGGGCAACCTGATCTGGATCTCCGCGGCCAAGCCCGGCCGGTCCAGCGAGATCACCACCGCCCGCCACAACAAGATCACCGAACACCTGCGGGAAGCCGGCCTCGGCGCCCTGGCCGACCTCGGCTTCGTCGGCCTCGACGACAAACCCGACGACGACCCGGTGATCATCACCGGCCGCAAGGCCACCCGCAACCACAAGCTGACCGCCGCCGAGAAGGAAGCGAACCGCCTGGTCAGCCGCGAACGCGCCGCCAACGAACACGGCTTCGCGAACCTCAAGAACTGGCGGATCCTGACCAAGCTCCGCACCGACACCCGGCAGGCCACCACGCTCCTGCGGGCCCTGCTCGTCCTGGCGAACAGCGAAGTACAGAGGTAACGAGACGGGGCGGACGATCTCGCCCCGATGATCACGCCACCTGCCAGCGTGAGGGCCTCATCGACACATCACACCAGCCCCACTGAACTGCGGAAACGAACTTGGCGGAGGCTCAGTAGGCTTGGGATACGCCCTTCTGGCGGGCTGCTTCCGAGGCGATTTCACTCAGTCGCAGGCTGTCCGGATACCTGCCGCTCATGCGCTCGACGTCCTTCACCTGCTCCGCCATGCGCTTGTCACCGAGGGCCTTGTAGGTCTCCTTCCGCGTCACCACCGGCATGGCCTCGTCGCGGGTCTTCACGCCCGCCGCCCGCCCCTGCTGATTGTCCGCGGTTCTGCGGAGTCGGCCCAGCCGTCCGCTGCCCACCCCGTCCGCCGGCGGCACGGTTCATTCTGGCCACTCGCTTCGCCTGCTGCTCCGCGAGGCCCTTCGAGATGCCTCGCCCTTCCTTCTGCAGCGCCTTGACCGCCTTGGCCGCCTTGACGCCGTTCTTGGCCATCTTGAACGCTGCGATGTCGGTGACCACATCGAACCAGGAGCCGTTGCCGGTCAGGGCC
>NZ_JAEKKT010000237.1 GCF_019510245.1 Streptomyces sp. | reverse complement strand
CGGGCGGCTCATGTCGGTCAGCGCCGTCATGCCGCCGGCCTCCTCCACCCAGGCGAACAGGTCGTCCCACTCGGTGGCGTGCTGCAGCCAGTCCGCGAAGTGCTCGAAGCCCACCGTCAGGATCGCGTCGTCGACGTAGGGGTCCCACTCCGTCTCGAACGTGGTGGCCCACAGCAGCATCCTGCCGCCGTCGAAGACCACGTGCCGGGTGTCGCGCAGACCGGTCTTGATGGTCCGCGCCGGCTCCTGGCGGCGCAGCTCCTCACGAACCGCGCGACCGCCGCCCGCACCTCCTGCTCATGACCCGGCTTGATGTGGAAGTAGGTGGCCAGCTCGGAGACGACCCCGTCGGTGCGGCCCTTGCCCGCCTTCTTCGTGAGCGTCGCGGTCATCGTTTCTCCAAAAGAGCTCGTGCGCCCATGCGGTGGCATGAACGCCATCTGCCGGCAGCCACGGGACCCGCCCTGCGCGGACCCCCCGCGACCACCCCTGTGAGACAGATTGACTCACAACCCCTCTATGAGTCAACTTGTCTCACTGTGGGCTGGATCATGCGGCCGTCTCCCGGTGCCCGGCAGAGCACCGGCGCCCGCGACGGATGTCAGGCCCAGGCGACAGCGTCTTCGACGGGCACGCGGGGCAGCCGCGGGAACCACGGGTCGGCGCCGGGGTGACCGATGTTGACCACCAGATGGGAACGCCAGCTGGTGTCCGCGAAGAACTCCTGATCCACGCCGGCCCTGTCGAAGCCCGCCATGGGACCGGCCGCGAGCCCCGCCGCGCGCACCGCGAGCAGAAAGACCCCGGTCTGCAGTGCCGCGTTGTAGCCCGCGATGTGCTCGCGCTTCTCGCTCTGGTCGGCGAACGCCGCCCGCAGCATCTCCCCGCGGGCCGGGAAGACGGTCGGCATCTGCTCGTGGAAGTCGACGTCGTACGCCAGGACCGCCACAGCCGGCGCTTGCAGCGTCTTCGCCCTGTTGCCCTCGTCGAGGTGCCGGACCAGTCGCTCCTTGCCTTCCTGGGTACGTACGAAGAGCACCCGCAGGGGCTGGCCGTTGGCGGCGCTCGGCGACCAGCGGGCGAGTTCCCAGACCCTGGCCAGTTCGTCGTCGGCGACGGCGGTTTCGGCGAAGGCGTTCACGGTGCGGGCCTCGGTGAACAGCAGCTTGCGCCCCGCGTCGTCGAGGGCGTCGAGGGTCTGCGGTTCGCGGTCGGTGATGCTCACTGTCTCTCTCTTACCTGGTTGTACGGACTGACGTGGCCGGGGACGGCCTCTACTGGGGCTGGCCGACGGCGGGGTCTGTCGGTCGCCTGTCTCGCGCCGCGCCCAACCGGGCGAAGTACGAGATCAGTTCGGGGTTGTCGACCGCCGCGGGGTTGAGGACCTGCTCGGCGGGGGCGCCCTGGAGGAGGCGCTTGACCGGGACTTCGAGTTTCTTGCCGGTTTTGGTGTGCGGGATGGCCGGCACGGCGAGGATCTCGTCGGGGACATGGCGGGGTGAGGCGCCGGTGCGGATGGCGTCGCGGATCTTCTCGCGCAGGGCGTCGTCCAGGTCGGTCCCGTCGGCGAGGACCACGAAGAGCGGCAGCCAGTAGCCGCCGTCGGGTTCCTCCGCGCCGATGACGAGGGCCTCGGTGATCTCGGGAAGGCGTTCGACCAGGTCATGGATGTCGGCGCTGCCCAGGCGCACGCCGTTGCGGTTGAGGGTGGCGTCCGAGCGGCCGTGGACGATCACCGAGCCGTGGGAGGTGTGGGTGATCCAGTCGCCGTGCCGCCACACGCCCGGATAGGCACCGAAGTAGGTGTCCCGGTATCGGCTGCCGTCGGGGTCGTTCCAGAAGTGGAGCGGCATGGAGGGCATGGGGCGGGTGACGACCAGTTCGCCGACCTGGTCGACGACCGGCTGTCCCGCGCCGTCGTACGCCGCGAGCGCCACGCCGAGGTTGGGGGCGGACAACTCCCCCGCCCACACGGGGGTGGTGGGGGCGCTGCCGGCGAAGGCGGAGACGACGTCGGTGCCGCCGCTGGTGGAGGCCGGCTGGACACCTGTGCCCACGTGGTCGCGGATCCAGGGGTAGGCGGAGGCGGGCAGGGCGGAGCCGGTGCTGCCGATGGCCCGGATGGCCGACAGGTCGTGCGTGGAGGGTTCGATGCCCAGCTTGGCCATGGCCAGCAAATACTGGGGGCTGGTGCCGAAGACGGTGACCTTGTGGCGGGCCGCCAGCTCCCACAGGACGTCCGGGCGGGCCACCGGGGCGGGGCTGCCGTCGTAGGTGCAGGTGGTGGCGCCGGTCAGCAGGGTGGAGACGACCAGGTTCCACATCATCCAGTGGGTGGTGGTGTACCACAGGAGGCGGTCCCCCACGCCCAGGTCGCAGTGCAGGCCGAGGATCTTGAGGTGTTCGAGCAGGACGCCGCCGTGGCCGTGGACGATGCCCTTGGGCAGGCCGGTGGTGCCGGAGGAGAAGACGATCCACAGGGGGTGGTCGAACGGCACCGGGGCGATGGTGAGGTACTCGGTGCGCGTGGCCGCGTCCTCCCAGGGAACCTCCGGCCCCGGGTGCCCGTCGTCGGGCCATGCGAGGCCGACGTGGTCCACCAGCACCGTGCCCTTCAGCGTGGGCAGGGCGGCGGCCAGTTCGCGGGCGGCGGCACGGCGGTCGTGCCGGGTGCCGTTGAAGAGGTAACCGTCCGCCGTGATCAGCACTGTGGGTTCGAGTTGGGCGAAGCGGTCGGCGGCGGCCTTGGGCGCGTAGTCCTGGCCGCACACCGACCACACCGCGCCGAGGCTGGCCGTGGCGAGGAAGGCGACGATGGCGTGCGGGGTGTTGGGCAGGTAGCCAACCACCCGGTCGCCCTGTCGGACGCCCAGGTCGCGCAGGGTGGCGGCGACCGAGGCGACCTGGGTTCGCAGCTGCCGGCCCGTGATTTCGTAGCCGGCTCCCGTCTCGTCCAGTGCGGTGATGGCGGGCGCGTCCGGGTGCAGGTTGCGCAGCGCGTGGTGGGTGTAGTTGAGGGTGGCGCCGGCGAACCAGCGCGCGCCGGGCATGGTCTCCTCGGCCAGCACCCGCTCGTACGGGGTGGTCGCGTCCACCTCGAAGTACTCCCACACCGCGGCCCAGAATCCCTCCAGGTCAGTGACGGACCAGTGGTGCAGGGCCTGGTAGTCGGTGGGGTCCTGGATCCCTTCGGCGCGCTGTTGCCCGGCGGCCCAGCGGGCGAAGTCCGCGATGCGGCTGCGGGCGGCCGCCTCCGGGGCGGGCGTGAAGAAGGGTTCCGGACGGGGCGTGGGGTGCGTGATCGTCATGGTGTGGCGCTCCTCGGCGGAGGGACGGGCCGGGCGTCGACGGTACGGCGGGCCGTGTGCAGCAGGGGTGCCCAGGCGGCGGTGCCCGTGAAGTCGCCGGTGCCGGCGGGGACGGTGTCCATGACGACGCGGTCGGGGCGCAGCAGGACGGCGTCCGCCCGGCCGCGTGCCAGCCAGGCGGCCATGATGCCGTCGTCGCCCAGGTCGTCGATGTGGATCGGGGGTGCGCCCAGTGCCGTGGCCACGGCCGTCATCCGCGCCGTGGGCGGCACGGTGGTCAGGACGTTGAAGGAGTCTCCGAGGACGTCGTCGAGGCGGACACGCCCGCCGGCGTGCCGTACCCAGGGCTGCGGGCAGAAGGTGCCGGCCAGCGCGCGGCCGGCCGGCCCGGGACGGCGCCGCACGAGTGGACCGGCCGTCAGGGCGGGGCTGAGGTCGCGGCTCACCGCCGCGGTCACGCCGGGGATGCGGCAGGCCGTCCCCACGACGGCCCGGCGGAATGCCGCGCCGCGGTCCTGGCCGCCGGTCATGGCCCAGCCGACGGCGACCGCGACCCGGATCAGGTGGCGTGCGTGCGGCTTGCGCTCGCGCTCGTAGGTGTCCAACAGCCCGTCGGGGGCGCTCTGCCGCAGGACGCGGGCGAGTTTCCAGGTGAGGTTGTAGGCGTCGCGCAGGCCGGCGCAGAGTCCCTGTCCGACGAAGGGCGGGGTGAGGTGCGCGGCGTCGCCGAGCAGGAAGACCCGCCCCTTGCGCCACCGGTCGGCCAGGCGGGCCCGGAAGGTGTACTGCGCCTGCCGGACCACCTCGAAGTCCTCGCCCTGTGCACCGTCGGACGGCAGGTCCACCCAGGGCGCGACCAGCTCGCGCAGGCGCTCCCGCCCGTCCGCGCCGTCCAGACGCTCGTCGTCGTCCAGCCGGAACTCCCAGCGGTAGCGGTCCTCGCCGATGCGCATGAAGGTGGCCGGCCGGGTGGGGCAGCAGATCTGCTCGGCGCCCTCCCAGCTGTTCACCCAGAGGCTGGTGCGCACGTCGATGACGCGCCAGCTCTCCTCGAAGTGCAGGTTCTCCCAGACGGCGCCGACGTGTTCGCGGGTGAGGCTGCCGGCACCGTCGCAGCCGAGGACGGCGTCGGCCCAGACGTGCTCGTCCTCGTCGCTGCCGTCGCGGCGGAAGGTCACCCGCACCGGCGCCGTCCCGTCGGTGTCCTGCGTGATGGACACGGCCTCCACCCCGCTCCACAGCTCGCACTCGGGGCGGCGCGCCAGGGCCTGGCGCAGCAGGCGTTCCAGCGCGGGCTGGTCGAACATGTTGGTCTGCGGGAAACCGTGGTGCCCCTGCAGCGATCGCGGGAACTCGGTGATCACCCGGTGCCGGGGATCCAGGAGCCGCAGCCCCGGCGCCGGGCGCGAGACCGCTGCGAACTCCTCGTGGATGCCGACGCTCTGCAGGATCCGGCAGATCTCGTCGTCGGCGACGACGGCGCGTGGCAGGGGGTAGATGTCCCGGTGGCGTTCGAGGAGGAGGCTGGGCACGCCGTGCCGGGCGAGCAGCAGGGCGGCCGTGACCCCCACCGGTCCGGCGCCGATGATCACCACCGGTCTCCGGTCTGCGGCCTTCATGGCGCGTCCCTGACGGGGGTCCGCTGCTCGCCGAGGTCGATCCGCCCGTCCGGGGTGCCGATCGTGGCGGTGACGAGGTCACCGTCGCGCAGGTAACGGAGGTTCTTGGCCTGGTTCTTGAAGAACGCCTTCCACCTCACCGCGGGCGGCAGCAGCGCGCTGATCTTCGCAACCGGCGCGGGCGGAGCCTTCAGAGCGGTACCACCGGGCGTGCCGGTCAGCAGCAGGTCGCCCGGGTCGAGGGTCTGGAAACGGGCGAGCAGGGTGAGCGCCTGCGCGGGCCGCACGATCATGTCGGCGAGCGTGCGGTCCTGGCGCGGCACGCCGTTGACGTTCAGCCGCAGCCGCAGGTTCAGCAGATGGGCGAAGTCCTCCGGCTCCAGCAGGGCCAGGTAGGGACCCGTCGGGGTGAAGGTCGGGTAGGACTTGCTCTCGTAGAACTGCGTCTTGGTCAGCTGCACGTCACGGGCGCTGACGTCGTTGGTCAGAACCAGGCCGGCGACATAACGCGGCAGGTCCCCCTCCTCGACCACGGTGCCCACCGGCAGGGTCGCACCCATGACGAGGCCGAGTTCCACCTCGTAGTCGAGAAACTTCACGTGCGCCGGGCGGACGATCGTGTCGTGCGGGCCGCTGACCGAGCCGGACGCCTTGCGGAAGAAGGTGGGCGGGATGTCGCCGGTGAACCCCGAATCCTTGGCATGGCTGCGGTAGTTGACCATCTGGGCGACCACCCGGCAGGGAGTGGTGACCGGGGGCAGCGCGACCAGGTCGGCGACGGGCGTACCGGCGTCGGTGGAGGCGGCGGCCTCGCGGACCGCGTCCCGGTCGGCGAGGAGTTCGGCGGTGGTGACGGCCTTCGTCTCGATGCGGACGGCGCGCTCGTCCCGGACGGCCCACCAGCCGTCGGGGGTGCGCACAACGTTGGTGCTCATGAGCTCATCGCTTTCATCAGGCCCAGCAGGCGTGCGGGGTCCAGTTCGTTGTCGCCGCGCAGGGCCGTCATGACCTCGCGCAGCTTGGCGGTGACGGGCTCGCGCCCAGGAAGTCACGCGTGACGGGCGGGCCCCACTGGGCCAGTCCGCTCGCCGACATCGGCGCCCACCCTGGTTCGAGGTCGCAGGAGAACAGGTCGCCGTCGGCGAAGTGCTCCAGCATGAAGCGGTCGGGGTCGCGCCAGTAGTCGAAGAGCTGGCTGCCCTGGATGTGCCGGCCGATCCCCCAGCTGCGCCGGTAGCCGCGCTCGGCCAGGTACTCCCCGCCGGCCGCGATCGAGTCCAGGTCGGTGACCTGGTACGCGGAGTGGACGTAACCGGTGCCGGGCCCCAGGTGCAGGGCCAAGGTGTGGTGGTCCACGGGCAGGCTGCCCTGGTCGCAGCGGATGAACGCCATGGTCGGCCCGCGCTGACGCTGCCCGTCCAGGAACAGGAAGTCGGACACGATCATCCCGAGGGTGTCCAGGTACCAGTCCAGGGTGCGGATGAACGACCGGGTCTCCAGCACCACATGACCGAGGCGCTGAATGCGCGACGGCTCCCGGGGCGGACGCTGGGTGGTGTTCGTGCGACGGGGTTCGGTGCCGGTGTTGAGGATCAGCGGCGGCTGCTCGGGCAGCGCGGGCAGCTGTTCGGCGCAGTGCACCACCCGGACCGGGAGGCCGGCGGGGTCGAGCAGGGAGACCGACTTCCCTCCGCCCGGGACGTTGATGTCCCGGGCGGTATGTCCGGTGGCTGCGGCCAGCCGGTCGAGGTCGGCACGCTCGGCCGCGCGGAACGCCGGCCCGACGAACCGGGACGCATGCCCGCGCCGGATGACCATGCAGGGCGGTCCCGCGAAGGTGCCGCGCAGCCACAGCGCCTCCTCGGTGCGGGCGGCGACCGCGAACCCGAAGTCGCGCGCGAACACCTCGGCCCGCTCCAGGTCCGGCTTCTCGAACTCCAGCCAGGCCAGGTCCACCACCTTGATCACCGGGTTCCGGGACCGGCCGGGATGCTCACCGCGCAGGGCCCCCTGCTCGCTGTGGAGATCGGTGTGGGGCGTCGGCGGATCGGACCTGTTAACGGGGGTCAGGGACATGTGCCCTCCTAGCAACACTGCCGTAATGAGGAAATCATCAACTTTACTCATACTCATCGTCAATAGAGTGAGGCCAAATAGTTGAGGATCTCATCAGTAATGCCAGAGTCCTCTTCGCGGCGGTTACACTGAGCGGTATGCCGACGCCAGCCCCGCCCAAGAACCGATTCGAGCGGCGCCGCGCCGAGACCCGTCACGCGCTCGTCCGGGCGGCCCGCCAGATCCTCGCCGAGACCGGGGACACCAGCGCCAGCATCCAGGCCATCGCCGAGCGCGCGGACGTCGGTTTCGGATCCTTCTACAACCACTTCGAGTCGAAGACGGAGCTGTTCGACGCCGCGGTGACGGACGCGCTGGAGGAGTTCGGGCAGGTCATCGACGCGCGCGTACTGGGAATCGACGACCCGGCCGAGCTCCTGGCCGCGGGCTTCCGGCTCACGGCCAGGATGGCCGACTCACACCCGGAACTCATGCGGATCCTGCGGGACCGCGGTCTGGGCTACATCCACTCCGATCGCGGCCTCTCCCCGCGCGCCCTGCGCGATCTGGAGATCGGCATCGCCTCTGGCCGCTTCACCTGCGGCAACGCGACCCTCGCGCTGTCCGCCGTGGGCGGCACCCTGATGTCCCTCGTCGCCCTGCGGCTGGACCGCCCCGCTCTCGACGGCGACGAGGTCGCCTCCGAGCTGGCGGACATGGTCCTGCGCATGCTCGGCGTCCCCCCGGAGGACGCCCGTGAGGTCACCCGGCGCCCGCTGCCGGACCTCGGCTGACCGCGCAGCCGCCGAAACCCCCGGCTACGCGCCCCAAAGCCGTGGAAGCACGTGAACGTCGACCACACGGTCCGCTGAGCCGGTCGCGGGGTTCGTTCTCCACTGCTCGGACGGCCGGCGCATATACGGCCGAGCTCGCTGTGGCACAGGATCCGCATGATCTCCGGGTGCGACCCGGCCAGGAGTGCGCTGAGCCGCAGACCCGCGGCGAGGCGTTCGGCGGGATCGCCGACGCCGTGCAGGCGCTCGTCGATGGCCTGGGCGAACTCCTCCATCGCGTCGTGGACGGCCGCGTCGAACAGTTCCGGCTTGGAGCCGAAGTGGCTGCAGAAGGAGCCGAACCCCACGTCCGCGCGCTCTGCGATGGCCCGGATGCCGGCGCTGGTGTCGCCGGACTCCGCCAGGATCTCCCGCGCGGCGCGGACGAGTGCCTGCCGGGTCTCGGTACGACGGCGATCGAGTCGATTGCCGGGTGGAACTGACATGAGCACGCCCCCCAGATGGCACAACTCTGGATGTCTCCTCATTGCGGTCACAGGCCCGGCCGCCACTGCGGTCGACGTTCCTCACCCGGCGGTGACCTGCCCGCGACTGCTCGCATATCTGATCGTTTGATCAATTCTGCGAGCCCCTTGACGATGAAGCTGTCATGAGTGACGCTTTCATCAGAAATAACCTACACTGACGACCATGTCGTGCTTATGGCTCCTGGGGATGGCATGGGCGATTTGTCGCATCCCCGGTACGCCACAGGCGGGCCGGAGCCCTGATCCGACACCTCGTGGCTCGCCTGCCACCACTGCCGTGCCGCGGATCGGCCTGCCACAGGGCATGCCAACGCAATCCGCACCATGCGCAGGAAGGGATGAACCCAATGAAGACCAATCGATCGAAGCTCGTCGAGCCGGTGAAGCCGAGCGAGGCACCCGACGCGGCGATAGCCATGATCAATGAGGAAGGGACGGTGGTCGGGTGGACTCAGGCCGCCCAGCAGTTGGTCGGGTACTCGGCCAGGGAGGTCGTGGGCCGGCCCGCGGCACGGGTACTGCCGTTCAGCCAGGACGCCGCGAAGGCCAGAGCGCTCGCGGAGCGGTGCCGCGCCCAGGGCGGCTGGTCCGGCACCATGACGGTCCGCCACCGCGACGGTCACACGCTCACCTTGACGCTGCGGGTCTCATTGCTGTGGGGAGAGAACGGAAGCCATCGGTGGCTGGTATGCGTGACCGACATAGGCGGGCTCTCCTCAGGTTCGCTGAACGGATCGCTTCGCGAGTCACTGCTCACTCACGCACCGATCGGCATCGTCGTCCGCGACCTGCAGCTGCGCTGCATGTGGGTGAACGACGCCATGGAACTCCACGACGGCGTTCCCCGTGCCCAACGGATCGGGTGCCGTCTGCGGGACTCGCTGTCCGGCTTCGAGGCCGAAGCGCTTGAGGTGGTCATGCAGCGAGTGCTGGAGAGCGGCACCAGCACGGTCCACGAGTTCCGAGCGTGGCCACCCGCGGACCGGCGCCACGAGCACGTCTTCTCGGCCTCGTTCTTCTGCTTCCAGGACGCGGCCGGCGAGCCACTGGGGGTCTGCTCCATGAGCGTGGACGTCACCGGCAACCGACGCGCGCGCGAACGCCAAGCCATCCTCGGCGAAGCCAGCACGCGCATCGGCAGCACCCTCGACGTCATGCAGACCGGGCAGGAACTGGCCGACCTCACCGTGCCCCTGCTGGCCGACCACGCCCTCGTCGACCTGGTGGAGTCGGTTCCGCTCGTCCTGGAGCCCTCGGCACGGATCGGCACGGCGAACGGCCGCCCTCCTGCGCTGCGCCGCGCGGGTCTGGCCTCCGTCAAGCTCGGCATGCTGGAACTGCCCTGGGCACGCGAAGAGTTGATTCACATCCACCCCGCCTCGCCGTTCGCCGACGTACTGCGCACGGGCAGATCCCGCCTGGTCCCGGTGCTGGACATGGACGCCCATCTCAGTCCGTGGGTCCACCAGGACCCGACTCGGGCGCAGAAGCTCCGTGACAGCGGGGTCCACTCGTTGATGATCGTCCCCGTCCACGCGCGGCGATGCGTGCTGGGGCTGGCGATCTTCGGCCGTTCCGAGGAGCCGGCGCCGTTCCAGGAGGACGACCTCCTGCTCGCCGAGGAGCTCGTCACAAGGGCCGCGCTCTGCCTGGACAACGCCCTGCAGTACGCCCGGGAGCGCACCGCGGCCCTCACGCTCCAGCGCGACCTGCTCCCCCACCGGGTACGGGGCGGCGCCGCCGTGGAGGTGGCCTCACGCTACGTACCGGCCGACATGGAGCACGGGGTGGGGGGTGACTGGTTCGACGTGATCGAGCTGTCCGGCGCCCGCGTGGCCCTCGTCGTCGGCGACGTGGTGGGACACGGCATCAACGCCGCGGCGACCATGGGCAGGCTGCGCACCGCCGTGCGCACACTGGCGGACCTGGACCTTCCCCCCGACGAACTGCTGGCGCACCTCGACGACACGGTCCGCCGGCTGAACGACGAGAACGAGGTCGACGACGAAAGCCACGCCCAGGCTCCCGCGATGGTGGGCGCCACCTGTCTCTACGCCGTCTACGACTCGGTGACCCGGCGGTGCGTGATGGGGCGGGCCGGGCACCCCCCGCCCGCGATCATCGACCCGCAGGGCTGTGTCACCTTCCCCGACCTGCCCGCCGGAGCCCCGCTCGGCCTCGGCCTCGGGGTGCTCGCCTTCGAGTCCGTGGAACTGGAACTGCCCGAGGGAAGTGTCCTCGCCTTCTACACCGACGGCCTGGTCGAGTCCCGCGACGACGACATCGACATCGGCCTGCAGCGCCTGAGCGCGGCCTTGACCCAGTCCGGCCGGTCGCTGGAGGACCTGTGCTCGCAGGTGGTGGAGACCTTGCCGGCCTCGGCACACTCCGACGACGTCACCCTGCTCCTGGTGCGTACCCGCGCGCTGCAGTCGGCCCAGGTCGCGTCCTGGGACCTGCCGAACGTGCCGACCGTCGTCCGCACCGCCCGGCACCTGGCCGCCCGCCAGCTCAGCGCATGGCAGCTGGAGCATCTCCTGCCCACCGTGGAACTGATCGTCAGCGAACTGGTCACCAACGCCATCCGTTACGGAAGCGGGCCGGTCCGCCTCCGGCTCATCCGGCACCAGGTCCTGACCTGCGAGGTCTCCGACAACAGCACCAGCCGTCCACGCCCCCGGCATCCGAGCACCCTCGACGAGAGGGGCCGCGGCCTCTTCCTCATCGCTCGCCTGTCGCGTAGGTGGGGCTACCGCTCCGCATCGAACGGCAAGGTCGTCTGGGCCGAACAGGACGTGCCCTCCGTTGCCGTCGCACGGTGACGCTCCGAGCGGCGGCACCCGCCGGCGGCCGGTCGGCAACCGCCCGGGGACGCGGACCTGTCGCCTCGGCGCCCTCCGCCAAGGAAAGGCCGCCAAGGAAAGGCCAAGGAAAGGCCAAGGAAAGAACGCACACCCAAAGGGGCCGGGCCGTCCGGGAACCCGGCTCCGGGACCTGCTTCCCAGCGCACCACGTGGCGCCGTCAGCCGGCTGCCGGCTGTGCACCACTCGGCCGACCGTCGAGGCCAGCCGCCCGATGACGGACTCGTCGGGCGGCCGCCCAGCGGGCGTGGCACCCGGCCGATGGCGGGGGACCCGTACGCGCAGCGCCCCGGGACTGATCCAGCACCGAACGGGAGTCGGCAGGGTGACGGCTTCGCCGTCCAGGCCGACGGGTACGGCCGGGACATCTGCGTGGACGACGACCTCGTCGGGTGTGGCGAGATGGGTCAGGCCGTGCGTCTGCCCACCGAGGAACCGAGCGGCCGTTTCGGCGGGGGTCTCGGCCCTGGCAGCCAGCACACCCAGCAGACCGGCATCCAGCCGCGGACGCCTGCCGAGCCCGGCCGGATCGTCCACTTGGTAAGGGTTGTTGCTCACCAGCACGGCATCCGGCCCCTCGACCGTGAGCAGACCGACGCGCACGGTCAGCTCCGGACCCTCGTGGCGGGCCAGAAACTCAGGGAGGATCCGAGCCGCCGTCCCGATCTTGTCGTCCCGGTAGGCCGGATCCTGCACCAGGGCGGCATACGCACCGAACGACACGTTGTTGACGAACACCCGCTCGCCCGCGAACCCCAGGTCCACGCGCAGCTCGGCACCGTCCGTGAACGCCTCCAGGGCGGCTGAAGGGTCCGCGCGGTCGAGACCGAGGTCCATCGCGAAGTGGTTGCGGGTACCAGCCGGAACGACCAGGAACGGAACACGACTCTGCGCGGCCATCCCGGCGACGAGCGCCTGCGTGCCGTCCCCGCCGGCCACCCCCAGCAGATCTGCACCGTCGTCCAGCGCGCGCCGCGCGAGGGCCGCCAGGCTCTGCGGTTGGGACGGGTCGAGCAGAAGCACCTGAGCCCCCAACGCACAGGCCTTCTCCACGATCCGGAACCGACTCGCCTTCCCCCCTCCGGAGTGCGGGTTCACGATCAGATAAGGCCGTCGCGCCGCGGCCACCGGCTCGGGCACGCCCCCCGTCACGGCGAGAGCCGATCAGCAGCGTTCATCGCCCGGATCTCCTCCCGCCGGCATGTTCCACGGCACCGGCTTGCGGCCGGCTTGGGCGGCCGGTCAGTGCTGTGGGTGCGGACGGCTGTGGAACATGGGGCGCCGCCGGGTAGCTGTGGCTGTGGCCGGAGCCAGACGGCCGATCTCGGCGCGCGTCCTGACGGCGCGGACCACCTCCGTCAGACCGACAACTATGGCCATGATTCCCACTACCAGAGTGAGTGCCCCGATCGAGGCGAACGGCATGACGATCATCACGATGCCCGCCAGAGAACCGATGATGCCGAAGGCCACGTGCCAGCCGCGCGCCGGCATGTCCGGAGCGGACGCTGCCGCAGCTGTCTCCAAGGTGCCCCGAAGCAGCCAGCTGAAGCCGATCCACAGGGCGAGCAGCAGAATCGACTGCAGAGTTCCCCGGAAGCAGATCAACCCCAGCAGGATCGAGAGCGCGCCCGTGAGGAAGTGCAGCACCCGGAGATACCCAGGGACGTGCGCACCGAAGGCACCGGCCAGTTCGAATACACCGGTGGCCAGCAGGTAGACACCGAAGATCACGCCCACCACCCGCAGCGTCGCGCCCGGCCAGACCAGGGCGACGACGCCCAGGGCGATGGTGGCGACACCCATGGTGAGCAGGATCTGCCAGCCCATGTTGGCCAGGGCGGCCATGCCTCCGGCCAGGGGCACCTCACGTGGCTCGGCGCCGAGCGGGGGAACGGAGTTCGAGGAATCGGACGAAGATGTCATGAGACCTGCCACTTCCTGAGAGCAGTGCGGCGAGCGAGCTCTACTCGTCCATCGTCACCCGATCGGCCTCATACCGCTCGACGGAGACGGAGCGTGCCGCTGTCGTCCCACGGGCGCGGGCACGGGGCCGCGCCCGTGGGCACGGGGCCGCGCTTTTCACGCGTCACTCCCCCTGGGCTGGACGCGGTCGGAGACGGAGAACGCCGACTGACCGCCGACACGGACTCGTGCGGACCGCCCGCCGTCGTGATGCCTCGTTCCTCCGCAGGTGCGTCCGAGGTCAATGAGCACAGTCGGCCGCCGTCCCGCACCAAGGGCAGGGCGGCGTCCGCCGTGCCGGTGGCGACGATGAGAGCGGCGTCGAACCCGCCGTGTACCTTGGCCGACCAGTTCGGGTCGTGGTAGTCGACGACCTCCATCGCTCCCAGACCAAGCAGGCGCTCTGCGGCGGCAGCAGACGCGGTCGCGGTCACCTCGATGCCCTTGGCCGCGGCGAGCTGGACGGCCAGGGCTCCGGTGGCCCCGCCTCCGTTGGTGATCAGGAGCCGCTGTCCCCGGCTGAGGTCCAGCTTCTCCAGGGCCTGCAACGCGGTGAGTCCGTTGACCGGCAGCGCCGCCGCGTGCACGGCGTCCAGCCCGGGTGGGCAGGCTGCCGCGTGATCCGCGTTGACCAGAACGCGTTCGGCCCAGAAGCCGCTTCCCCCGGGCAGCGGGGCCTCGCGTGCGAGCACCCGGTCGCCTACGGCAAACCCGGTGACACCCGCGCCGACAGCCACCACCTTCCCCGCGCCCTCCACGCCCAGCGCCGCCGGGGGGCGCAGCCGCACGTCCCAGCCGGCGCCGTTCAGCAGTTCGTCCCACGGGCCGACCCCGGCCGCCTCAACCGCCACCAGGATCTGACCGCGCCCGGGAGATGACGTTCGGGCAACTCCAGCAGGGCGACTTCCTTCTCGGCCCCGGACACTCCGCACGCCTTCACGGCAGATCTTTGTCCTCTCACTCAGTCCGACCGACCGGGAGGTACGGGCCGGAAACCCAAAGCAGGTAGCAGTATCGCCCTCGGGATCCCTTACAGAGGCCATTTGTGGTCTCAGCCGCATTGAGTGGTGTGCATCATGAAGTTGCTGGTCACGGGTCTGGTGTGAGGGTCTGGAGAGTTACTCGCGCTGGTCGTCGGCCGGTGTCCATGGCGAAGATCGTCTGACATGTCGTTCGGGGCCGTCTCGGTTCTGCTGCGCCGACGGCTGGCCGAGCAGGGCCGGGTGGCTGCCTGCCGGTAGACCACGCCGTCGGAGGGGGGATCGGCATCCTCGTAGGCGAGACAGCGGCCGAAGTCCGTCATCAACGATGTCGCGAACGTGGTGAACGCCCGTTCGTGGTCGTCCCGTGTCATCGCCGCCCGCGCCGCGGGGTCTGTCATCGCCTGCTCCGGGCGCACCTGGTAGCTGCGCTCCACCGCGCCGCGGACCCGTCTCTTGGTGCCGCGCCGCTCGACGCCGTTGAGCGCGCTGCGGCGCCGTCCTCACGTCAGTCGGCGCAGGTCCTCCAGGTAGCGCAGGACGGCGGCGACCCGCCGGTCCACCTGGTCGGCGGGGGACAGGTCGAGCTTGGCGAAGATGCTGCGGATGTGTTTGTGGACGGCGCCGTCGGTGACGACCAGCCGTTCGGCGATGGCGCCGTTGCCCAGTCCCTCGGCCATCAGGGCGAGGACGTCCCGTTCGCGCGGGCTGAGGCGTTCGAGGCGGGTGTCCTGGCGGGAGCGGGTGAAGAGCTGGGCGACGACCTCGGGGTCGATGGCGGTGCCTCCGGACGCCACCCGGTGCAGCGCGGCGAGGAACTCCTCGACTCGGCCGACCCGTTCCTTGAGCAGATAGCCGAGGCCGCCGACGCCGGCGCCGAGCAGATCGGTCGCGAAGCTCTGCTCGACGTACGCGGACAGCACCAGGACGGCGAGGTCGGGGCGGCGGCGCCGGGCCTCGACCGCCGCGACGATCCCCTCGTCGGTGTGGGTCGGCGGCATCCGGACGTCGAGGATGGCGACGTCCGGTTTGTGTGCGTCGATGGCGTCCAGTGCCTCGTCGGGGGTGCCCGCGGTGGCCACCACGTCGAGCCCCTCGGCGCGCAGCAGCAGGGCGAGCCCCTCGCGCAGCAACGGGTCGTCCTCGGCGATCACGAGGCGCAGGTCACGATCCACAGGGAAGATCCACCTTCAGGGTTGTCGGGCCGCCGGGCGGGCTGGACAGGGAGAGGGCGCCGTCATGCGCCGCGATCCGGTGGCGGATGCCGGTCAGGCCGGAGCCGCCGTCCTCGTCGGCCCCGCCCCGGCCGTCGTCCTCGACGCACAGGTGGAGACGGCCCCCGCGAGCGCGGACGGTCACCGCGGCCTGCCCGGCGGCGCTGTGCTTGGCGATGTTGGTCAGGGCCTCGGCGACGACGAAGTAGGCGGTCGCCTCGACGGAGGCGGCACACCGCTCGGGTACGTCCACGTCGACGCGGCAGGGCACCGCGCACTCCGCGGCCAGCCCGGACAGCGCTCCGGCGAGCCCGCGGTCGTCCAGCACCGGCGGCAGGATGCTCCGGGAGACCGTACGCAACTCGGACAGGGCCTGCTCGGCGGCGGACTGGGCGCGTTCGAGGAGTTCGTCGGCGCCGGCCGGGTCGCGGGCCACCATGCGGCGGGCAGCACCGAGCAGGACGGTGACGCTGACGATCCGGTTCTGGGTGCCGTCGTGCAACGAGCGCTCGATGCGGCGCAGTTCGGTGGCGTGGGCGTCGAGGGCGGCCGCACGGGTGGCGGTGAGCTCCGCGACCCGCAAGGAGAGATCGGTGTCGGGGCCGGCGGCGAGGAGCCGGCGTCCGGGCCCGGCCTGCAGGCGCGCCATGCCAGGGGCGAGCCCCAGGATGATCGCGATCCAGCCCACGCCCAGCAGGGCGACGGCGAGGGCGTCCGGCCAGGAGTGCGCGTGGCCGATCCCCACGGACGAGGCGGTCGTGTCCGTGGGCATGAGCTTCCAGTACAGCGGAAAGGCGCTGTCGCGCACGGCGGAGATCGGCAGGACGACGCCGAGCAGCCCCAGCAGGAACCCCAGGGTGGCGTGCCGGACCAGCCAGCGCAGCTCCCGCCGAGTGACGGGATCGACGAGGGCGGCCCGCAGCTGCGTCGGCGGAGGCTCGGGGGCGACGACCGCGGGGCCCCGGCGGCCGAGCCGTTCGCGCTCCTGTCCGGCCAGGGAGTGCAGGGCGCGCAGCACGGCGGGCACCATGAGCAGCCCTACGCCGACCAGGCTCGTCACGGCGGTGACGGCCAGCCAGAGCAGCACGAGAACGGCCAGGAACGCGGTATTGAGTCCGGATGCGAGCTGCGCGATCGCGATGCCGGCGGTGCTCAGGGCCCGTACGACGTTGTCCTTGAGCCCCGTACTCGGGTCCCCGGCCGCGGCGTCCTGGTGGATGGCCATACGTCCTCCCTTCGTCGCGAAGGACCTTATGCCGGAGGATCGTTCGCCGTCAGCCCGGAGGCCGAGGAGTACAGCCTGCTGTACCTCGAACCGGGCGGGCTACGGGATCGGCCGAGGGGGGCCGCGATCCATAGCGTCGGTGACGACAGCCGACCTCGGGAGGAAGCCCCATGCCGAACAACGACCCCTACCGCCTGACCGGTGCCGACGCCGCCCCCGGCACACCGTCGCCCGCCCTCGCCCGCGGGGAGATCGCCCGCTCGCTGCTGTGGATCCTGGTGGTGATCAGCGCGGTCGCCAACATGGCGGCCTCCTACGGCGAGGCGAACACCTGGGTGCACCTGGCCTGCGGCGCGGTCACCGTGCTCTGCGGCGGAATCCTCGTCGTGCGCAACCTGCGGGGCCGTCGATGAGGCCCGTCCACGCCGGCGCCCCGCGCCCGGCCACGACCGTGGATCGCACCTCCGCGCCGGCCATCGTGCTGGACCGGCTCGGCAAGGAGTACCCGGGAGGCGTACGCGCCCTCGACGAGGTGTCGCTGACCGTGGAACGCGGCACGTTCCTCGCCGTGATGGGGCCCTCGGGTTCCGGCAAGAGCACGCTGATGCACTGCGCCGCGGGCCTTGACTCCCCGACGTCGGGCAGCATCCGTATCGACGGCCACGAGATCGCCGGGCTGAACGAGACCCGCCGCACCGAACTGCGTCGCGAGCGCATCGGGTTCGTGTTCCAGGCTTACAACCTGATCCCCTCCCTCACCATCGAGGACAACATCACGCTGCCCCTGCGGCTCGCGGGACGCACCCCGGACCACGACTGGCTGCGCACCCTGGTCGAGCGGGTCGGTCTCACCGAACGGCTCGCCCACCGCCCGGCCGAGCTCTCCGGCGGACAGCAGCAAAGGGCCGCCGTCGTACGGGCGTTGGCGGCCAAGCCGGCCGTCGTGTTCGCCGACGAGCCGACCGGCGCGCTGGACCTGCGCAGCGCCCACGAGGTCCTGGACCTGCTGCGTGATCTCGTGGACGAGCTGCGCCAGACGGTGGTGATGGTCACCCACGACCCGGCCGCCGCGGCGCGGGCGCACCACGTGCTGGTGATGGCCGACGGCCGGGTGGTCGAGGCCCTGGAGGCACCCTCCGCCCCACAACTGGCCGACCGGCTTGTCGCGTTGGGAGAGGTCTGAGTCATGTTCCGTCTTGCCCTGCAGATGGTCCGACACCGGATCACCGCGCTGATCGCCGTGGCGTGCGCGGTCGTCGGCGGCGCGGCACTGATCACCGGCACCGGCGTACTGGCCGAGTCCGGCCTGCGCTCGCACCTGCCCGCCGGGCGCCTCGGCGGCGCGGACGTCGTGGTCGCGGCCGACCAGGAGTTCTATCCGGTCGAGGACCTGCCGATCGCGCTCCCGGAACGCCGTACGGTCCCGTCCCGACTGACCGGTGAACTGACCGGGCTGCCGGGTGTCACCGAGGCGGTCGGCGACATCGGCTTTCCCGCCGCCCTCGTCGACGCCCACGGACGGGTCGTGGCGGCCGGGGATCCTCAGGCGTCGGGGCATGGCTGGTCCTCGACGAAGCTGCTGGACGCGCCGCGGGTCGAGGGCGGTGCGCCGTCCGGTTCCGGCGAGATCGCCGTGGACACTGCCACCGCGGCCGCGGCGGGGGTGACGGTCGGCGACCGGGTCCAGGTCGTGGCCGCCGGACGGGCCGCCGCCGACTACCGCGTCTCGGCGGTGGTCGGCTCACCCGGCGCGGGCGTCTTCTTCGCCGATACGACGGCCGTGCGGCTGTCCGGTCGCGCGGCCCGTGTCGACCTGGTCGGCCTGCGTACCGCACCCGACGCCGCGGAACGCGTCGCCGCCGAGGTCCGTACGAAGCTGAAGGGCACCGGCCTTGAGGTGACGACCGGTGCGGGCCGCGGGGACCTCGTCTCGCCCGGCGCGGGCGCGTCCCGCTCCCTCCTGGTCCTCCTCGCCGGCTCGCTGGCCGGGATCGTCCTGCTGATCACCGGTTTCGTCACGGCGAGCGCGCTGGCCGTGTCGATCGCCGGGCAGCGCCGGGACCTGGCCCTGATGCGGGCCGTCGGAGCAACTCCCCAGCAGATACGGCGGCTTGCCGCCGCCCAGTCCACCGTCGTCGCGGCCGTGGCTCTGGTGCCGGGGGTGGCGCTCGGCTATCTGCTGGCCGGGCAGTTCCGCGGGCTGCTGGCGGACCGCGGTGTCGTCCCGTCCGAACTCCCTCTGACGATCAGCCCGTTGCCCGCCCTCGCGGCCGTCCTCCTCATCGCCCTCGCCGTCCAGGTCTCGGCCAGGAGCTCGGCCTGGCGCACCTCCCGCATGCCGGCCACCGAGGCCGTCGCCGAATCGCGCAGTGAGCCGCGCAACCCCTCCGGGATCCGGACCTGTATCGGCCTGCTGGTCGTCGTGGCCGCGACCACCATGTCCGCGGTGCCGCTGTTCTCCCGTACGGTCCTCGGCGCGACGGCCACGTCCCTCGCGGGCATCCTCGCGGCGATCGGTCTGGCCCTGGCCGGCCCGGCGCTGGTCCGGGGCATCGGGAACGCGGCGGCCCGGCGCACCCGTTCCGGCGTCTCCGCCCCCACCTGGCTGGCGATGGCCAACGTCCGCGCCTACGCCCTGCGCAACGCGGGGATCGTCAGCACCCTGGCCATGGCGGTTGTCTTCGTCCTGACGTACACCCTCACCCAGACCACCGTGCTGGCCGCCGCCACCGACGACACCCGCACCGGCACCCTCGCCCAGCAGCGCCTGAGCGCACCGGCCCTGGGCGGACTGCCCGAGGGCACGCTCGCCGCCGTACGCGGGACGCCCGGGGTGGAGGCGGCGGTGCCGGTCGGCACGACGACCGTGGTGTGGCCGTTCAAGCAGTTCGGCGACACGGAGACCGAGTCCGGCTCCGCGATGATCCTCACCCCGGGCGCGTCGGACGTCCTCGACCTCGACGTACGAGAGGGGAACCTGGACCGTCTCAGCGGCGCAACCATCGCCGTCAGCAGCGATGCCGCCCGCTCGCGCGCCGCGGAAGTGGGCCACCGGGTGCGTCTCGTCCTCGGCGACGGCACCCCGGTCGAGGCCACGGTCGTCGCCGTCTACGACCGCGGCCTGGGCTTCGGCACTGTCGTCCTCTCCCACGACCTGGCGGCCGGACACACCACGACCGGCCTCGACCAGTCGGTCCTGATCCGCACCGACGGCACGGACAAGGCCCGGCAGGGCCTGACCGTCCTGGCCGCCTCCCGCCCGGGACTGGACCTGGAGGACACGCACGCCACGAACACCGGTGGTCTGCGGGATGCCCCGCCCGAGGTGTGGATCAACCTGGCCACCATCGTGGTCCTGCTCGTCTACCTGCTGCTCAGCATCGCCAACAAGCTCGTCGCCGCCACTGCCCAGCGGCGGGTCGAGCTGGGGGCCCTCCGTCTGAACGGCACCACACCGCGTCAGATCCGCGCGATGATGCGACGCGAGGCCGCGGTGACCGCCGCCACCGCACTCTCCAGCGCGGTGCTGCTGTCCGTGATCCCCCTCGCCCTCCTGGGCCAGGGCTTCCTCGGTCGGCCCTGGCCCGCGGGCCCGGTCTGGCTCCTGCCGGCGCTGGCGCTCACGGTCACCGTCACGGCCTTCCTGACCATCGAACTCCCCACCCGCCAGGCGCTGCGCACCCCACCCGCGGACGCCGTCCGCGCACAGTGACTCGGCCCGCGTCCACGTCGGCCGTCGCCAGCACCGTGCGCACTGCGACGGCCCTCACCGAGGCGGCGGTGCGCACGGAGACGGCAGGCCGCCAGGGTTGACGACCCGCTGACGATCCCTCAAGTACAGCCTGCTGTACCACCACTTGGGGTGCGCACGGCAATGATCCGCGGGCGCGGCGCTGGTCTGCTGGACGCATCACATCAGCCCCCTCCGAAGGGACCCGCGGTGAGCGTCCAAGCCCCCGTCACCACCGAAAGCCCGACCCGCCCGGCCCGCGCGACCGGCCTGCGAGGCAGCATCCGCCGCCGCCCCCTGACCTGGTTCTTCTCCCTCGCCTACCTGCTGAGCTGGACGGCGTGGACCCCGTACATCCTGTCCGAGAACGGCCTGGGCCTGTGGCACTTCGCCTTCCCCGGAGCCGGCGGCACCACCCAGCTCCTCGGCGTCCTGCCCGGCGCCTACCTCGGCCCGATCACTGCGGCCCTCCTCGTCACCGGGATCTCCGAGGGACGCCCTGGACTGCGGGCCTGGCGCGGTCGCATGACCAAGTTCCGGGTCGGCCGGCGCTGGTACCTCATGGTGCTGTTCTCGGTGCCCGCCGCGTTGACCCTCGCCACGGTCGCGCTGGCCGGCCGCGGCCCCGCGATGCCGCCTGTCACGGTGCTGGCCGCGTTCCTGCCCGGCCTGCTCCTGCAGATGATCACCACCGGCCTCGCCGAGGAGCCCGGCTGGCGCGAGTTCGCCATGCCCCGCCTGCAGCGCCGCTACGGCCCACTGCTCGGCACCCTCGTCGTCGGCCCGCTGTGGGGCGCCTGGCATCTCCCGCTGTTCATGACCGAGTGGGGCAACTGGCCGCAGGTGTCCTGGACCACGCCCCTGGAGTTCATCGCCACCGCGATCGCCTTCAGCTCCGTCATGACCTGGGTGTTCAACCGCACCGGGGAGAGCCTGCCGCTGGCCATGCTGCTGCACTGCGGCGTCAACAACTTCTTCTCCCTGGCCTGGTCCGACATGTTCCCCTCACTGTCCACCGGAGACGCCGCACACGCCTTCCTGCTCAGCTCCACCGCCGCGGCCGCCGTCCTGCTGATCGCCACCCGCGGCCGACTGGGTTGCCCGACGGTACGCGATGCCCGTGGAGCCGGCGTTCAACTCCCGGCGCGGGCCCAGAATGAGGTAAATCCGGTGGGGCCATCCGGCGGGGGCACCGTGAGCGGGTAACCGCCCTGCCGGAGTACGAGTTCGCCGTGGACAACCGTCCGGCACCGGCGGAATTCCATCGCCGGCAGCTCCCGGACTACGAGGAGCTGCACCGGCACCGCCTGGCCGTGCGCCTGTGAGGGGGACGTTGACACTCATGCATGAGTCATGCATGGTGGATTCATGGGTATGGACTCCATGGCCGGGGACCGCCGGACGGGGAACCTGCTGGGTGCCCTGGTCACCGCACTGGGTGACGCGCAGCGGACGGCGAGCGAGGGCGCGTCCGGGCAGAGCGGGGCCACCCCGGCCGCCCTCACCTACCTGTTGCAGGAGCCCGGCGCCGGCATCGACCAGATCTCCGGCCCGCTCGGCCTGACCCAGTCCGCCGCCACCCGGCTGGTGGACCGGCTGGAGCGCGACGGCATGGCGCGACGGGAGCCGGGCGCCACCGGCCGTAAGGTTTCCGTCTTCCTCACTCCGGAGGGCACACGTGAGGCCGAGCGGCTGCTGGAGCTGCGGCGCAGTCTCATGGGCGACGCGATGTCCGTGCTCCGGCCGGACGAGAGAACCGTACTGACCGGCTTCCTCGCGCGGATGCTGGCCCATCTGACCACCGACGCCGATCACGGACAGCGCATCTGCCGCATGTGCGCCCTGGACGAGTGCCCCAAGCAGTCGTGCCCGGTCGACACCGCGGTCGCCGCCCGGACGAAAGGACCGTCATGAACAGGTCCCTCCGGCTGCGGCCGGGCCACAACAGGTTACGGACAGGCGCCGTGGTCGGGCTGCTGCTCGTCACCGCCGTCTGGGGCGCCACGTTCCTGGTCGTCAAGGACGCCACCGTCGGTATGCCCGTCTTCTCCTTCCTGACCTGGCGGTTCGCCATCGCCGCCGTGGTGATGGCCGCCTTCCGCCCGTCGGTCGTCCGCCGTCTCGACCGCGGCACACTGGGGCGCGGAGCGGCGGCCGGTTTCCTGCTGGGCGTGGCGTTCATCCTGCAGACCCTGGGCCTGCAGCACACGTCGGCGGCCGTCAGCGGATTCCTCACCGGCCTCTTCGTCGTCCTCACCCCGCTCCTGGCCTGGCTGCTGTTCCGCCAGCGCCTCTCCCCGCTCACGTGGACGGCGGCACTGACCGCGACCGCCGGCCTGGCGCTCATCACGCTCAGCGGTGCCTCGTTCGGTTCGGGGGAGGCGCTCACCCTGCTGTGTGCCGTCTGCTTCGCGCTGCATCTGCTGGCATTGGGACGCTGGTCCCCGGGGCGGGACGCCTACGCATTCACCGTGGTCCAACTGGCCACCGCCGCGCTGATGTGCCTGATCGGCACCGTCCCGCACGGCGTGCGGATCCCGCACGGCGCCGGCGCCTGGACGGCGGTCCTGGTCACGGCGGTGCTGGCCTCGGCCTTCGCCTACATGGTGCAGACCTGGGCGCAGAAGCATGTGACGGCCACCCAGGCCGCGGTGATCCTCACCATGGAACCGGTCTTCGCGGGCCTGTTCGCCGTGCTCGCCGGCGGCGAGCGCCTCACCCTCTCCACCCTGGCCGGCGGCGCCCTCGTGGTGACGGCGATGTTCCTGGTCGAGGTCCCCGGATCGACGTCCGGGACCTCCGCGGCCGACGAGCCGTCAGCCGGATCGGGCGCGGCACGTCCGCAGGGCGGTGAGGCTCAGAGCAACCCGCAGCTGTGGGCGAAGGAGACGAGCTGAGCCCGGTCGCGCACATTGAGCTTGTGCCTCGGCCGGTAGACGTGCGTATGTACAGTCGCCGCGCCGATGACGAGTTTCGGCGCCATCTCGTCTGTCGGCAGCCCCTCACTCACGAGCACGAGGATTTTCCGGGTGGGTGTTTGGACGAAGGTCAAGGCAGCGGCGTCTTCAGGCGCATCGCCGTAGCCGTCCCCGAAGGCTCCGTCGACGGGCAGCCGGTGAGCCGACCGATCAGCCGCGCGTGCCCGAGGTGCTCGCCACGGGTGACTTCGTGTCGCCCGTCGGACCGGCCGAGCGTGGCAGCGAGCGCCGCTGACGATGTCGCGATCGCCTCGAAACCGGCATCGGCCGGCATCAGCGCCGAGGGGCCGTCCCATGCGTTCGGCATGACGAGGCCACCGTCGCGGGCGTGCGGTGCCATGAATCTCTCACAGACTTCGGAGCCCGGCATACCGAACCTTTCCCAAGTGGTCGTTGGAGACAGTGGCGGATCGAGCGGCCGGGTACGCCGCCTCGACGTGGATGCCGACGCTCATCGCGCTGTACGGGTCCGGTGGGCCGGATGACGGTGACCCACTCCATTCGTCAAACTCGTGCCACGCTCCCAGCTTGGTCCCTCAAAAGGGTCGACCGAGGAAGACCACCGATGAGCCAGGGTGAGGAAACAGCGGTGTCCGCTCGTCCAGTGGTCGGTGATGCCGAGGGCGAGGTCCTCGGCGACCCTGTGGAGCGCGCGTCGTCCCAGCCGTGCCCAGGGGAAAGGCGGACCGCTGTGGCCCTGGT
>NZ_JAEKKT010000496.1 GCF_019510245.1 Streptomyces sp. | reverse complement strand
GGGCGGACATCTCGGCGAAGATCGTCGTCCCGAACTCGGCGAGACGTCGGTTGAGCAGGGGGCGCGCACTGGAGGTCATGCCGGTCATCCTGCGCCCAAGCTCTGGAGTTCCTCAACTCTGCTTTGGCCCGTGAGACAGAAGGGCATCTCCAGCTCACGCAACCGGCGAGGCGCCCACGGGGGGTCGCTTCGGGGGGTAACGGAAGGAGGGTGAGCCATGGTCTTCGGCATCATCCTGGTGGTGTTCCTGGTCCTGTTCCTCGTGGGCGTGGTGGCCACGGTGTTCCGGAACGGCTCGACGCGTCGGCGTATGCGGGCGGCCCACAGCGGCGGCGCCGGCGCCGCCGGCGGCAGCTGGTGGGCCGGGGGAGACGGCGGCGGATCGGACTCCGGTGGCGGCGGTCACCACGGTGGGCACTCCTGCGGCGGTGGCCACTCCTGTGGCGGTGGGTCGTCCTGTGGTGGCGGGTCGTCCTGCGGCGGTGGGGGCGGATGCGGGGGAGGCAGCTGACACGGGGCAGCTGAGCTCCGGCAGGGGGAACCGCATCCGGAGACGGGGGAGCGGGGGAAGGCGGGGGTGTGGGTCCGGACCTGGGTCGGGACGCACGCCCCCGCTTGTTGCTGTGACGCGCGCCCCCGTTTGTCGCTTATTCACTCCGGTGCTCCGGCGCGCGCTCCGGCCGCCGTGGCGCACGCCGTAGTTGAACAGATGAGCTGGAGAGCCCACGGAGGGATGGAAACCCCACGAACTTGGGTAAAAACGCTGTGGTGGCGCCACTGTTCATGATTCCCTCTAAATCGCCAACACAGCCCCTCGGACGTCCTGCGGACACGTCCTGACCTCCCGACTGGGCTGACCGGGCCGATCCCCCCACAGTCGCCCGGATGTTCCGGAACCCCACACCACCCTTTCTTTGCGTGCTAGCGGAGCCGATCCATGCTCACGACCCTGAACACCTCGTACACCGACACGCGCGCGGCCGACCTCGCCTGGGCCCTGGGGCGCGAGCCGCTGCCCGCCCTGGCCACGCTCGACCTCGAAATCGGCGGAGCGCAGCTTCAGTTGAGACTTCTCGGCGCGTCCCACCAAGTGCTCCTGGAGGAGGAGCGGGGCATCTGTTCGGAGACGGTGGCGTGCATCGCCGGCAGCAGTGCGCCGCTGCCCCTGGGCGTGACCAAGCGGGTGGGGGACTGGGAGTACGAGTTCGCCGCGCGCGTCGAGGCACTGTCGCCGGGTCAGTTCGCCGGGCGCGCACAGGAGTTGCTGGCGCTGGTGTCCGACCATCCGAACGGGCTCGCGGGGGTTTTCCCGGGCAGCCCGCTCGCGTTCACGGCGCTGCTGGCCCAGCGGTACGACGGGCAGGTGCACTGGCGGACCTGGCACGCGTATCCGCAGGACGGGCAGTTGGTGGCCACGCGGACACGGGTCGGGGTCCGGGTCCCGGTCGGGACGTCGGGCTGAGCGACGCACCCCTGTTGCCCGCTCGCTCCTCAGTTCCACACGTGTGGGTGACGAAGCGTGCCACATCAGTGACGTACCGTCGCAACGTGATCGAGCCGCACGCCCCCGCTCCGCCCGGCGCTCCGCCGTCCTGGGCCGGGTCCGCGCGGCTGCCCGTCCGCCCCGGCACGGGCCGCTTCCTCGTCCTCGCCTGCGTCTTCGTCTGCGCGGCCTGCGGACTGGTGTACGAGCTCGAACTGGTGGCTCTCGCCTCGTACTTGATCGGCGTCTCGGTCACCCAGGCCTCCGTGGTGCTGTCCGTCATGGTCTTCGCGATGGGCATCGGCTCGCTC
>NZ_JAEKKT010000495.1 GCF_019510245.1 Streptomyces sp. | reverse complement strand
CCCCATCCAGGTCAGCCGCAGTCCGGTGGCGGGTGGCTTGGAGAGGTCGGCGAGCGTCGTGGCATGGACCGGGATCCGGCCTTGCGGAGCACGCTGCTGCCGGGCGTCGCTGTCGAAGTAGCCCTTGGCGAAGTCGATCATCGACCCGTCGGGCCGGATACCGGCTGTTCCGCCGGGGTTCTGGAAGACACCGTCTTTGAAGTGGGGGGATCTGCGGATACGCGCCATGCGCTCACCGCTCGGGTCCGCACCGAAGGCCGCGGGCTGCAGCGCGCGGAGCCCGGAGCTCAGGGGACGGAAGCCGGTCACGGTACCTCCAGAGGGAGTGCTGAGGCATCCATTATGGTCCGCCCCACTGACAGTGCCGGCGTCTGTCCGGTCACACGGATAGGGACGCCGTCGGAGCTGATCACGTTGACAGGGCGCGGCCGGATGCAAATACTGACCCCCCGTTCAGTAGCCGTCCGCCCGCACCGGAGCCCGTGTGACCACCCCCTTGCTGTCGCTCACCTGGACGGACCACGTCACCGGCCACCAGGGCTTCCTCGTCGTCGACCGACTGGTACGGGGTGTCGCCAGCGGCGGCCTGCGGATGCGCCCCGGCTGCACCCTCGACGAAGTCACCGGGCTCGCCCGCGGCATGACCATGAAAGAGGCCCTGCACTACGACCCCGAGGCGCGCTACATCCCGCTGGGCGGCGCCAAGGGCGGCATCGACTGCGACCCCCGGGACCCGGCGGCGTACGGCCTCCTCGTGCGCTACCTGCGCGCCATGCGGCCGTACGTCGAGAGCTGCTGGACGACCGGCGAGGACCTGGGTCTCAGCCAGGACCTGGTGGACCGGGCGGCCGCGGAGGCAGGCCTGGTCTCCTCGATCCAGGCGGTCTATCCGCTGCTCGACGACGAGGCCACGGCCCGGCGGCGGCTCGCGGACGCGTTCGCCCTCGATGTCGACGGCATCGGACTCGACGAACTGGCGGGCGGCTGCGGGGTCGCCGAGTCGGTCCTGGCGGCCCTGGACCTGGCCGGGATGCCGTACGCGGGCACGCGCGTGGCGGTGCAGGGGCTTGGCACCATGGGCGGCGCCACGGCCCGGTTCCTCACGCGCGCGGGACTCACCGTGGTGGCGGTCGCCGACATCAAGGGCACGGTCTTCAACCCGGCGGGGCTCGACGTCGAGGCGCTGCTGGCCGCCAGGGACACCTACGGCACCGTGGACCGCTCCGCCCTGCGCCCCGCCGACCGCGAACTGCCCGGCGACGCCTGGCTGTCGCTCGATGCGGAGGTACTCGTGCCCGCGGCCGTGTCCTACACGATCGACAGCGGCAACCAGGAGCGGATCACGGCCTGTTGGATCGTCGAGGCGGCCAACATGCCGGTCCTGCCCGCGGCGGAGGCGCTGCTGGCGGCGCGCGGGGTCACCGTACTGCCGGACGTCGTGGTCAACTCCGGTACCAACGCCTGGTGGTGGTGGACGCTGTTCGGCGACATCGGCGCGGACGCGGACGAGGCCTTCGCACACATACGGCGTTCCATGCGTGCCCTCGTCGAACAGTTGCTGGCCCGCGCGGAGGCGGACGGGATCTCGCCGCGGGCCGCCGCCCACGCGCTGGTCGCGGACCGGCTACCGGTGATCGCGGACCGGTTCGGCTGGTACCGCTGACCTGGCCCCTCGGGGCGGCGCCCCGCCGAGCGACGGCTTAGGGTGAGCCCGTGGCGAGAGTGCGGTTGACAGTGGCCGAGCGGCGCGAGGAGCTGTTGCGGGCCGCCATCGAGCAGATCGAGGCGCGGGGCGTGGCGGC
>NZ_JAEKKT010000236.1 GCF_019510245.1 Streptomyces sp. | reverse complement strand
AGGCCAACCTCCGTCTGGTGGTCTCCCTGGCCAAGCGTTACACCGGCCGAGGCATGCTCTTCCTGGACCTGATCCAGGAGGGAAACCTCGGTCTGATCCGCGCGGTCGAGAAGTTCGACTACACCAAGGGCTACAAGTTCTCGACCTACGCCACCTGGTGGATCCGTCAGGCGATCACCCGGGCGATGGCCGACCAGGCCCGCACCATCCGTATCCCGGTGCACATGGTCGAGGTCATCAACAAGCTCGCGCGCGTGCAGCGCCAGATGCTCCAGGACCTGGGCCGCGAGCCCACTCCGGAGGAGCTGGCCAAGGAACTCGACATGACCCCCGAGAAGGTCATCGAGGTCCAGAAGTACGGCCGTGAGCCCATCTCCCTGCACACCCCGCTGGGCGAGGACGGCGACAGCGAGTTCGGTGACCTCATCGAGGACTCCGAGGCCGTCGTTCCCGCCGACGCCGTCAGCTTCACGCTCCTCCAGGAGCAGCTGCACTCGGTGCTGGACACCCTGTCCGAGCGCGAGGCCGGCGTCGTCTCCATGCGGTTCGGTCTCACCGACGGTCAGCCGAAGACCCTCGACGAGATCGGCAAGGTGTACGGCGTCACGCGTGAGCGCATCCGCCAGATCGAGTCCAAGACCATGTCGAAGCTGCGCCACCCGTCGCGCTCCCAGGTGCTGCGCGACTACCTCGACTAGGTCGCGGTCGTACCACGCCGAAGGCCCGGCCTCCCACCGCGGAGGCCGGGCCTTCGTGCTGCGGGGCGCGGTGCGCTGGATGACTCTGGGTGTCCCAGTCCCACCCAGAGTGAGGAGCGTGCATGCGCCGTTCTGTTGCCCCGGCCCTGATCCGGCCGCTGATCCTGGCGGCCGTCAGCACGGCCATACCACTGGCCACCCCGTCTCCCGCCACTGCCGACAGCGTCGTGGTCGGCGGGTTCCCCGTCGACGTCTCCCAGGCCCCCTGGACGGTCGCACTGTCCAGCCGTGACCGGTTCGGAGGTACGCGGGCCGGTCAGTTCTGCGGCGGGGTGGCGATCGGCCGGACCACCGTGCTGACCGCGGCCCACTGCCTTGCCGACGAGGTCATCGGCGGGCCGTCCGGACCGGTCCGCGACCTCAAGGTCATCGCGGGCCGCACGGATCTGCTCGCGACGCAGGGCCAGGAAATCCCCGTGACCGCCGCCCGGGTCAACCCGGACTACGACCCCGACGCGAACACCGGCGACTTCGCCGTGCTCACCCTTGCCGAGCCCCTGCCGGCCCGCGCGGTCATCGCGATGGCCCCCCGGGGGGACACCGCCTACACGCCCGGCACCGGTGCCCTGGTCTCGGGGTGGGGCGACGTCACGGGCGGTGGCGACTACTCGCGCCGGCTGTACGAGGCGCGGCTCCACGTGCTGCCCGACGAGACGTGTGAGCGGGCCTATCCCGGCGGTCCGGACGGCACCTACCGGTCGGACTCGATGGTGTGTGCGGGCGAGACCCGGGGCGGCCCGGACGCCTGCCAGGGCGACAGCGGAGGCCCGCTCGTCGCCAAGGGGAAGCTGATCGGGCTCGTGTCGTGGGGGAGCGGCTGCGGGCGCCCGGGGAGCCCCGGCGTCTACACGCGCGTCTCCGAGGTTGTACGGGCGCTCGGTCCCAGGGGTGCCTTCAGCGGATCGCGAGGGCCGCACAAGCCCTCCTGAGGGCCTTTGCGCGGATACGACGAGGGCGGCCGCTCCCTGAGGAGCGACCGCCCTTCACCGGCCTGTGCCGGAGCTGGCTCGTCGTGGATGCGAGAGGTCAGCGCTCATCTTCGGAGGCGGTGGCGGGAGCGGAGGTGAGCCGCTCCGTCTCGTCCTGTATCTCAGCGGCGATCTTCTTGAGTTCCGGCTCGAACTTGCGACCGTGGTGGGCGCAGAAGAGCAGTTCTCCGCCGCTGAGCAGCACGACGCGCAGGTATGCCTGGGCGCCGCAGCGGTCGCAGCGATCGGCGGCCGTCAGGTGGCTCGCGGGGGTCAGAACAGTAGTCACGTCGCCTCTTCTCTAGCTCGACGAGCTGTCGTACCAAGGTCAACATCCAACCAGCCCGAAAACGTTCCCGCTCGGGGCTTCTCCTCGAAAAAAATCTTTCGAGGTGGCCGTCTGCTGCCGGTTGGCGGCGAATGTGCCGTATTGCGTCGTCTTAGGTGCTTACGGGTTCGCGCGATTCATCGGTTTCATCCTCCCGGCCGGGTTGCCGGTTGTTTGTGAGGACGTGCCCGGAGCCTAAATGGTTCATGCCTCGAAGGGAACGTGATATGTACTTCACTCCATCGAGGGATCGAACACTCATGCGACCCTGGACTAGTGTGAGTTCATGACGAGGGTGGCGTTACAACGGCTCTACCAGGCCTCGGTACCCTCTGAGCGGCGACCGAAGCCGGCCTCTTACCCCAAAGGGGCTCCATTGAAATTCAGCGAGGAGCGAACCGCGTGACCGCCGATACCTCCGTGCCGTCCACAGCGCTGCTGGCAGGAGCAGACCGGGACGGCTCCAACTACACCGCGCGGCACCTGCTCGTCCTTGAGGGCCTCGAAGCCGTGCGCAAGCGCCCCGGCATGTACATCGGCTCGACCGACAGCCGCGGTCTGATGCACTGCCTGTGGGAGATCATCGACAATGCCGTGGACGAGGCCCTCGGCGGGTACTGCGACCACATCGACGTCATCCTCCACGACGACGGCTCCGTCGAGGTCCGGGACAACGGCCGCGGCATCCCCGTGGACGTCGAGCCCAAGACCGGCCTGTCCGGCGTCGAGGTGGTGATGACCAAGCTGCACGCCGGCGGCAAGTTCGGCGGCGGCTCCTACGCGGCCTCCGGCGGCCTGCACGGCGTCGGTGCCTCCGTGGTGAACGCCCTCTCCGCGCGCCTCGACGTCGAGGTCGACCGCGGCGGCAGTGTGCACGCCATCAGCTTCCGCCGTGGCGTGCCGGGGGCCTTCACCGGCGCCGGCCCGGACGGCAAGTTCGAGGCCGGGAGCGGGCTGCGCAAGACCAAGAGGGTGCCCAAGACCCGCAGCGGCACGCGCGTGCGCTACTGGGCCGACCGCCAGATCTTCCTGAAGGACGCCAAGCTCTCCCTGGACACGCTCCACCAGCGCGCCCGCCAGACCGCGTTCCTGGTGCCCGGCCTGACCATCGTCGTCCGCGACGAGTACGGCCTCGGTGAGGGCGGCAGCAAGGGCGAGGAGTCGTTCCGCTTCGACGGCGGCATCAGTGAGTTCTGCGAGTACCTGGCCACCGACAAGCCGGTCTGTGACGTCCTCCGCTTCTCCGGTCAGGGCACCTTCAAGGAGACCGTCCCGGTCCTGGACGAACACGGCCAGATGACCCCCACCGAGGTCACCCGCGAACTCGGCGTCGACGTGGCGCTGCGCTGGGGCACCGGCTACGACCAGAACGTGAGGTCGTTCGTCAACATCATCGCCACGCCCAAGGGCGGCACCCACGTGGCCGGCTTCGAGCAGGCCGTCCGTGAAACCCTCAACGAGGCGTTGCGTGCCAAGAAGCTGCTGCGCGTCGCCGAGGACGACATCGTCAAGGACGACGCCCTGGAGGGTCTCACCGCTGTCGTCACCGTCCGGCTCGCCGAGCCGCAGTTCGAGGGCCAGACCAAGGAGGTCCTCGGGACCTCTGCGGCCCGCCGGATCGTGAACAGTGTGATCTCCAAGGAACTCAAGGCGTTCCTCACCTCCACCAAGCGGGACGCCGCCGCCCAGGCCCGCGTGGTCATGGAGAAGGTGGTCGCCGCCGCGCGGACCCGCATCGCGGCCCGCCAGCACAAGGACGCGCAGCGCCGCAAGACGGCCCTGGAGTCCTCGTCGCTGCCCGCCAAGCTCGCCGACTGCCGCAGCGACGACGTCGAGCGCAGCGAGCTGTTCATCGTCGAGGGAGACTCCGCGCTCGGTACGGCGAAGCTCGCCCGGAACTCCGAGTTCCAGGCCCTGCTGCCGATCCGCGGCAAGATCCTCAACGTTCAGCGGTCCTCGGTGACGGACATGCTGAAGAACGCCGAGTGCGGGGCGATCATCCAGGTCATAGGGGCGGGCTCCGGCCGCACCTTCGACATCGACGCGGCCCGTTACGGCAAGATCATCATGATGACCGACGCCGACGTGGACGGCTCGCACATCCGCTGCCTGCTGCTGACGCTGTTCCAGCGGTACATGCGGCCCATGGTCGAGGCCGGCCGGGTCTTCGCCGCGGTGCCGCCGCTGCACCGCATCGAGATCGTCCAGCCCAAGAAGGGCCAGGACAAGTACGTGTACACGTACTCGGACCGCGAGCTGCGCGACAAGCTCATGGAGTTCCAGAGCAAGGGCATCCGGTACAAGGACTCCATCCAGCGTTACAAGGGTCTGGGCGAGATGGACGCCGACCAGCTGGCCGAGACGACGATGGACCCGCGCCACCGCACCCTGCGCCGCATCAACCTCTCCGACCTGGAGGCGGCCGAGCAGGTCTTCGACCTGCTGATGGGCAACGACGTGGCTCCCCGCAAGGAGTTCATCTCCGGCTCGGCGGCGACGCTGGACCGGTCACGGATCGACGCGTAGCCGCTGCGCCGGGCCACCGCCGAAGAGGCGGCCGGTGGGCCGGGGCACGGTAGGGCCGGTCCGGGCCGGGCGGGCGGTGGCGTGTGCCACCGCCCGGCCCGGACCGTCCGGCAAGGAAGCCGGCGTCGGCTGCCGGGCCAGGAGCTGAGCGTCGACCTGGCCGTGAACTGCCCGCGGGCTCTCGACCGGTCGTCGCGCCAGGCACGTGATGGCCGGCCTGCGCGAGTGCCAGGGCCCACCACCGACCGTTCCGGACCCCCCGTCGGCCCGGCCACCGCGCTCGTCCACGGGCGGCCCGTCGACCGCCCGTGGGGCCCCGCGTGTGGTCCCGCGTGGGGTTCTCCACCCGGGGGTGGAGAGATCCCGCTCGCTGGAATCCACCCGTGATCCACCCCCGCTCCGATCTTCTGAGCTGCGCGTTTCCGTAGCGTCGAAGGCGTCGGCAGCTCCCGCTCCCGGCACCGCCCCTTGCCGCTCACGGAGGCTCTGATGTCCGGGCTCGTCAACGCGCTGCTGATCGTGGCCGTGGTCGTCGTGGTGATCGCTCGCCAGTTCCGCGCCCGCCCGATCGACACGGGCAGGCGCTGGTGGCTGCTGCCCGTGATCCTCGCGGTGGTCGCGCTGCGCGAACCCGGCGTGCTCGACGCCCACCACCGCACGGCCTCCGCCCTCCTGCTCGGCACCGAATTGCTGGTGGGGCTGGTGATGGGTGCCGCCTGGGCCTGGACCACCCGGGTGTGGACGGAGGAGGACGGCGTCGTCTGGACCAAGAGCACCAAGGCCAGCGCACTCGTCTGGTTCGGCGGAATAGCCCTGCGCGTCGGTCTCTACGCCCTCGGAGCCGTCGTCGGCGTCCACCAGGACAGTGCGGCCCTCATCCTGGGGCTGGCGGTCACCCTCCTGGTCCGGGCCGGCATCCTCGTCTGGCGCGCGCAGAGCCTTCCCTCCGCCGCGACCGCGAGCGGTCCCGCCCGGGCGTACGGTGACGGCATGGCCCGGGTCACCAGGAAGGAAGGCGTGTGACGGAGAACGCCTGGACACGCTGGCCCTCACGAGAAGCGCTGAGCCGGGCGGGGCTCTCCCGGCCGCGGCGCTCCCTCGCCTGGGGCGTGAGGCTGCTCGTCCTCGCCCTGCTGCTGTGGAGTGCCTTCAACCAGTCGCACGTCCACGGCTGGGGCATGGCCGCGGCGGTGGCGGGGGTGGTCGTGACCGCCGTGGTCTCCTGGGGGTTCTTCCGGACCACGTATGCCCACCGGCTCGTGCCCTCCCTGGCGCTCATCGTGGTCCTCCTGGGGATCGCTGTCCTCGCGGAGACCACCGGCTTCCAGGGACCGGCCCTCGTGATCTGGTGCGGCTGCGGCATCTCCGCGCTGGAGCGGCTGCCGGTCGCGATCGCTCTGCCCGTCACGTCCGTGGCCCTGGCCTCGTACTCCGCGTTCAACAACGACGTATGGCTGACCACCGCGGCCACCGTCGTGGGCATGGCTCTCGCCGGCTATGTCCTGCGACTCGACGCCGAGGCCCGGGGCAGCGCCCAGCGGCTGCTCGCCCAGGAGCGTGCCGCAAGAGCGGCCGAGGCCGAGTCGGCGGCGCTGGGGGAGCGGGCCAGGATCGCACGGGAGATCCACGACGTCCTGGCCCACAGCCTCTCGGCCCAGCTGGTGCACCTGGAGGCCGCACGGTTGCTGATCGAGCGCGGCGCCGACCGGGAGCAGATCCTCGAACGGGTGGTGGCCGCCCGGGGAATGGCCCGCGACGGGCTCGCCGAGACCCGCCAGGCCCTGTCCGCGCTGCGCGGTGAGCTCACCCCGCTGGAGGAGTTCCTGACGGAGCTCGTCGGCTCGACCGACGGCGCCGAGGTGACCGTGACGGGGGAACGCCGAGCTCTGTCCGCGGAGGCGTCGCAGACGGTGCGACGTGTCGCCCAGGAGGCGTTGACGAACGTGCGCAAGCACGCCCACGGCGCCAAGGTCCAGGTGCGGCTGGCCTACAGCGAGCACGAAGTGGCGCTGGACGTACGGGATTCCGGCGGCCGTCCGGGCGAGCTCAGCGGCGCCGGCGGCGGGTACGGTCTGCTGGGTATGCGGGAGCGGGCCGAGCTGCTGGGCGGGTCGCTGGAGGCAGGGCGTGACGACGAGGGGTTCGAGGTGAGGTTGAGGGTGCCCGTATGACCGAGACGGAGGAGGAGAAGAAGCCCGCACGGGTCGTGGTCGCCGACGACCAGACCGTGGTCAGGGAGGGGATCGTGATGCTCCTCGGGCTGCTGCCCGGCGTGGAGGTCGTCGGAGCGGCGGGCGACGGGGAGGAGGCGGTCCGGCTGGTCGCCGAACTCTCTCCGGACGTGGTGCTGATGGACCTGAGGATGCCGCGCTGTGACGGGGTGGAGGCGACCCGGCGGATCCGGTCCGAGTACCCGGGGACCCAGGTGGTGGTGCTGACCACGTTCGCGGACGACGAGTCGCTGTTCCCGGCGCTGCGGGCAGGCGCGCGTGGTTACCTGACCAAGGACGCCGGCGGCGACGAGATCGTGCGAGCCGTGGAGAGCGTGCTGTCGGGAGACGCGGGACTCTCGCCGAGCATTCAGCGACGGCTGCTGGAGCGGCTTTCACAGCCTGAACCGACGCCCGCGGCCTCCGAGGCGCCCGACGGACTGACCGCGCGGGAGACCGAGGTCCTCGTCCTGATCGCGGAGGGGTTCTCCAATCAGGAGATCGCCCGGAAGCTGCACGTCTCCACCGCGACCGTGAAGACACACATCAACAACCTGTTCGCCAAGACGGGGCTCAAGGACCGGGCCCAGGCGGTGCGTTACGCCTACGGGAAGGGACTGGTGCGGCCACCAGCGGATTGAGTCACCTGATGGGGTGAAGAGCCAGGGGAAGAAGAGTCGGGGATGTTCCCGATCTGTCCATCCTTGGGCATGCAGTCAAGCAACGGGCGTCACGGCGACGGCGGGGGCGGCTCCGAGAGTTCGGCGGGGCGGCGCGAGGATCAGGGTGAGTACGGCACGGCCTCCCGAGAAGCCGGGTACGAGGACCCCTGGTACGACGCACTGGCCTCCGGCTGGGGAGAGCCGGACGGCACCGGGGAGCCGGTGCCGTCGGTTCCCGGCGCGCGCACGGAGTGGGACGGGGCGGCTGTTCGCGCCCGTGACGTCTATCTGGAGGTGCAGCGCAGCGCGGCCTTCCAGGAGGTGCGCAGTCGCTATCGGAGGTTCGTGATGCCCGGGGTCGCCGTCTTCCTCATCTGGTACGTGGGGTACGTGGTGACCGCGACGACGGCGCCCGGGCTGATGGCGCGGCCCGTCGCCGGAGCGGTGAACGTGGCGATGGTGGCGGGGCTCGGGCAGTTCCTCAGCACGTTCCTGCTCACCTGGGCCTACGCCCGGCACGCGCGGTTGCGCAGGGACCGTGCCGCGCTGGAGCTGCGCTGGGACACCCAGGAGCTGGCCCGGGGTGCCCGGGGTGACGCGTCATGACGGGGCGGCACGAGACGCTGGCGCTGCTGCTGTTCAGCGCGTTCGTCGCCGTGACGCTCGGGATCACGACGTGGGTGAGCCGGAGGCGGCACGGTTCGGCGGAGGAGTTCTATGCCGGCGGGCGGCTGTTCTCCCCGATGGAGAATGGTTTTGCCATCGCGGGCGACTACATGTCGGCGGCCTCCTTCCTCGGCGTGACCGGGCTGATCGCGCTGTTCGGCTACGACGGGCTGCTGTACGTGGTCGGGTTCCTGGTGGCGTGGCTCGTCGTGCTGTTCCTCGTGGCCGAACTGGTGCGCAACTGCGGACGGTTCACCCTGGCCGACGTGGTCGCGGCGCGCATGAGCGAGCGGCCGGCGCGGATCGCGGTGGGGACGTCGTCGGTCACCGTGTCCGTTCTCTATTTGGTGGCGCAAATGGTGGGGGCGGGCAGTCTGGTCGCGCTCCTGCTCGGGCGGACCGGCGGGGCGGCGCAGGCGTGGACGGTCATCGGGGTCGGCGCGCTGATGGTGATCTATGTGTCGCTCGGCGGGATGCGGGCCACCACGTGGATCCAGATCGTGAAGGCGGTCCTGCTGCTGAGCGGGACGGTGGTGCTGACCGTGCTGGTGCTGCTGCGCTTCCACGGCGACATCGACCGGCTGCTGCTCACGGCCGCCGAGCGCAGTGGGCACGGGAAGGCGTTCCTGGTGCCGGGACTCAAGTACGGCGGGAGCTGGAGCGCGCGGCTGGACTTCATCAGCCTGGGGCTGGCGCTGGTGCTCGGCACGGCGGGCCTGCCGCACATCCTGTCCCGCTTCTACACGGTGCCGACCGCGCGGGCGGCGCGGCGTTCGGTGGTCTGGTCGATCGGCCTGATCGGAGGTTTCTACCTGATGGCGATCGTGCTCGGCTTCGGGGCGGCGGCCCTGGTCGGGCCCGACGCGGTGCGGGCGTCGAACGAGGCGGGGAACACGGCGGTTCCGCTGCTGGCGCTCGATCTGGGCGGCGGCGCGGACTCCACAGGTGGAACGGTTCTGTTCGCGGTGGTCGCCGCCGTCGCCTTCGCGACGATCCTCGCCGTGGTCGCGGGGATCACCCTCGCCTCCTCGGCGTCCGTCGCCCACGACCTCTACGCCTCCCTGCGCAGACCGCATGCCAGGCAGCGCAGCGAGGTCGGGGTGGCGCGCGCGGCGGCGGTCGGCATCGGTGTCGTGGCGATCGCCCTCGGCCTGCTGGCCCGTGACATGAACGTCGCCTTCCTCGTGGGGCTCGCCTTCGCGGTGGCGGCCTCGGCCAACCTGCCGGTGCTGCTCTACTCGCTGTTCTGGCGGAACTTCACGACCCGCGGCGCCGTGTGGGCCGTATACGGCGGGCTCGTGTCCGCGCTGGGGCTGGTCGTGCTCTCCCCGGTGGTGTCCGGGAGCCCGGGCGCGCTGTTCCCGGGGGTGGACTTCCAGTACTTCCCGTTGCAGAACCCGGGGATCGTCTCCGTCCCGCTCGGCTTCCTGGCCGGCTGGCTCGGCACGGTCACCTCGGACGAGGTCCCTGACGAGGCCAGGCACGCGGAGACCGAGGTGCGGTCGCTGACGGGGGCGGGGGCCGTATAGAGCGCCCTGCAGCGGCTACGGCGCCACCCAGGCGTAGCGGTGCTCCGGGCGGCCGGTGTCGCCGTACTTGAGGGAGAGGCGCAGACGGCCGGCCTGTTCCAGGTGGCGGAGGTAGCGCTGGGCGGTGGAGCGGCTGAGGCCGGTCTCGGCGGCGACCTCGTGGGCGGAGAGCGGATGGTCGGCGCGGTGCAGGACGCCGCAGATGAGGTCCGTGGTGGGCTCGGAGTGGCCGCTGGGCAGGCCGGGCGCGGACGGCGCCGGTGAGGTGCGCAGGGCGCCGAAGATCCGGTCGACCTGCTCCTGGCCCGTCAGCCCCCGGCCGCCGACCCGGTCGACGGTACGGCGCAGGGCCGCGTAGGAGTCCAGGCGGGCGCGCAGGGCCGCGAACGTGAACGGCTTGACCAGGTAGTGCAGGGCGCCCAGGCGCATCGCCTTCTGGACGGTGGTCACATCGCTGGCCGCCGTGATCATGATGACGTCGGTGCCGTGGCCCTGTTCCCGCATGCGGTGGACGAGTTCGAGGCCGGTCTGGTCCGGCAGGTAGTGGTCCAGCAGGACCAGGTCGATGGTGCCGCGGCCCACGGCGGCCAGGGCCTGGGCAGCGCTGTGGGCGCGGGCGGCCACCCGGAAGCCGGGAACCTTCCCCACGTACTTGGCGTTTATCTCAGCGACGCGGAAGTCGTCGTCGACCACCAGGACGTCAATCATCAGGCCTCTCCTTCAAGGCCGGCGAGCGTTAAGCCCGTGTTTCGGCTCCGCAGTTGTAGCGCGAGCAAAAAGAGCACAACAGGGGCTTGCGAGCAAAAGAACGGCTTGCGCCCAGAAGACTGCTGTCGTGGTCCGGGTCACACCTACCGTCCCGGCCCATGAGCGCAGACACCAGCCCCGCCATCGAGCTGCGGGGCGCAAGCAAGATCTTCAAGACCCCGTCGGGGGGTCTGCACACGGCTGTCCGCGACCTCGACCTCACCGTGGGGCGTGGTGAGTTCGTGGCCGTCGTAGGGCCGACGGGTTGTGGCAAGTCCACCACGCTGACCCTGGTCAGCGGGCTGGAGGAACCCAGCGAGGGCGAGGTGCTGGTGGCCGGTGAGCCGGTCGCCGGCGTCGGCGACAAGGTCGGCTTCGTCTTCCAGCAGGACGCCACCTTCCCCTGGCGGACCGTGCTCTCCAACGTGATGTCCGGCCCCCGCTTCCGGGGCGTGCCCAAGGCGGAGGCGAAGGAGAAGGCGCGCGCCTGGCTGGCCAAGGTCGGACTCGCCGCCTTCGAGGACCGTTACCCGCACCAGCTCTCCGGCGGTCAGCGCAAGCGCGTGGCGCTCGCCGCGACCTTCGTCAACGACCCCGAGATCCTGCTCATGGACGAGCCGTTCTCCGCGCTCGACGTGCAGACCCGGGCCCTGATGTCGGACGAGCTCCTCGAGCTGTGGGAGGGCACGGGCGCCTCGGTCGTCTTCGTCACCCACGACCTGGAGGAGTCCATCGCCCTGGCCGACAAGGTCGTCGTCATGACCGCCGGGCCCGCGACGGTGAAGCAGGTCTTCGAGATCGACCTGCCCCGCCCCCGCAAGGTCGAGTCGGTGCGTCTGGAGCCGCGGTTCATCGAGATCTACCGCGAGATCTGGGAGTCCCTCGGCGAAGAGGTCCGCATCACCCGTGAGAGGGGTGCCGCCCATGTCGCCTGAGGTCCTCAGCTCACCCGTCGCCGACGCGGTGAAGACCAGCCCGGACCGTGCCCGGTCCAGGGCGCAGGCCGCCCGCAGACGCAAGGCGATCGTGTTCGCCGTACGCGTGCTGCTCCTGGTGGCCGTCCTCGGCCTGTGGGAGGTTCTGTCCCGGGCCGAGGTCATCGACCCGTTCAACTTCTCGATGCCGTCGAAGATCTGGGACCAGATCTGGACCTGGCTGACCCACGGCACCGCGCTCGGCTCCCTGGGCGAGCAGATCTGGTACACGCTCTACGAGGCGCTGCTCGGCTGGGTCATCGGGGTCGTCGCGGGTGTGGTCTTCGGCATCGCCCTCGGGCGGATCGCCTTCCTGGCCGACGTCCTCGGCCCCTACATCAAGGTGCTCAACTCGATCCCCAGGATCGTGCTCGCCCCGATCTTCGTGATCTGGTTCGGGCTCGGCGCCTCCTCCAAGGTCGCCTCGGCGGTCGTGCTGGTGTTCTTCCCGGTGTTCTTCAACGCCTTCCAGGGCGCCCGCGAGGTCGACCGCAACCTGGTCGCCAACGCCCGGATCCTCGGCGCGAGCGACCGCAGGGTGACCCTCCAGGTCGTCATCCCGTCGGCCACCTCGTGGATCTTCACCAGCCTCCACGTCAGCTTCGGCTTCGCCCTGATCGGCGCCATCGTCGGCGAGTACATCGGCGCCACCAAGGGCATCGGCCTGCTCGTCGCGCAGTCGCAGGGCACCTTCAACGCGGCCGGTGTGTATGCCGCGATGGTCATCCTCGCCGTCGTCGCGCTCGCCGCCGAAGGGCTGCTCACCTTCGCCGAGCGCCGCATCTTCCGGTGGAAGCCGTCGGACTCCGACAGCTGACCCCCCTTCTTCCGCTCCTCTCCGCACCGCCCTCTCACAAGGACGTGAACCGCATGCGCAAGTCCGCCAGATACAGCACCCTGGCCGCCGCCGGCCTGCTCGCCCTCTCCTCCCTCACCGCCTGCGCCAACGACGCGGCGAGCACCGCCTCCACCGGCTCCGGCGGCAAGAGCGACGGCAAGGGCACGAAGGTCAAGATCATGGTCGGTGGCCTGGACAAGGTCATCTACCTGCCCGCCATGCTCACCCAGCGGCTCGGCTACTTCGACGCCGAGGGCCTGAACGTGGAGCTGCTGACCGAGCCGGCCGGCGTCCAGGCCGAGACGGCGCTCGTCGCCGGGCAGGTCCAGGGGACGGTCGGCTTCTACGACCACACGCTCGACCTCCAGACCAAGGGCAAGGCCGTGGAGTCCGTCGTGCAGTTCTCGCGCGCTCCCGGTGAGGTGGAGGTCGTCTCCACCAAGGCGGCCGGCGACATCACCTCGCCCAAGGACTTCAAGGGCAAGAAGCTCGGTATCACCAGCCTCGGCTCGTCGACCGACTTCCTCACCAAGTACCTCGCCGTCAAGAACGGGGTGAAGGTCAGCGACTTCTCGCCGGTCGCCGTAGGTGCGGGCGCGACCTTCATCTCGGCGCTCCAGCAGGGCTCCATCGACGGCGGCATGACGACCGACCCGACCGTCGCGACGATCCTGGACAAGAAGGCGGGCAAGGTCCTGGTGGACATGCGCACGCCGGAAGGATCGCAGAAGGCGCTCGGCGGGCCCTACCCGTCGTCGAGCCTGTACATGCAGACGGACTGGGTCAACGGCCACAAGGACACCGTCCAGAAGCTGGTCAACGCGTTCGTCAAGACGCTCAAGTGGATGTCCACGCACAGCGCCGACGAGATCGCGGCCAAGATGCCCGCCGACTACGCCCAGGGCGACAAGGCCCTCTACACGCAGTCCATCAAGAGCACGCTGCCGATGTTCACCGACGACGGGGTGATGCCGGAGAACGGACCGGAGACAGTGGAGAAGGTGCTCAAGGCGTTCAACACGAACATCCAGAACGCCGATGTCGACCTGAGCAAGACGTACACCACGGAGTTCGTCGAGGCCGCGAAGTAACAGCCTCAGCCGCGGGTCGCCCACACGTAACGGTGTTCGGGGCGGCCCGCGTCGCCGTACTTGAGGGTGAGCCGGGCCCGTCCGGTGCGTTCCAGGAGCTTCAGGTAGCGCTGGGCGGTCTGGCGGCTCACGCCCGTCCGCTCGGCGATCTCCTGGGCCGACAGCGGGCCCTCCGCGCTCATCAGGGACTGGCGCACCAACTCGGCGGTGGTGGGGGAGTGACCTTTGGGCAGCCCCGGTTCGGACGGCGCGGACAGGGCGCCGAAGATGCGGTCCACCTCGGCCTGTTCGGCCTCGCCGCCGCCGTCCAGGGTGCGCCGCAGCTGCCCGTACGCCTCCAGCTTGGCGCGCAGCCCGGCGAACGCGAACGGCTTGACCAGGTACTGCAGGGCACCGTGGCGCATGGCCGCCTGCACGGTCGACACGTCCCGGGCCGCCGTCACCATGATCACGTCGGTCTGGTGGCCGCGCCGGCGCATCTCCCGGACCACCGCGAGGCCCGTGTCGTCGGGCAGATAGTGGTCCATCAGGACGAGGTCGAGGCGGGGCAGGGTCTCCAGCCGGTGCAGGGCCTCGGCCGCGTTGTGCGCCTCCCCGGCCACGTGGAAGCCGGGCACCTTCTCGACGTAGGCGGCGTTGACCCGGGCGACCCGGGTGTCGTCGTCCACGACCAGGACCTCGATCATCGGGCCTCCTCCTCGGCCGGGGTGAGCGCCGGCTCCAGCGCCGGCTCCGGCTCGGTCAGCGCCTCCGGGAGCACGACCGTGAACTGTGCGCCCCCGCCCTCCGGTTCGCCCACGGTCGCGCTGCCGCCCTGCCGTTCGGCGAGCCGGCGCACCAGGGAGAGCCCGATGCCGCGCTTGCCGTGTGCGGGCGGTTTCTTGGTGGACCAGCCGTCCGTGAAGACCAGCTCCCGCTGTTCCACCGGGATCCCGGGCCCCGTGTCACGCACCCCGAGGACGACCGCGCGGCCCTCCGCGCACAACTCCACCTCCACGCGCGCGTGCGGCGTCCCGGCGACCGCGTCCAGCGCGTTGTCCACCAGGTTGCCCACGACCGTGACCAGCCCCCTGGGATCGATCAGCCGGTCCGGGAGCCAGGTGCGGTCCGACACCCACAGGGCGACCCCGCGCTCGGCCGCGACGGTCGCCTTGCCGACCAGCAGGGCGGCCAGCAGCGGGTCCTGGATCTTCTCCGTGACCTGCTCGGCGGTGACCCGGTGGTCGCCGACCACCTCGCCGACGAACTCCACGGCGTCGTCGTACATCTCCAGTTCCAGCAGCCCGAGCAGGGTGTGCATGCGGTTCGCGTGCTCGTGGTCCTGGGCGCGCAGGGCGTCGATCAGGCCGCGCGTGGAGTCGAGTTCGCGGCCCAGTTGCTCCAGTTCGGTGCGGTCGCGCAGGGTGGCCACCGCGCCGCCGTCGTCGGTGGGCATGCGGTTGGCGACCAGGACCCGCTGGCCGCGCACGGTGAGCAGATCGGTGCCGGTCACCCGGCCGGCCAGGACGTCGGTGGTACGGCCGGCGCCTAGCGCCTCGTCGGGGGAGCGGCCGATCGCCTCGTCGCCGATGCCCAGCAGCCGCCGCGCTTCGTCGTTCAGCAGGCGGACACGGCCGCCGCGGTCGAGGGCGACGACGCCCTCCCGGATGCCGTGCAGCATCGCCTCGCGCTCCGCGAGCAGCGCCGAGATGTCGGAGAAGGCCAGGTCGCGGGTCTGCCGCTGGACCCTCCGGGAGATCAGCCAGGCGGCCAGCGCGCCGACCGCGAGGGCGCCGCCGGCATAGGCGAACAGCCCGGGGATCGTGCTCAGCAGCCGTGCCCGCACGCTGTCGTAGGCGATGCCGACGGAGACCGCCCCGATGATCCGGTGCCCGGAGTCGTACAACGGGACCTTGCCGCGTGCGGAGCGCCCCAGTGTGCCGTCGTCGATCTGCATGACCTCCTTGCCCTCCAGCGCCTCCTTGGGACTGGTCGAGACATGCTGGCCGATCTCCGAGGGCGTGGGGTGCGACCAGCGGAATCCCCGCAGGTCCATCACCACGATGTACTCGGCTCGGGTGGCCTTCCGGATTTTCTCGGCCTCCTTCTGCACCGGCCCGTCGAAGGTCGGCCGGGTCGTCAGCACGCCCTCGGCGACCTGCGGGTCCTGGGCCGTGGTCTCGGCGATCGCCAGCGCCCTGCGCATCGCCTCCTGGTCCAGCTGCTTGCTCAGCGGTGCCAGGAAGAGCCCGGTCGCGAGCACCGCGACCCCCGCGGCGATCGCCAGCTGCATCAACAGGACCTGGGAGAACACCTTCCGGGGCAGCCGGGGGCGTAGACGGCGCACGGGGGGCGTGGGGCTCATACCCATGACGGTACGTGCGCGGGTACGCCGTGCTTAAGAGGGTGTGGCGTGGATCTCTTGACCGGTTCTTGGGAAAGTCCGGGTCAGCTCGCCCACGCCGCCACCGTCCCCAGCTCCCGCAGCGACACCACGTCCATCCGGGCCGGCGACCCCAGCACCGACACCCCGCAGCTCTCCGGGCGCGGCGGCAGCGAGGCGCCCTGGGCCACGCACACCCGCCAGCGGCGGCCGTCGGTGTGGGCGACGGTGACCTCCCAGCGCGGAGCCGCGCCCTCGGTCCGTACGACGCTCAGCACGCCCGCCCGGTACTCGTCCGCCGCCTCCCGCACCGCCAGTTCGGCCGCCTGGCCGGGGCGTTCCCAGGCGGAGCAGCCGCGGCACCCCTCCAGCACCACACGGCCCTCGTGGATGCCGTGCAGGACCTCCTTGACGGCATGGGCCTCGGCGCGGCCGTACGCGTAGCCGTACGGCAGGACGAGCACCGTCGGCGAGAAGCGGTGACCACCCAGATGGGTGACCTCCCAGGTGCCCTCCACCCCGGACGCGGCCAGCTCGGCGGCGAGCGGGCGGCCCAGCAGGGCGCAGCAGCGGTCGCGCCTGCCGTTGGTGCAGACGAGGGCGAGCGGGCTGCCCGGGTGCGGCCGGCCGCCGAGGACCGCGCCGAACGAACGGTGGTCGCCCGCGCCGAGCGCGGCGAAGTCCAGGCCGAGCAGGCGGGCCGGATCGCGGGTGGTGGCGCTGTGCAGCCAGACGGCGCCGGGGACCGTGTGGGCGACGTACACCTGGCGTACGGCGGAGGTGCCGGGGTCCGCGTGGCGGCCGGGGCGGCGGATGAGCGCGATCCGTACGCCGGTCCCGTGGGCGGCGGCCTCCAGGGCGCGGCCCAGGGCGGGGTCCAGATGGCTCGAGGTGAGCGCCTTGGGACCCCACGGGCCGGGCTGTTCCAGCAGCAGCCACGTCGTCGCGGTGGCGGCGGTACCCGAAACGGGCTCGTCGAGCATCCTGGAGACGGTTGCGCACCTACTCACAGAGGTGAGCCTAACCTGACTTTGCCCCGGGTGGCGTCCGGCCTCGCCCGTTCGGGACTCCGGCGCGGGCACCGAAGGCGCTATTCCGGCAGGGGCTGCGGTGGTTTCGGGCCGACGTAGTGGCCGCTGGGGCGCATGCGCAGCGGGCGCTCGCCGTACTCCTCCAGGGCGTGGGCGATCCAGCCCGCCGTCCGGGCGACGGCGAAGATCGTCTCGCCCGCGGTGGCCGGCATGCCGCAGGAGGCCGTGAACACGGCGAGCGCCAGGTCCACGTTGGCGTGCAGCGGGGTGTGCCGGGCGGTCGTGGCGACGATGTCCCGGGCCGCGAGCAGGGCGGGCTCCGCGCGGGGCACCTCCTCCAGCAGTGCGAAGAGCACCCGCGCGCGTGGGTCCTCGCCCTGGTAGAGGCGGTGGCCGAGGCCGGGGATGCGGCGGCCCGCGCGGAGTTCGTCCGCGATCACCGTGACCGCGGTGCCCTGGTCGAGGACGTCGAGCAGCAGCCGGTGGGCGAGACCGCTGGAGGCGCCGTGCAGGGGGCCTTCGAGCACGCCGAGCCCTGCCGAAACGGCCGCGTAGGCGTGCGCACGGGCGGAGGCGGCGACCCGGACGGCGAGGGTGGAGGCGGCCAGGTCGTGGTCGACGAGCAGCGCGAGCGCGGTGTCCAGCACGCGCAGTTCGGCGTCACCGGGGTCGGCGCCGGTCAGCCGGCGCCACAGGCGGTGGGCCAGCGGGCCGTCGTCGTGTCCCCGCCGGCGCCGCACCGGGAGGGCGGCTACGAGCGTGGGGATGAGCACGCGCGCGGTGCCCAGGACGGACTGCTCGGACAGGTCGAAACGCAGCGGGTCCTCGGCGGCCGCGGCGATCGTGGCCACCCGCAGCCGGTCGGTGGGTGTGGTGTGCTCGGGCAGTGCGTCGACGGCCCGGCGGGCGACCGCCAGGGTGGCCTCGGGAGCGGTGAAGGTCACGCCCCGGGTCATGCGGCCCGTCCACAGCCACTCGGCCACCTCCTCGTAGGAGTGGTGAGCGGCGAGTTCGGCGGCGTCGACACCCCGGAAGAAGTACCGGTCCTCGTCGATCAGCGTGATCCGGGTGCGCACCGACAGGTCACCGCCGGAGCCCGGACTCCCGGCGGCCTCCCGCCGGTTGCGCCGGGCGAGCGCCGCCACCTCCCCGGCGTCGAAGGTACTGGCACGGCCCCCGGGCTCGCGTCTGCTGCTGAGCTGGCCCCGGCTCACATAGGCGTACACGGTCTCGGGCTTCACGCCGAGCAGTTCGGCGGTCTCCCTGGTGCTCAGCCGCCGCGCGGGACTGCCGGGAGCGGGGTGTTGATCGCGCATGGGCGTCACCGTAGCCGCTGCGGTGTGGATTGACCCGATCAATGTTGATGGAGACGCGTGGGCGCCGAGTGACCTGTAAGACACTATATTGATCTAATCAACATTGACATGGATCAAATCAATCATAGAGAGTCGAGTCATCTTCAGGGAGGAACACGGAGGCACGTCATGTCCGTCAACAGAACCGCGTCGACCCTTGTCGAGGTGCCGCGCGGGCTCGCCGGCGTCGTCGTCACGGAGACCGAGGTCGGTGACGTCCGGGGGAGCGAGGGCTTCTACCACTACCGCGAGTACTCGGCGGTCGAACTCGCCCGTACCCGCGGCTTCGAGGACGTCTGGCACCTCCTCGTCCACGGCGAGCTGCCGGACCCGGAGCGTGCGGCCGCCTTCGCCGCCGAGACCGCCGCGCTCCGGCGCCTGCCCGCCGAGGTCCGGGCGGCCCTGCCCGCGGTGGCCGCGGCGAGCGGCACGTCCGGCCCGCTGGCGGGGCTGCGCACCGCCCTCTCGCTGCTCGGCGCGGCCAAGGGGTTCCGGCCGGTGTACGACATCGACGCGGACCGGCGCCGGGCCGACACCGTCGCCGCCTGCGCGGCCGTACCGACGCTGCTCACGGCGCTGTACCGGCTGGGGCAGGGGCTCGACCCGGTGGAACCGCGCGAGGACCTGTCGTACGCGGCCAACTACCTCTACATGCTGACGGGCACGGAACCGGACCCCCGGCGAACGCGTGCGGTCGAGCAGTACCTGATCTCAACCATTGATCACGGATTCAATGCGTCAACGTTCACCGCACGCGTCATCGCGTCGACCGGCGCCGATGTCGCGGCCTGCCTCGTGGGTGCCGTCGGGGCCCTGTCCGGGCCGCTGCACGGGGGTGCGCCCAGCCGTGCCCTGGACACCCTGGACGCGATCGCGACGCCGGACCGGATCGACCCGTGGATCCGCGAGCGGGTCCTCGCCGGTGACCGCGTGATGGGCTTCGGGCACGCGGTCTACCGTACGGAGGACCCGCGTTCCCGCATGCTCCGTGAGATCGCCCAGGAGTTCGGCGGCCCCCGGGTCGAGTTCGCCGTCGAGGTCGAACGCCATGTGGAGCGCATACTCGCCGAACTGAAGCCCGGCCGCGAACTCCACACCAACGTCGAGTTCTACGCGGGCGTGGTCATGGAACTGTGCGGCCTGCCCCGGGAGATGTTCACCCCGACGTTCGCGGCGGCCCGCGCGATCGGCTGGAGCGCCAACATCCTGGAACAGGCGACCGACTCGAAGATCATCCGGCCTGTGGCACGGTACGTGGGGCCGAAGCCGGAGGCGGCCGGCGCCGTCCCCGCGTAGCCGGAACGCGGCAGGGGGCGGCAGGGCCGACGGGGGTGGGTGACGGGCCGACGGCGCCGACGGGGCACGACGCCCGGCCCGGCCGTTTCCTATCCTGGACCGGCCCGCCACCCCACCCGCGCGAAAGAGGCCCCCGTTGGAGCACCACCCCACCCCCCGGCAGATCCCGGTGGTCGTCCTCGCCGGATTCCTGGGGTCCGGGAAGACCACGCTCCTCAACCACCTGCTGCACCGCAGCGGAGGCAGCCGCATCGGGGCGATCGTCAACGACTTCGGGGCCATCGAGATCGACGCGATGGCCGTGGCCGGCGCCCTCGGCGACTCGACCGTCTCGCTCGGCAACGGGTGCCTGTGCTGTGCCGTCGACGCCAGTGAACTGGACGTCTACCTGGAGCGGCTCGCGGGCCCCGGCACCGGTGTCGACGTCATCGTCATCGAGGCCAGCGGTCTCGCCGAACCCCGGGAACTCGTCCGGATGCTGCTCGCCAGCGAGCATCCGGGCATCGTCTACGGCGGCCTCGTCGAGGTCGTCGACGCCGCCGAGTTCGACGACACCCGCGCCAAGCACCCCGAGATCGACCGGCATCTCGCCCTGGCCGACCTGGTCGTCGTCAACAAGCTCGACCGGGCGGCGGAGGGCGGCGAGCGCGTCCTCGGACTGGTGCGGTCGCTCAGCGACCGCGGGGCGGCCGTCGTCCCCGCGACCTACGGCCGTGTCGACCCCGAGTTCCTGTTCGACTGCCGGCCCACCGCGGAGCGCATCGGACAGCTGTCCTTCGACGACCTGCACGACCACGACGACGGCGGCGGCGACGGCGGAGACGGCGCGCACGGGGGACACCTGCACACCGCCTACGACAGCCTGTCCTTCGCCGCCGCGCTGCCCCTCGATCCCCGTCGGCTGATGGCCTTCCTCGACAGCCGTCCCGAGGGGCTCTACCGGATCAAGGGGTACGTCGACTTCGGGCCGTACGACACGGGCAACCGGTACGCCGTGCATGCCGTGGGGCGCTTCCTGCGGTTCTACCCGGAGGCCTGGGGACGCGGCGAGGAACGGCTCACGCAGCTCGTGCTGATCGGCTCCGGCATCGACGCGGCCGCACTCCGCAAGGAGCTGGAGGCATGCACGAACGACGCCCCGCACGCCGACGAGCACGGCATGTGGGGCGTCCTGCGCTATGTCCAGGGCCTGGCGGAGGGCCCCGACGACGGGTACGACGGGTGGGAGGCCTAGACCGGGCCCGCCACCACCGACACCGTCTTCGCCAGCGACACGCCGGAGCCGTCCCGGCGCGGGTCGATCTCCGGGAGGCCGACCGGGGTGCCGTTCTTCTGGGCCGCCTTCGCCGGGACCGGGCCCGCCCAGGCGAAGGACAGGCAGTCCTCGCCCTTCAGGAACCGCTGGCAGCGCACGCCGCCGGTGGCCCGGCCCTTGCGGGGGTACTGGTCGAACGGGGTCAGCTTGGCCGTCGTCTGCACCGAGTCGTCGAGGGTGCCGCGCGAGCCGGCCACCGTGAAGACCACCGCGTCGGCGGCCGGGTCGACGGCCGTGAACGAGATGACCTTCGCTCCCTCGGTCAGCTTGATGCCCGCCATACCGCCCGCCGGGCGGCCCTGCGGACGCACCTGGGAGGCCTGGTAGCGCAGCAGTTGCGCGTCGTCCGTGATGAAGACCAGGTCCTCCTCGCCGGTCCGCAGCTCCACCGCGCCGACGATCCGGTCGCCCTCCTTGAGGGTGATGACCTCCAACTCGCCCTTGTTGGACGGGTAGTCGGGGACCACGCGCTTGACCACGCCCTGCTCGGTGCCGAGGGCGAGCCCCGGCGAGGACTCGTCCAGCGTGGTCAGGCAGACCGCCGTCTCGCCGTCCTCCAGGGAGAGGAACTCGGACAGGGGCGCGCCGCCGGCGAGGTTCGGGGCGGTCGCCGTCTCCGGGAGCTGCGGGAGGTCGACGACGTTGATGCGCAGCAGGCGGCCCGCCGAGGTGACCGCGCCGACCTCACCGCGCGCGGTCGCGGGAACCGCCGAGACGATGACGTCGTGCTTGGCCCGCTTGGTGTCGGTGTCCGCCGCGAACGGCTCGCCGTTCGTCGTGCGGGCCAGCAGGCCCGTCGAGGAGAGCAGCACCCGGCACGGGTCGTCGGCCACCTGGAGCTCCACCACGGTCGCCGGGGCGCCCGAGGCCTCCAGCAGGACCGTGCGCCGCTCGGTGCCGAACTTCTTGGCCACCGCGGCCAGCTCGGCCGAGACCAGCTTGCGCAGCTCCGCGTCCGACTCCAGGATCCGGGTCAGCTCGGCGATCTCCGCGGTGAGCCTCTCCTTCTCCGCCTCCAGCTCGATGCGGTCGTACTTGGTGAGCCGGCGCAGAGGCGTGTCGAGGATGTACTGCGTCTGGATCTCCGACAGCGAGAAGCGCTCGATCAGGCGCTCCTTGGCCTGCGCGCTGTTCTCGCTGGAGCGGATCAGCCGGATGACCTCGTCGATGTCGACGAGGGCAGTGAGCAGGCCCTCCACCAGGTGCAGCCGGTCGCGGCGCTTGCCGCGGCGGAACTCGCTGCGCCGGCGGACCACGTCGAAGCGGTGGTCCAGGTAGACCTCGAGGAGTTCCTTGAGGCCCAGGGTGAGCGGCTGGCCGTCCACCAGCGCCACGTTGTTGATGCCGAAGGACTCCTCCATCGGCGTCAGCTTGTAGAGCTGCTCCAGGACCGCCTCCGGCACGAAGCCGTTCTTGATCTCGACGACCAGACGCAGCCCGTGCTCGCGGTCGGTGAGGTCCTTGACGTCGGCGATGCCCTGCAGCTTCTTGGCGTTGACCAGGTCCTTGATCTTGGCGATGACCTTCTCGGGGCCGACCGTGAAGGGCAATTCGGTGATGACCAGGCCCTTGCGGCGGGCCGTCACCGTCTCCACCGCCACCGTGGCCCGGATCTTGAAGGTGCCGCGGCCCGTCTCGTACGCGTCCCGGACGCCCTCCAGACCGACGATCCGGCCGCCGGTGGGCAGGTCGGGGCCGGGGACGTACTTCATCAGCGCGTCCAGGTCCGCGTTCGGGTAGCGGATCAGGTGCCGGGCGGCCGCGATCACCTCGCCGAGGTTGTGCGGCGGCATGTTCGTCGCCATGCCGACCGCGATCCCCGACGAGCCGTTCACCAGCAGGTTCGGGAACGCCGCGGGCAGCGCCACCGGCTCCTGCTCCTGGCCGTCGTAGTTGGGCGCGAAGTCGACCGTGTCCTCGTCGATCGACTCGGTCATCAGACTGGTCGCCTCGGCCATCCGGCACTCGGTGTACCGCATGGCGGCCGGCGGGTCGTCGTTGCCCAGCGAGCCGAAGTTGCCGTGGCCGTCGACCAGCGGGACCCGCATCGAGAACGGCTGGGCCATGCGCACCAGCGCGTCGTAGATCGACGAGTCCCCGTGCGGGTGCAGCTTGCCCATCACTTCGCCGACCACGCGCGCGCACTTCACATAGCCGCGCTCGGGGCGCAGCCCCATCTCGTTCATCTGGTAGACGATCCGGCGGTGCACCGGCTTGAGTCCGTCGCGGGCGTCCGGCAGGGCGCGCGAGTAGATGACCGAGTACGCGTACTCGAGGTAGGAGCCGCGCATCTCGTCCACGACGTCGATGTCGAGGATCCTCTCCTCGAACGCGTCGTCGGGCGGCGGGGTCTTCGTGCTGCGGCGGGCCATCGCTGCCGGCTCCTTGCTCATGCGTGAACGGATCTGACGCGGACCATTGTGGACCGCGGCACTGACAACCCGGGCCAGGGCCCGGTCGCCGCGGCCCGCTCCGGTGCCGGAAGCCGTCACAGGGCGGGTGGGACGCAGGCTACGCGATCCGCTGTGGGCGTACGTCGTGCGGGAACTTCGCCGGGTCCCCGCACGCTTGCATACAGTGGCAGGACCGGCAGAAAAACCGCGGTTCGGGACCGCTTCCGCGAGCGAAGGGACGTACATGCCCATGGGTCACACGACCACGGCCGAGACAGGCTCCGGGGGCCTGGCAGCGACCGAGCACCGCTTGGCCAACGGTCTGCGCGTGGTGCTCTCCGAGGACCACCTGACCCCGGTCGCGGCGGTCTGCCTCTGGTACGACGTCGGTTCCCGGCACGAAGTCAAGGGGCGTACCGGCCTGGCTCACCTTTTCGAGCACCTGATGTTCCAGGGCTCCGCCCAGGTGAAGGGCAACGGCCACTTCGAGCTCGTCCAGGGCGCCGGCGGCTCGCTCAACGGCACCACGAGCTTCGAGCGCACCAACTACTTCGAGACCATGCCGGCCCACCAGCTGGAGCTCGCGCTCTGGCTGGAGGCCGACCGCATGGGCTCCCTGCTCGCCGCCCTCGACGACGAGTCGATGGAGAACCAGCGCGACGTCGTCAAGAACGAGCGCCGCCAGCGCTACGACAACGTCCCCTACGGCACGGCCTTCGAGAAGCTGACCGCGCTCGCCTACCCCGAGGGCCACCCCTACCACCACACGCCGATCGGCTCGATGGCGGACCTGGACGCGGCCACCCTGGAGGACGCGCGCGCGTTCTTCCGCACCTACTACGCGCCCAACAACGCGGTGCTCTCCGTGGTCGGCGACATCGACCCGGAGCAGACCCTCGCCTGGGTCGAGAAGTACTTCGGCTCCATCCCGGCGCACGACGGCAAGCCCACCCCGCGGGACGGCTCGCTGCCCGACATCATCGGCGAGCAGCTCCGCGAGGTCGTCGTGGAGGAGGTCCCCGCGCGGGCGCTGATGGCCGCCTACCGGCTCCCGGAGGACGGCACGCGCGTGAGCGACGCGGCCGACCTGGCCCTCACCGTCCTCGGCGGCGGCGAGTCCTCCCGCCTCTACAACCGCCTGGTGCGACGGGACCGTACGGCCGTCGCGGCCGGCTTCGGCCTGCTGCGGCTCGCCGGGGCGCCCTCGCTGGGCTGGCTGGACGTGAAGACCTCCGGTGACGTCGAGGTGCCGGTCATCGAGGCCGCCATCGACGAGGAGCTCGCCCGGTTCGCCGAGGAGGGCCCGACGCCCGAGGAGATGGAGCGCGCCCAGGCCCAGTTGGAGCGCGAGTGGCTGGACCGGCTGGGCACCGTCGCGGGCCGCGCGGACGAACTGTGCCGCTATGCCGTCCTGTTCGGCGACCCGCAGCTCGCCCTGACTGCCGTCCAGCGCGTCCTGACGGTCACCCCGGAGGAGGTCCAGGAGGTCGCCAAGGCCCGCCTGCGCCCCGACAACCGCGCGGTGCTCGTCTACGAGCCGCTGTCCGCGGAGTCCGCGGAGCACACCCAGGAGGCGGGGCGCGGTGAGGACCCGGAGCAGGAAGCGACCGTAGAGGCCGGCAACGAGAACGAGGAGACGGCCAAGTGACCGAGCTCGCCACCATGGACTTCCACCCCCAGCCGCAGCCGGGCGAGGCCAAGCCCTGGGCCTTCCCGGCCCCCCAGCGGCACACCCTGGACAACGGCCTGACCGTGCTGCGCTGCCACCGCCCCGGCCAGCAGGTCGTCGCCGTCGAGGTGCTCCTGGACGCGCCCCTGGACGCCGAGCCGGCCGGCCTGGACGGCGTCGCCACGATCATGGCGCGCGCCTTCTCCGAAGGCACCGACAAGCACGCCGCCGAGGAGTACGCCGCCGAGCTGGAGCGGGCCGGCGCCACCCTCGACGCGCACGCCGACCACCCCGGCGTCCGCGTCAGCCTGGAGGTCCCCGCCTCCCGGCTCGCCAAGGGCCTCGGGCTGCTCTCCGACGCCCTGAGGGCGCCCGCCTTCGCCGAGAGCGAGGTCGAGCGACTGGTCCGCAACCGCCTCGACGAGATCCCGCACGAGCTGGCCAACCCCAGCCGCCGGGCCGCCAAGGAGCTCTACAAGGAGCTGTTCCCGTCGACCGCGCGGATGTCCCGTCCGCGCCAGGGCAGCGAGGACACCGTCGAGAAGATCGACGCGGCCGCCGTCCGCGCGTTCTACGACCGGCACGTCCGCCCCGCCACGGCCACCGTGGTCGTCGTCGGCGACCTGACCGGCATCGACCTGGACGAGCTGCTCGGCGAGACCCTGGGCGCCTGGCGCGGTTCCACCGCGCAGCCCCGGCCGGTCCCGCCGGTGACCGCCGACGACACCGGCCGGGTCGTCATCGTGGACCGCCCCGGAGCCGTCCAGACCCAGCTGCTCATCGGCCGCGTCGGCCCCGACCGGCACGACCGCGTCTGGCCCGCCCAGGTGCTCGGCACCTACTGCCTGGGCGGCACCCTCACCTCCCGCCTGGACCGCGTCCTGCGCGAGGAGAAGGGCTACACCTACGGCGTCCGCTCCTTCGGACAGGTCCTGCGCTCCGCCCCCGACGGCAGCGGCGCCTCGATGCTCGCCATCAGCGGCTCCGTGGACACCCCGAACACCGGCCCGGCCCTGACCGACCTGTGGACGGTGCTGCGCACCCTCGCCGCCGAGGGCCTCACGGACGCCGAGCGCGACGTGGCCGTGCAGAACCTCGTCGGGGTGGCGCCGCTCAAGTACGAGACGGCGGCGGCCGTCGCCGGCACCCTGGCCGACCAGGTCGAGCAGTACCTGCCCGACGACTTCCAGGCCACGCTGTACCGGCAACTCGCCAACACGGGCACCGTGGAGGCCACCGCGGCGGTCGTGAACGCCTTCCCGGTGGACCGCCTGGTGACCGTCCTCGTCGGGGACGCGGCACAGATCAAGGAGCCCGTCGAGGCGCTCGGGATCGGCGAAGTCACGGTCGTCACCGCCGAGTAGTGGCACACGCGTGTGCAGAGCCCTGGTGACCACCCGGTCACCAGGGCTCTGGAATGTCCGAATTGGGGCGGAGGTTGCCTGTCTGCCCTGTGGGATGCGCGACAAAAACGAGGTTCCGTTTGAGCATTGAAGGCGGGCTTTCGTAGGTTCTTCCGGGCTGTCCGTCAGGCATCGCGCCGCGTCCGCGGCACCGGGCAGCCATCGCCGAGTCCCCGTACGGCGCGAGCCAGGGGAGCCGGGGACCCACGCAGTCCCTGGGGTGAATCGGGCGCCCGCGCGTGTCGCGAGGGGGCCCGTAGGAGACCTTCCTGCTCCGAACCCGTCAGCTAACCCGGTAGGCGAGAGGGAAGGAAAGGACCAGCCTCTACATGGCGTTCATGTGCGCCTCCGGGAAGCACCGTCGTCCCGGCCGGGTGAAGCGCACCACCGCGCAGGCCGCCGGTATCGCGGCCCTCACCGCCACGGGTGTCATCGGCACCGTCTTCCGCCGCCCCGGCGCTCGCCGCCGAGAACTCCGTGGAGCAGACCGGCCTCACCCCGGTCATCACCATCAGCGACTCCGTCGCCGAGCAGATCGACGCCCAGGCCACCGTCCAGAAGGCGGTCGCCGAGCGCAAGGCGGCCGAGGAGGCCGCCCGCAAGAAGGCCGCGGAGCAGGCCCGGAAGGAGCGCGCGGCCAAGGCACGTGCCGCCCGCGAGGCCGAGCGCAAGCGCCTCAACACCTTCGTCGCGCCGATCAGCGACTCCTACGTCTCCACCGGCTACAAGACCGGCGGCTCCCTGTGGTCCTCCGGTACCCACACCGGCATCGACTTCCACGCCGCGAGCGGGACGGTCGTGCACGCGGTCGGCACCGGCACGGTCGTCTCCACCGGCTGGGGCGGGGCGTACGGCAACGAGATCGTCATCAAGATGGCCGACGGCATGTACACCCAGTACGGCCACCTCTCGTCCATAGGCGTCTCGGTGGGCCAGAAGGTCACCCCGGGCCAGCAGATCGGCCTCTCCGGCGCGACCGGCAACACGACCGGTCCCCACCTCCACTTCGAAGCCCGTACGACCCCCGAGTACGGCTCCGACGTCGACCCGGTCGCCTACCTCCGCAAGCACGGTGTGAACGTCTGACCGGAGCCGGTCGGCTGCGCTGGGGCCGACGTGGCCTCGGTGCGGGTGCGGGTGCGTGGGGGTTCCTCGCGCGGCTCCTCCCCCAGCCTTCGGCCGGGGGTACCCCCAGCGCCCCTGAAGGGGCGCTGCGCGTGACGCCCCTGAAAGGGGCGCGGGGAACTGCGCGACCGGCCACGACGCACCCGCAGCCGACCACCGTGCGACAACAACTCGTGAGATCTTCCGGAGCCCCGGCCCCCACGCCGGGGCTTTCGTCGTTTTCGTGCCCCCGCTGTCCAAAATATATCCCTGGATTCCGGCCCCCCGTCGGAAATTCCGGCCCATTGCAATAGAGTCACGGAACGGGCGCCACTGGGCGGCGTTTCACGGGGATTAAGGCGGAGGTCGGACATGCGTATTCCGGCGCACTCGGTATGCACGGCGATCCGGGACGACATCGTCGCGGGTGTCTACGAGCGCGGCAGCCGGCTCACCGAGGAACTCCTGGCCCGCCGTTACGGGGTCTCGCGCGTCCCCGTCCGCGAGGCCCTGCGCACCCTGGAGGCCGAGGGCTTCGTCGTGACGCGCCGGCACGCGGGCGCGTGCGTGGCCGAACCGACCGAGCAGGAGGCCGCCGACCTGCTGGAGATGCGCATGCTCCTGGAACCGCTCGGCGCCGCCCGGGCCGCCCAGCGGCGCACCGACGCCCATCTCAAGGTCCTGCGCGGCCTGGTCAGACTGGGCCAGGAGCGGGCCAGGAGGGGCAACAGCGAGGATCTGCGCTCCCTGGGGGGCTGGTTCCACGAGACGCTCGCCCAGGCCTCCGGCAGCCCCGCGCTGACCTCGATGCTGACCCAGCTGCGCCACAAGATCGCCTGGATGTACGCCGTGGAGGCACCGGCCAACCCCGTGGAGTCCTGGGCGGAGCACGGCGCGATCGTCGACGCCGTGGCCCGCGGCGACGGCGAACGCGCGCGTGCCGTCACGGCGCAGCACACCGAGCGTTCGAGCGCGGCGCACCGGCTGCGCTTCGGCACGGCGGACCGCGCGAACGGTGTGAGGAACTCGCAACA
>NZ_JAEKKT010000490.1 GCF_019510245.1 Streptomyces sp. | reverse complement strand
CACGACTGGAGTGCGGGGTGGGTGGAGGCGACCCTGGACGAGGTCGTGGAGGAGCTCGTGCGGCAACTGCTGGGGATCCTGCAGCCGCCCGGGTGGGAGACCGCCCGGGGGTGAGAACGGGGTGTGCGGCCCCTCCAGACGCGCCGGCGTCAGCTTCCCAGCCGGTTCACCGCCGCCACCACGGGGGCAGCGCCGTCCTCCGCCCGGATGTCTGCGCCCACCGTCCGTGCCCGCTCCTGACATCCGGCGTCCCGCGTCGCCCGGATGAGTGCCGCCCCCAGCGCGTCGGCGGTCAGGCGCCGCAACGGCAGGGCACGCGGGGCCACGCCCAGCGCGACCAGCCTTGCCGCCCAGAAGCTCTCGTCGAACTGGATCGGTACGGGTACCGCCGGTACCCCGGCGCGCAGGCCGGCCGCCGTGGTGCCCGCACCGGCGTGGTGGACCACCGCCGCCATCCGCGGGAAGAGCGCGGCGTGCGGGACCTCGTCGATGGTCAGCATGTCGTCGCCGGTCGCGGTCAGGCCCGCCCAGCCGCGCTGGATCACACCGCGCAGCCCGGCCCGGCGCAGGGCACGCACGATCTCGGTGCTGACCCGGACGGGGTCGGGCACGGTCGCGCTGCCCAGGCCCACGAAGACCGGGGGCGGGCCGGCCTCGATGAAGTCCCGCAGATCGTCGGGGAGCGGTGCGTCGCCGTCGTACGGCCACCAGTAGCCCGCCACGTCGAGACCGGACCGCCAGTCGCGAGGCCGGGCGACCACACGCTTGCTGAATCCGTGCAGCACCGGCCAGCCCTGCCGTTCGCGGGCGCGCAGTGCCGCGGCCGTGCCCGTCGGAGGCAGACCCAGCCGGGCCCGGACCGGTGGGAGGGCCGCGGCGAAGACCTGTTCCACCGCCAGGTTCAGGCCCACCCCGGTGATCCGGTTGCCGAGGGCGCCCCAGGAGCCGATGCCCAGCATGGGCGGTGCGAACTCCCGGGTGGCCGCGAGGGGTTGGAGATTGAGACCCAGGCTGGGCAGTCTCAGGCCCTCGGCGATGGCATGGCCCAGCGGGGCCACCGATCCGGAGAGGAGAAGCGCGTCGTTCACCCGGGCGGCGGCCATCAGGTCGTCGGCCATCTCCACAGCCAGCGCCCGCGCCATCGCGACCACGCGCGCCAGCTTGCCCACACCGGTCGTGCTGCGGTGCAGGGCCCGCCCCCGCGAGGACTCCAGCTCCGCCCGGGGGTCGACCGGCAGCGCGTGGAAGCCGAGGCCGGCCCGTGCCGCCAGCGGTGCGAAGCGGCCGTGGGTCACCAGGGTGACCTCGTGTCCGGCCCGCGCCAGGCGGTGCCCCAGACCGGTGAACGGGGCCACATCGCCCCGGGAACCCGCTGTCATGATCGCCACCCGCACGACGGACAGTATGGCGCCGGGGGCCGTAGTCGCGCGCGAACGACCCGTGCACACCGGCCAGTTCACCCCTGTCACAGCCGTTGACTTCACCCTCTCGGGACTCTAGCTTCGGCGCGGGAACAGCGACGGCACCATCACCAACGTCAATGCCGGTTTCTGCCTGGACGCCTACGGTGCCGGCACGGCCAACGGGACCCAGACGGTCCTGTGGTCGTGCGGCGGCCAGGCCAACCAGAAGTGGACGCTGAACTGATCCAGCTCTACCGGGCGGCGGCCACCGCCGCGTCGACGGTCTGCTCCAGCAGCGTGGCGATGGTCATCGGACCGACCCCGCCCGGCACCGGCGTGATCAGCGAGGCCCGCTCCACCGCGGAGTCGAAGTCGACGTCACCGACGTTCCCGGCGTTGTAACCG
>NZ_JAEKKT010000489.1 GCF_019510245.1 Streptomyces sp. | reverse complement strand
CCTCCAGCAGCAGGGACTCCCAGCCGAAGCCGTACCAGGTCTGGCCCACGTTGACGATCGACAGGTACAGCAGCCACGGCACCAGCCACAGCAGCATCCCGCCCCACAGCGGCAGCCGGGAGTCGAGGCCCGCCGCCAGCGCGACCGCCACCGCGCAGCCCGTCGCCGCGCAGAGAGCGAAGAACCGGTCGGAGTAGTGGAGTTGGAAGAGACTCGGCGCCTTCCGGAAGGGCACGCGGGCGACGAACCGCGGGATCGGCAGCATTCCGCGCTCCCCGAGCAGCGCCCGGAACTGCAGGGCCGCCGCCAGGAACGCGACGAAGTACAGCCCGGCCAGAGCCCGCTGGAAGACCAGCCGGCTCAGCCAGTAGTCGGGTGCGGTGAACCAGTCCACGCCGTGTTCTCCTGCCTCCATTGTCCCGCCGAACCCTGCGTGACTCTCCGTGTACCTGCTCTCCGCTTGCGTAACCCAAGTGAACGAAGCAGACAATAGTGACGAACTGCCCGGTATGGACGGGAGAACGTGGTGCGGACACCCACCCAGGCCCTCGTCACGGCCTGCGCGCTCGCGGCGGCACTCCTCGTTGCCGGAGGCGCCGGAAGCGGCGGAGGCGGCGGAGACGGCGGAGGCGGCGGCGAGAACAGCGCCGAGGCGAGCAGTGAACTCGTTCTCCAGCCGGCGGCGGCTCAGGGCCCGAGCCCCTTCACCCGCTCCTCGGCGACCTCGATGACCTCGGTGACCGTACCCACGCCTCTCACCCGAACGCCCCAGCGGGCCTCAACCGCACCGCGGACGGTCTCCGGCGGGACGCCCGGTCTCTACGGCGGCCTCGATCGGGTCGCCGGCTGTGACGTGACACGCCAGATCGACGACCTGACCGAGGACCGGTCCAGGGCGCGCGCGTTCGCCAAGGTCGAGGGCGTCTCTCCGGCCGCGGTGCCGGACTTCCTGCGCGGGCTCGCCCCGGTCGTCCTGCGGGCCGACACCCTGGTCACCGGCCACGGCTATCGCGCAGGCCGGGCGAGCGGCTTCCAGTCCGTCCTCCAGGCGGGCACCGCCGTCCTCGTCGACGACCGTGGCGTCCCGCGCGTCCGCTGCGCCTGCGGCAACCCCTTGACGCCGCCGCTGGCGATGCGGGGCGACGCGGTCGTGGGCGGTCGGCCGTGGCCCGGATACCGTCCCGCCCGGGTGGTCGTGGTGGCCCCCAGCGAGCAGCTCATCACCGACATCACGATCATCGATCTCGTCGACAACACTTGGATCGAACGTCTGATCGGCCACGACTGCCGGGACGACCACGTCGTACCCCCGCCGCGGCCGGCACCGCCGACTCCCACGTCGGCTCCCGCGACGACCCTCGGCCCGCGCCCGCACGAGACGGCGCTCCCGGAGACCTCACCGAGCGCCGAGAGCGACTGCGTCACGTCCACCGGCCCGCCCGGCGTGGAGAACTGCCCCACGGCCACCCCGCCGCCCACGACCGGGCCCGGCCTCCCCGCGACCCCGCCGGACGGCACCCGTACGACCGCCCCCGTGGACCCCGGGACCGGGATCGGCCCCGAGACCGTCCCGGACACCCCCGATCTCCCCGACGGCGGCGGGCTGATCCCCGACGACCCGTCGGAGCCGGCCGGCACGGACACCGCCTCCGGTGTCTGACGGGTCCGGATCGCACCCGTCTCCCGGTCGAAGAATCGGACAAATCCTGGCAAGGTGGCCCCATGGTTGATCGGGGAGCGAGCGCCCTGTCACTCCCGGACGACTGGCCCGCCCACCCGGACCCGATCCTGGCGCTCAACCGCATGGGCAGCTTCGACTGG
>NZ_JAEKKT010000134.1 GCF_019510245.1 Streptomyces sp. | reverse complement strand
AGGGCATCGGGCAGTGTCGCGGCCTGGATCGGAAAGGGTTCGCGCACCCCGAGTCCGGCCAGTGTCCGCACCACCTCCACCGGCAGTTTCAGACCGGCGAAGGAGACGGCCGGGGGCAGCGCCGGGGTCCTGGCCTCGGGCTGGGCGGGACCGCCGTGAGCGATGCCGGAGTCATCGGGATGCTTCATGAACAGCCTTCCGGAGAGGGACGAACCGAGGAAGGCCCGGCAGGATCGAACAGCCCACGCACAAGCGGACGAACTGGCGACTCGCTCACCGCGACGACCACGCAAATGCGTAAGGCTAACACAAGGCACAACATCGCGCCGTGACAGCGATCGCCCCTCCCGCGTCGGTGACCCGACGCAACACGACAGTCCTGCCGGCATCCCTGGTCCGGTCCGCAGCGCGACCAGCGTGCCGGCCTGGAAGTAGGCGGGCGCCTTGACGCCGGTACGGCCGACCTTCTTCAGGTCCGCGACTCCGGCGATGCCACCGATGATCGTGAGGAAGACGATCGGGCCGGTCAGCATCTTCATCGCGGTGATGAACGTCGTGCCGATCGGCTCCATGTCGGTGGCGAGATCCGGCCGGCGCCGGCCCAGCACGATGCCGATCACGATCGCCACCAGCACCTGGACGTACAACTGCCGCCACCACGGCATCGCCCCGATACGCGCGGCGTCACGTCACCGTGCGGACCGGCGCCTCTCCTCGGTCAACCGCCCGACTCGGACGCTGCGACGCCCGCCGGGCCTGGACGGAGCATTGCCTGGTAGAGGGCGTCGTGTTCGGGCGAGGCGGGCAGCGGGCCGCGGGCCGGGGCTTCGAAGGACTGGATCAGCAGGGCGACGACGCGCCGCCAGGCGTCGGGTGCCGCGTCGCCGGTGGCGTTGACGACGCCGGCGTTGGCCATGTGCACCAGCAGCAGGTCCGAAGGGTCGAAGTCGGCTCGCAGGCGGCCGGTCGCCTTGGCGCGGCCGATGAGCTCGACCATGCCCTCGTACGCTGCGTTGCGACGGTGCTCCAGGGCCTTGGCGGCGGGGAACGTCGTGGTCAGCACGTCGGCGAAGCCGTAGTCGGCGGCCTGCATGGCGCAGACGGTCTCGACGTAGCCGACGAAGCCGTGCCAGGGGTCCGGGTCGCCGAGGGCGGCGGTGACCGCGTCGGCGTAGGCGGTCATGCGGTCGATGAAGACGGCGTCGACCAGCTCCGCCTTGGTGGGGAAGCGCCGGAACATGGTGGCGATCCCCACCCCCGCCTCGCGTGCCACGGACGCCATGGAGGCATTGAGGCCGTCCCGCGCGAAGACCGTGCGCGCGGCGGCGATGATCCGTTCCCGGTTGCGCTCGGCGTCACTGCGCAACGGCTGAGCGGCAGGGGCGTCGGGATGCTGGTCGCCACGAGTCATACCGGCCAGCCTAGCAACCGGATTGCCCTATCCAGTTTGAGTGGTACCGTGGGGGACGCAGCGAAACGGAAGGCCCTATCCGGATCTTGAACCGGATAGGACTTACCGGATACTCCGCTTCCATGTCCGCCTTACGAAAAGGACCCACCGTGACCAGCATCGCCATCATCGGGGCCGGCCCCCAGCTCGGCCTGGCCATCGCTCGCACCTTCGGCTCCCAGGGCTTCGACGTCGCCCTGGTCTCCCGCCACCGCGGGAAGCTCGACACCCTCGTGGCACAGCTCGCCACGGAGGACATCAAGGCCGCCGCCTTCCCCGCGGACGTCCTCGACCGTGACGCCCTCGGCAAGGCGCTCCAGGATGCCGCCGCGCAGTTCGGCGGCATCGACGTCCTGGAGTACTCCCCCGTCGCCGGGCTCAGCACCGTCATGACCACTCCCGCCCAGACCGAACCGGCTCACGTACAGCATGAGATCGAGTTCCAGCTCTACGGCGCCATCACCGCCACCCAGGCGGTGCTGCCCGCGATGCGCGAGGCCGGGGCGGGAACCCTGCTCTACACCACCGGCGCCGGTTCCATCGACCCCGTCCCCCAGGTCGGCAACGTCAACGCCGCCGCAGCGGCGCTCCGCAACTGGGCCGTCAACCTGCACAAGGAGCTGGACGGCACCGGGATCCAGGCCGCCCACGTCGGCATCGACGTCTCGATCGGCACCCCGGCCGTTCCCGGTTTCCCGACGGCCCAGCCCGAGGAGATCTCCCCCGTCTACTGGGACCTGCACACCACCAGGCGCGACCAGGCCGAACTCGTCTTCAGCCTCTGAAAATACGCCAGTTCCGTCCTGCTTCGGGTCATGAGCCGCCTCCGTTCGGTTTCAGCGGACCGTTGTGCCGTCGGGTTCGTCGAACAGGGCGAGTTCGTCGCGGGTGGGGAGCCCTTCCCAGTCGCCCCGGGTGGCGACGGCGAAGGCTGCCGTGGTGACCGCCCGGTCCAGCCGGGCGTGGAGGTCCGCGCCGTCCAGGAGTCCCGACAGGTACCCCGCCACGAAGGCGTCGCCCGCGCCGACCAGGTCGACGGCGTCGACCTGCCGTGCGGCGCGGTCGGCTGTCGCGTCGGCGGTGACGACCGTCGCGCCGTGTGCGCCGCGTTTGACGATCACCTCTTGGATGCCGGCGTCCAGCAGACTCTTCACGGCCGCCGATTCACCTGCGTCGGGCTGTTGCAGCACCAGCGGCAACTCGTCCTCGGAGGCGACGAGCAGGTCGGTGTGGGCGAGCAGCGGCCGGAGGGCGGCGCGGGCGCGATCGGCTGTCCACAGCCTGGAGCGGTAGTTGACGTCGAGGCATACGGTGATGCCGGCGTCACGGGCGGCCGTGGCGGCGGCCAGGACGGTCTCGGCCGCCGACGCACTGAGCGCCGGGGTGATGCCGGTCAGGTGCAGGACGCGGGATCCGGAGGCCAGCGCGGGCAGTACGTCGGCCGGTGTGACGGCCGAACCCGCCGAACCGGCGCGGTAGTAGCTGACGCGGGTCAGTGTGCCCAGGCGGGGTTCGGTCAGCAGCAGTCCCGTGGGCCGTCCGGCGTCGTCGGTGGCCGCGTGGCCGATGTCGATCCCCTCGGCGCGCAGGGTGCGCAGGACCAGGGCGCCGAGTTCGTCCGCGCCGACCCGGCCTGCCCAGCGCACCCGGTGTCCGAGCCGGGCGAGGCCGATGGCGACGTTGGACTCGGCTCCCGCCACGGAGAGGCCGAGGCTGCCGCCCATCCGCAGGGGGCCGGGGGCGCGCAGCGCCGCCATCGTCTCGCCGAAGGTCACCACCTCGGGCGGCCCCTGGCGGTCCGCGCTCACGACGTGCCCCCGGCGGCCACCGCGCGGAACTCGGCGGCCCGGGCGCGCAGTCGGTCCAGGTCGCCGCCGTCGGCGGCGTCGCCGACGAGCGGTGAGCCGACGCCGACGGCGAGGGCGCCCCGGGCCAGGTGGTCGCGGGCGGCCTGGGCGTCCACTCCCCCGACGGGCACGAAGGGCACCTCGGGGAACGGGTCGCGCAGGGCCCGCAGATAGCCGGGGCCGCCGAGGGAGGAGGGGAAGAGTTTGACCGCGTCGGCACCGCGTGCGAGGGCGGCCTCGATCTCGGTCGGCGTCAGGGCGCCCATCAGCACGGGCACGCCGAACGGCGCCAGATCGTCGACCAGGGCCGGGGTGACGAGGTACGACGCCCCGGCGTCGACCGCGCGGGCCGCGTCCGCCGTGGAGCGCACCGTGCCGGCGCCGAGGTAGGCGTCGGGGCCGAGCGCGGCGCGGGCCTGCCTGATGACGGTCAGGGCGTCGGCGGTGGTCAGGGATATCTCGACGGCGGCGATGCCCTCGTCCACGAGGGTGCGTACGGTGCGCAGGGCGGCGACGGGGTCCTTGCCCCGGACGATCGCCAGCACGCGGTGGTGCCGGAGGGTTTCCACCAGGTTCACGAAAGCGGGCTCTCTCTGCGGGTTCGGTTCAGGGGCGGCGGCTGCACGGCCGTCACCATTCGGTGAACGCGCCGTCGGGGCCGCGCCAGACGGGGTTGCGCCAGCGGTGTCCGGTCTCGGCGGCCCGGCGGACGGCCTGCTCGTCGATGTCGACGCCCAGCCCCGGCCGGGGGCTCGCGACGGCGTGTCCGTCCTGGAAGCGGAACGGTTCGGGGTCCATCACGTACTCCAGCAGGTCGCACTGCTCGTTGTAGTGGATGCCCATGCTCTGTTCCTGGATGAGGAAGTTCGGGACGGAGAAGGCGATCTGCAGGCTCGCGGCCAGGGCGATCGGGCCGAGCGGGCAGTGCGGGGCCAGGGCGACGTCGTACGTCTCGGCCATGGCGGCGATGCGGCGGACCTCGGAGATGCCGCCGGCGTGCGAGAGGTCGGGCTGGGCGACGGCGATGCCACTGGCCATGACCTCGCGGAAGTCCCAGCGCGAATACAGGCGTTCGCCGGTGGCGAGGGGGATGCTCGTGGACTCCACCAGGCTGCGCAGGTTGCCCGAGTGTTCCGGCCGGACGGGCTCTTCGACGAACAGTGGGTGCAGCGGCTCCAGTTGGGGCAGCAGGCGGCGGGACATGGCGGTGGAGGCCCGGCCGTGGAAGTCGACGGCGATGTCCCGCTCGTCGCCCAGCACCTCGCGGACGGCCGCGACGCGTTCGACGACCTCGGCGGTGCGGGCCGGGGTGTCGACCGGAGCGAGTTCGGCGGAGGCGTTCATCTTGACGGCGGTGAAGCCCGCCTCCCTCTGTTCCTCGGCGAGTTCGGCCACGTCGCCGGGGCGGTCGCCGCCGATCCAGGCGTACATGCGGACCCGGTCGCGCACCGGGCCGCCGAGGAGGCGGTGGACGGGGACGCCGTAGGTCTTGCCGGCGATGTCCCAAAGGGCCTGGTCGATGCCGGCGACGGCGCTGGAGAGTATGGGGCCGCCCCGGTAGAAGCCGCCCTTGGTGAGCACCTGCCAGTGGTCCTCGATGCGCAGCGGGTCCCGGCCGACGAGATGGTCGGCCAGTTCGTGGACGGCGGCACGCACGGTTTCCGCGCGGCCCTCGATCACGGGCTCGCCCCAGCCGGTGATGCCCTCGTCGGTGGCGACGCGCAGGAACAGCCAGCGCGGAGCCACCAGGAAGGTCTCAAGTGTGGTTATCTTCAAGGCACTTCCTTCGGAAGCGGGTCGGCGCCGGCTGTGTCCTGGCTCGCGCATACGGCCGCGAGGTCGTCGGAGGCCTGGGCCAGGAGGGATTCCACGGCGGCCACGGCGGCGTCCGGATCGCCCGCCTCGACCGCGTCCAGCAGTTCCTGGTGCACGGGGATGGAGTCGGAGAAGTGCCGCGCTCCGTGCACGATCCGGTCGCGCACCCGCAGACCGGCCTCGATGACGACCTCCATGCGGCTGAGCAGTTCGTTGTGCGCGGCGTCCAGCAGGGCGCGGTGGAAAGCCAGGTCCGCCTCGACCATGGCTTCCGCGTCCTTGTCCGCCGCCGCCATCGCCGTCAGTGCCTGCCGCATCGCGTGCAGGTCGGCCGCGGTGCGGCGGGCGGCGGCGAGCCGGGCTCCGGCGGGCTCCACTATCGCGCGGACCTCGGCGAGGTCCCCGAGGAAGCCGTCGGTGGGCGCGCTGCTGCCCTGCCAGCGCAGCAGGTCGCTGTCGAGCAGGTTCCAGTCGGCGCGGGGCCGGATGGTCGTACCGCGTTTCTGCTTCGACTCCAGCAGGCCCTTGGAGGCCAGCACGCGCAGGGCCTCGCGCACCACGGTCTTGCTGACGCCGAGCTCCGCTTCGAAGTTGGCCGGGTCCACGACGGAGCCCGGGGGGTAGTCGCCGCGGATGATGCGCCGGCCCAGTTCCTCCACCGCCTGGCCGTGCAGCCCCCTGCCGGGATGGGTCACCACGTTCTCCGTCTCCGTTCAGGCCCCGAAGTTCTGTGCGCACTGCTCACGAGGACTCCTTCATGACACTCCACCCTCCGTCGACCACCAGGCTGGCTCCGGTCACGTAGGAGGCGTCCGCGGATGCCAGGAAGGCGACGGCGGCGGCCACCTCCTCCGGCTGCCCGAACCGCCTGGCCGCCGTGGCCGCCACACTGCGCGCCCGTTCGGGCTCCGGGATGCCGTCCCAGGCGGCGGTGAGGATGGGGCCGGGCAACACCGTGTTGACCCGGATCTCCGGACCGTACTCGACGGCCAACTGCCGCCCCAGCGAGCACAGCGCACCCTTCGCGGCGGCGTAGGCGGCATGCCCGGGCAGGCCGATGACCGCGTGCACCGAGGAGGTGAGGACGACGCAGCCCCGGGCCTCGCGCAGCATCGCCGCGAACGTCTTCATCGCCCGCCAGGCCGGCTTGAGCAGCACGGCCATCTGACCGTCCCACTCGGCCTCGCTCAGTTCGTGGGCGGGCTTGTTGAGCTGGGCGAAGGCGTTGCTGTGCAACACATCCAGCCGCCCGTGACGTTCGCCGACGTGGCGGGCCAGCTGCTCCCAGTCGGCGGCCGAGGTGACGTCGCAGCGCACGTACTCCGCGCGACCTCCCCGGCCGGCGACGGCGGCCGCGACCTCCTTGCCCGCGGTGTCGTCCACGTCCGTGACCACCACCAGGGCCCCCTCGGACGCGAGTCGGTGCGCCGTGGCCGCGCCGATCCCGTGGGCGGCGCCGGTGATCACCGCCACCCGTCCGTCCATCCTGCGGCACTGCGTCATCGCGTGTGTCTCCCCTCGTGACTGCCTATGCGCCCACCATAGCTGTTTCAATTAATTATGAATATATCTGGACGGCGTGACGATGCCCTTCCGAAACTGACCTGCATGCCACAGGCACCTTCAGTACGAAACCAGGAAGGACCTCCTCCCATGAGCCGCACCACACCCCGCCGCAGAAGCCGGGGCGCCCTCGCACTGACCCTTGCAGCCGCCTCCCTGGCGATCTCCGCCTGCGGGGGTTCGACCGGTTCGAAGGACCCCGCGGTCCAGGCACCCGTCAAGCCCGGCCAGAAGGTCGACCTGCGCTTCTGGTCGTGGGTTCCCGGTGTCGACAAGGCCGTCGCCAGGCGGAACGCCACCCACCCGGACATCCACGTGAAACTGGAGAAGATCCCGGCGGGCAGCAGCGGCGGCTACGCGAAGATGCGCGCCGCGCTCCAGAGCGGCAACGCGCCCGACCTGGCACAGGTGGAATACCAGGAGATCCCCTCGTTCCTGCTGGAGAACGGCCTGGTGAACCTGTCCCGGTACGGCGCGGACAAGGACAAGTCGAAGTTCGTGGAATGGCAGTGGGGCCTGTTTCTACCGCTCCGACCTGTTCAAGAAGTGGGGCATCAAGCCGCCCGCCACCTGGGACGAGTTCGCCCAGGCGGCGCAGAAGATCCACAGCGCCGACCCGAAGGCCTACATCAGCACCTTCCCCGCCGGCAACTCCGCCTGGTTCACGGCACTCGCGTGGCAGGCCGGCGCCAAGTGGTTCGGCGTGAACGGCGACACCTGGTCGGTGAACATCGCTTCCCCGCAGACCCTGAACGTCGCCGCCTTCTGGGACAAGCTGCGCAGCAAGGGAGTGATCAAGACCGAACCCGACTTCACCAACGGCTGGTACAAGGACCTGCAGACCGGCGCCATCACCTCGTGCGTCAGTGCCCAGTGGGGCGACGCCATCATCAGCGGGAACGCCCCTCAGACCACCGGCAAGTGGGCGGTCGCACCCATGCCGCAGTGGACCGGGGGCTCGAACGTGTCCGCGAACTGGGGAGGTTCCTCCACGGCTGTCCTCCAGGGCGCCAAGCACATACCCGAGGCCCTGAAGTTCGCCGAGTGGCTCAACACCGACCCTTCGCCGCCGCGCCCGACACCTGGCGCCGCCTCGTCGGGCACATGCTCCGTTCCTACGCCGCCCCCGACGCGCCGATCCCCGCGGTGCCCGACGCCCCGGCACCCGCCACCCTGTTCCGCGCCATGGTCCGCCTCGCCCGAACCGGCCCGGCCTCCGCATAGGCCGCCGGACCGCACCTGCACGGCGGACGCCCCTCGGCCGCGGTCGGCCGCGCTGCGGTCGCCGCAAGGGGAGTGCCGGAGCAGCCGGTGGCCGCTCGGGCAGGCGGCCCTCGTCCGGAGGACGGCCTGCCCGGCCGCGGCGGGAGTCGGGGTCAGGCGCCCGGGCGCAGTCCGAGCCAGCCCGGCGACGGGCCTCCCCTGACCTCTCCGAAGTACAGAGCGAACGTCTGCTTCCAGCGCTCGACCCCGGCGCGGTCGGCCATGAAACGGGGGAATCCGTCGAGGTTGCCGTTCGGGTACTGCCAGACGGGCTTCAGGCCCGCCGGCGGAACCACGTCCGTACGGACCGACCCGTTGGTGGCGGCCTGCTGCTCCCCGGTGGACAGCCGCCAGTTGAGGTAGAGCTTGGCCGCGGTGGGGTTCTTGGCGCTTCAGGATCGCAGCCCGCTGCCCCCAGGACATGAACGGCGTAGGCGCCTCAGGGAGCACCCACTTGACCGGTCCGGAGGCCAGGCGAGCAGGTTGCCCACGAGCAGGCCGATCCAGAGCGGCAGGTGCAGGGGGACAGCGCGAGCGTCAGCAGTACGACGGTCGGGTACAGGCCGACCCGGAAGGCGAGGGAGGTCCCGGGCTCGGAGGGCGGTGGCGGCGCCTCCTTGCCGTCGCCCTGCCAGCCCCTCGTCCGTCCGGACCAGGGGCGCCCCAGCGCAACGCCGTCAGGTCGGTCAGCCTTCCGTACGGAGGCTCCGGATCCGTACGGAGGCGGCCCGGACCCGTCGTGAAGGAAGCCGTCGCGGTCACTCACGGCCGCCGCGGCGCGTGTGACACGAGGGCGACGCCTGGCTCGCTCCGCGCACCAACTGGACCTGCGAGGTCCGCGCCGCCTCCGCACGGATTCGCACCGCCTCCGCCCGGATCCGCGTCGCCTCAGCCTGGCCGGGCGTCGGTGACGGTGAACAGCTCCGTGGTGCCGCTGATCTCCAGGAGCCGGCTGACGGCCGCCCGGAGGGGGCCGACCAGCACCAGGGCCCTGCCGTCGGCCTGATGGCGGTGGCGGGCCCGGATGAGCGCGTTGAGCAGCGTGCTGTCGGCGAAGGTGACCTCCGCGAGGTCCACCGCCGTGACGGGCATCGCCGCCCGGTCGGCCGCCTCCCAGGCACGTTCGAAGTCACCGGCGTCGTCGTAGTCGACCTCGCCCCGCACGGTGAGCACGAAGATCTGCTCACGGCGGTTGATCCGCACACTCAGATCGCAAGCGGGGTGCATGGCGCCATCCTCACGTCGGCGGTCCCAGTGGGACGGGTGGGGCCGGGCCGGACGGCCGGGCCGCTTCCCCCAGAAGTCGCCACGGACGGGGCGACGATCGTCATGCGGTCCCTCTCCGCGGGTACACGAATGACTGCCGGGTTCGCCGGCAGGTGAACACGACCCCGCGAAGGCGGTGCGTGCGGGGCCGACGCGACCGCCGCCGAAAGACGGCTGCCGCCGGCACCCCGCGCCCAGGTCACGTGCCTGGACGTGCTTCCGATCACCTGCGAGCCCCCGGTGTCCGAGACCTGCCGCACGGTCGCCCCGGATCGTGCCCGTGAAAGGTGGCCGAGAGATGTGAGGGGAATCGGAAGAACAGTTGCCGTTTGACAACAATAGCCATGAGGCAACAGAGTAGCCGCGTCGGACGTACACGGGGAAGGACCTGGAATGATCCGGTGGACGGAGACCGCTCCGGGCACCGCCCGCCATCGTCGTGAAGCGGTGGTGGCACGGGTGCCGTGAAGGTTCTTCAGGCGGTCCGGCTGTCGGAGTCCGGAGCCTCGTCGTGTATCTGCGTGGCCGCGGTGGCGCAGAACGCCTCCAGGCCCTCCAGCAGGGCGACCCGCTTGGCCGCGGGCATGTCGGCCAGCACCGTCTGCAACTCGCTCTCCCGGCGGGCGCGCAGATCGGCGAGGAAGAAGCGCCCCCGGCCGCTGAGGTGGAGCCGTACCTCGCGCCGGTCCTCCGGGCTCACCACGCGCTCGACGAACCCCGCGGCCTGCAGCCGGTCGCAGAGCCGGCTCGTCGACGGCGGAGTGGAGGCGAGGAACTCGGCGAGGGTGCGCAGGTTGATGCCGTCGTGGTGCTCGAGGATGTGCAGCACGCGCAACTGGGAGGCCGAGGTGGGCGCGGTCGAGGCCCGCCCCCAGACAACCTCCAGCAGCTCGACGGCCCGCGTGGTCACGCGTGCGACCTCTTCGGGCTCTGGGCGGCGGCGGAAGGCAGTCACGGTCACACTCTCGCAGGCACTGGGGCGCCTCTCAGCGTACTAGCAGCCGCCACCGGCAACGGACCTCGGGACGACAGACGCGGCTCTTCGCGGAGCCCGGCGCCGACGCCGGGCCCGCACGTTGTCAGGAGAAAGAATGGTGCACCCCTCATCGTGAACAGATTCGAAACCGCTGAACGCGCTCTGCGCACAGCGGCTCCCCACGAACTGCTGGACGCCGTCCGCGTCGTGCTGACCGAGCGATACGGCGCGGCGGACGTCGAGCTGTTCATGGCCGACTACGGTCTGACGGTGCTGCAGCCGGTGTCGGTGGCGCCGCACAACCTGGAGCCGGTCCCGGTGCACGGCAGCCCGGCCGGCCGGGCCTTCGGCTCCCAGGCGCCCTACCGCGAGGACGGCCGGGGCCGGCCGACCAGGATCCACCTGCCGGTGAGCGTGCGGGGCGACCGGCTCGGCGTGCTGTCCGTGACGATGCGGAACGGCGAGACGGCGTCCGACTGCGTCCCGGAGCTCGCCGAGATCGCCGACGCGCTGGCGCACGAGGTGGTCGTGGCCGAGCGCGACACGGACCTGTACCTCCAGGCCCGGCGCAAGGACCGGCTCACGCTGGCCGCGGAGATGCAGTGGCACCTGCTGCCCGGCCGCTCCTGCTCCCGGCCCGAGTACGACCTGGCCTGCCAGCTGGAACCGGCCTACGCCGTCTACGGGGACAACTTCGACTGGTCCGCCACGTCCGACCAGCTGATGCTGTACGTCACGAACGGCATGGGCGAGGGCATAGAGGCGGCCCTGCTGACCAACCTCGCCGTCAACGCCCTGCGCAACGCGCGGCGCGCCGGTATCGACATCGAGGACCAGGCGGCCCTGGCCGACCAGGCCGTCTACGCCCACTACCGGGGCCGCCGGTACCTGTCCGTCCTGATGCTGGACTTCGACCTGGCGACCGGCCGGGCCAGCGTGGTGGACGCCGGCTCCCCCCAGCTGCTGCGGCTGCGTGCCGGCGCGGTGGAGCGCGTGCCCTTCGAGGCGCAGCTGCCGCTGGGCATGTTCGAGGAGACGGACTACGTGGCGCAGGAGTTCGCCGTCGAGCCCGGAGACCGGCTCATCTTCGTCAGCGACGGCGTCCACGCGGTGCACTCGCCCAAGGGTGAGACGTACGGCGAGCGGGCGCTCGCCCGGGCCATCCAGTCCACGCGGCTGCTGCCCGCCGCCGAGGTGCCGCGCGCCCTCCTGCGCGAACTGGCGGGTCATCGCGGCGATGCCGTCGTGGCGGACGACGACGCGTTGGTCGTCTGCCTGGACTGGCGAGGACGGAAGCCGTCCTGATCTCGTGCCGTCCTGACGGTCATGACCTGTCACGACGTTCGCGTCCCCGACGCCCGGCTACCGTCCCCCGGCCGGGGGACGGCCCGGCCTACGGCGGAGTCCGGGAGTAGAGGCCGGGGGCGGGGGCGGAACCCGGCGGGGGAGGCCGGGGGTGGGAATCCGCTGCGGAGTGGTGTCACCGGGTCCGCCGTGGGGCGACGTCGCGATCTCGCGTGTACGTCCCCGCTCGCACCCCCTGGGACTTCAGAAGTCGGTCGCGTCCTCGCCGCCGCCCGTTCTGCCGTCCAGCGCGGCCAGGAACCCCCGGAGCCCCCGCCCGAGGGCCTCGGCCTCGGCCGGCTCCATGGCACCGAGTGCGAGGGCCAGTCTCCGCGATCTGCGGTACGCCACCTCCTCGAGCGCCTGCCGGCCCTGCCTCGTCGCATGCAGTCGCACCGCTCGCCGGTTGCGCGGATGCATCTCCCGCTCCAGCATGCCCGCCGCCTCCAGCCGGTCGCACAGCCGGCTGGCGGCGGGCAGCCCGAGGTCCATCCGCACGGCCAGCGCGGTGAGGTTGAGCCCTGGTTCCCCGTCCATTATCCGAAGGGCGCGCAACTGGTGCGGCGACAGCCGCGCACGGGCGCCCTGCGCCGCGACCGACCACAGGGTCGTGAGCCCCTCCACGGCGTCGGCCATCGACACGGCCAGCGCCATGAGGCCGTCCTGCGGCCCGCTCGGTCCGCTGTCCCCGGAGCCGCTGAGACCAGTCACGAGGTATCGCTTTCAGACATCGCCTGTCCATGCAGGTGCCACCTTTGTTCTCTCGCGATACCCGACCGACGGCCGAACACGCCCCGCCACTCCTCCGTCCTCCCGGCCTCCACAGCATCTGCACGAGTCGCCGCGCGGGCCGGTCCTCGGTCGACCGGGGTCAGGCGGAGAGCAGGGAGTCGTCCTCGACGCGGGCACCGGGCAGGCGGTACCGGGCCACCACGAGGGCGGCGTCGATGTCACTGGTACCGGTCGCCACACACAGCGTGTAGGCGATGTCCGCCATCCGCCGGCGTACGGCCTCGTGACCCTCGTCCGCATGGAGCGCGCGCAGCGTCTCGTACTGCTCGATCAGGTCCGTCAGTACGGCGGGGTGTGCCATGAGCATCACAAGCCTCCTGCCTGTCAACAGTTCGCACGGATCGTGCAGCGCCCCGACTGCCCCGATCACCGCACTTCATTCCCGGCCCTCCGCCTTCGGCGGCTCTCGCCGCCCGGCCGTCCGGCCGCCGCCACGAGCCGGCCGCCCCAGTCCCAGCAGGGGGTCGTCGAAGAGCGCGAGCCGGGCGGTGACGCACTTGCCCACGGGCTCACGGCGGGCCTCGAAGCCCTGCACCACGGCCAGCACGATCTCCAGGCCGTGCTGGCCCACCCGTCCGGCGTCCGCGGCCCGGGCCAGCGGCAGCGTGGGATCGGTGTCCCAGATCTCGATCTCCACCATGCCGTCGACGACGCGCAGGTGCAGCAGCACCGGCCCGGGCGCGTACTTCAGCGCGTTGGTGACCAGTTCGCTGACCACCAGCTGTGCCAGGTCCATCGTGCGGGAGGTGACCGGCAGTCCGTGCTCGGACTGGGCTGCGGCCAGGAACTCCGACGTCCGGTGCCGCGCGCGGGCGATACAGCCGTCCGCCCCGTCCAGGGCGATGGTCACATCGGCGGGTGCGGCATCCGGCATCCGGGAACTCTCCTCGCGCGGGACGGACTCCTCCCTGCCACTGACTTGCGAAACCCCGTTCATGGGCGCGCGTCTACCCGGACTTGCCGGCGGTATTCCTGCGCACCGCGCAGTCGGTCGGGACATCGCGTGCATCACCGCCGGGATCCTGGGCAGCGTTGGCTACAGGAAGGGGGCTCGACCCGTACCGAGGGCTCAGAGGACGGAAGTGGCAGAGAACCAGGAAGCAGTGGAACCCGGCCAGTTGGCCGTCGTGCGCGCCGACGTCGACGGCGTCGCCGTGCTCGGTGTCCGCGGGGAGATCGACTACCACAGTGTGGGCGCGCTGACGCGGGCGATGCCTCCGGCCGACCCCACCACCGGCCCCCGGCTCGTCGTCGACCTCAGCGAGGTCACCTTCATGGATTCCAGCGGCGTCAACGCGCTCGTCGCCGCCCACCACGCCACCACGGCCGCGCAGGGATGGCTGCGCCTGGCGGGTGCCCACGGCCCGGTACTGCGCACCGTGCAGCTGGTGGGCCTCGACGCCGTCGCCCCCTGTCACCCGACCGTCGCGGCGGCCCTCGCGGCGTGACATCCCGGGGCTCGCGAGCGGAGCCACAGCCGTTGCGGCGGGGGCCCGATCCGGCGACGGTGGAACAGGACCGGGTTCCCCGGAACGGCCTTGTCATGCCGCGTGTTTCCCGTCTTTTTTTCTGGCCCACGGCTTTCTCGGCGGCCTTTTGTTGCTGCACGACAACTGAGTTAGTCTGCGATCGATTTCCCGTCGGCCGGAGCCGTCGAACGCGGCGTCGCCCCTGATGGTGGGGCTGGACGGCGCCGGCCTGGTTCCGGGTCCTCGGGGTGGGGATCCTGCGAAGCGGAACGAGGGTGGGCATGGCCGGCACTTCGATGGACGCCCAGGTGCGGGGCCCGGGCGAGCAGGAACTGCGGCAGCTGCTCGCCGGGCTGACGGCGGTACGCGACGGTGACTTCGGTACCCGGCTGCCGTCCGACGGGACGGGTCTGCTCGGCGACATCGCCACGGTGTTCAACGGCATGGTCGACCAGTTGTCCCTGTTCACCTCGGAGGTGACGCGGGTGGCCCGCGAGGTGGGCACCGAGGGCACCCTGGGCGGTCAGGCGGAGGTGCCCGGTGTCTCCGGCACCTGGGCCGACCTCACCGACTCGGTCAACGCCATGGCGGGCAACCTGACCACGCAGGTACGCGACATCGCCCAGGTGGCGACCGCGGTGGCCAGGGGCGATCTGTCCCAGAAGATCGACGTGCCGGCCCGCGGGGAGATCCTGCAGCTGAAGGAGACCGTCAACACGATGGTCGACCAGCTGTCCGCGTTCGCCGACGAGGTCACCCGCGTCGCCCGCGAGGTCGGCAGCGAGGGACGCCTCGGCGGTCAGGCGCAGGTGCCCGGCGTCGGCGGTGTCTGGCGGGACCTGACCGATTCGGTCAATTTCATGGCCGGAAACCTCACCTCCCAGGTCCGCAACATCGCCCAGGTGACGACCGCCGTGGCGCAGGGCGACCTGTCGCAGAAGATCACGGTGGACGCCCGGGGCGAGATCCTGGAGCTGAAGAACACCATCAACACGATGGTCGACCAGCTGTCCGCGTTCGCCGACGAGGTCACCCGCGTCGCCCGCGAGGTCGGCACCGAAGGCAGGCTCGGCGGCCAGGCCGACGTCAAGGGCGTCAAGGGCACCTGGCGCGACCTGACGGACTCCGTGAACTTCATGGGGGGCAACCTCACCGGGCAGGTCCGCTCCATCGCCCAGGTCGCCACCGCGGTGGCCCAGGGCGACCTCTCCCAGAAGATCACCGTGGACGCCCGCGGCGAGATCCTCGAGCTCAAGGACACCATCAACACGATGGTCGACCAGCTGTCCGCCTTCGCCGACGAGGTCACCCGCGTCGCCCGCGAGGTCGGCACCGAGGGGAACCTCGGCGGCCAGGCGATCGTGCGGGGCGTGTCGGGGACCTGGAAGGACCTCACGGACAACGTCAACGTGATGGCGTCCAACCTGACCGGGCAGGTCCGCTCCATCGCCCAGGTCGCCACGGCGGTGGCGCGCGGCGACCTCTCGCAGAAGATCACCGTGGAGGCCAAGGGCGAGGTCGCCGCGCTGGCGGACGTCATCAACACGATGGTCGACACGCTTTCGGCGTTCGCCGACGAGGTCACCCGCGTCGCCCGCGAGGTCGGCACCGAGGGGCGCCTGGGCGGCCAGGCGCACGTGCCGAACGTGGCCGGCACCTGGAAGGACCTGACGGACAACGTCAACTCCATGGCCAACAACCTCACCGGCCAGGTCCGCAACATCGCCCTGGTGACGACCGCCGTGGCCAACGGCGACCTGTCGAAGAAGATCGACGTCGACGCCCGCGGCGAGATCCTGGAGCTGAAGACCACCATCAACACGATGGTCGACCAGCTGTCGTCGTTCGCCGCCGAGGTCACCCGCGTCGCCCGCGAGGTGGGCAGCGAGGGCCGGCTCGGCGGGCAGGCCGAGGTGGAGGGCGTCGAGGGCACCTGGAAGCGGCTGACGGAGAACGTCAACGAACTGGCCGGGAACCTCACCCGGCAGGTCCGCGCGATCGCCGAGGTCGCCAGCGCCGTCGCCGAGGGTGATCTGACCCGCTCGATCACGGTGGAGGCCTCCGGTGAGGTCGCCGAACTCAAGGACAACATCAACTCCATGGTGGGGTCCCTGCGCGAGACCACCCGCGCCAACCAGGAACAGGACTGGCTCAAGACCAACCTCGCCCGCATCTCCGGCCTGATGCAGGGCCATCGCGACCTGCCGGTCGTGGCCGAGCTGATCATGGACGAGCTCACGCCCCTGGCGGCGGCCCATTACGGCGCGTTCTACCTCGCGGAGGACACCCCGCGCGGTCACGAACTGCGGCTGGTGGGGTCGTACGGCTACCCGGACGACGCGGAGCGGCCCACCCGCTTCCCCGTCGGACGGTCCCTCGTCGGGCAGGTCGCGCGCAACCGGCGGCCCATCACCGTGGAGGAGCTGCCCCAGGGCTACGTGACCATCTCCTCCGGTCTCGGACAGGCGGTGCCCAGGGCCCTGATGGTGCTGCCCATCGTGGTCGAGGAGCAGGTCCTCGGCGTCATCGAACTGGCCTCGCTGACCGGCTTCACCCAGATCCACCAGGACTTCCTGACCCAGCTGATGCCGACCATCGGCGTCAACCTCAACACCATCGTGGCCAACGCCCGCACCGACGAGCTGCTGGAGGAGTCCCAGCGCCTGACCGCCGAACTGCAGTCCCGGTCGGAGGAGTTGCAGGTCCAGCAGGAGGAACTGCAGCGCTCCAACGCGGAGCTGGAGGAGAAGGCGTCCCTGCTGGTCGACCAGAACCGCGACATCGAGGCGAAGAACCTCCAGATCGAGCAGGCCCGGCAGGAGCTGGAGACCCGGGCGCAGCAGCTGGCGCTGGCCTCCAAGTACAAGTCGGAGTTCCTTGCCAACATGAGCCACGAGCTGCGCACACCGCTCAACAGCCTGCTGATCCTCGCCCAGTTGCTCGCGCAGAACCCGTCGCGCAACCTGACGCCCAAGCAGGTCGAGTACGCGGGCATCATCCACTCGGCCGGCTCGGACCTGCTCCAGCTGATCAACGACATCCTCGACCTGTCAAAGGTGGAGGCCGGCAAGATGGACGTCGCTCCCGAGCGGGTCCCGCTGCGCCAGCTGCTGGAGTACGTCGAGGCGACGTTCCGGCCGATGACGTCCCAGAAGAGTCTCGACTTCGCGGTGGCCACAGCCCCGGGAACCCCTGCCGACCTGCTCACCGACGACTCCCGGCTGCGCCAGATCCTGCGCAACCTGCTGTCGAACGCGGTGAAGTTCACCGAGGAGGGCGGTGTGCGGCTGCGGATCGAACCGGCGGCCGACGCGGAGGTGCCGCCGGGGGTGCACCGCGGGGGTCCGGTGGTGGCCTTCCGGGTCGTCGACACCGGCATCGGCATCCCGCAGCAGCAACTGGAGACGATCTTCGGAGCGTTCCAGCAGGCCGACGGCACCACCAGCCGCAAGTACGGCGGCACGGGGCTCGGCCTGTCCATCACCCGGGAGATCGCCCACCTGCTCGGCGGTGCGGTCACGGTCGACAGCACCCCCGGCCAGGGCAGCACGTTCACGCTGTATCTGCCGGTCGCCCGTGCCGACTTCGAGGAACTCCTGGAGGCCGGGGGCCGGCCGGTGGAGCAGGCCCACGACGAGGCCGGCGCCGAGGAACTGACGGTGCCGCGTGCGCTGTCCGCTCCGGCGGCGGCCGCCGAACCGCGCAGGCGCCGGCTGCTGGTGATCGAGGAACGGCCGCGCGGGCTGCTCACGCTGGTCGCCGAGCGGGCCGTGGCGGACATCGCGCAGCGCCCCGACGATCCGCACGGGGCGATCGACATCATCACCGCGGTCGGGGCGCAGGAGGCCGCGAGCACCCTGGCGGCGCAGGCCTGCCACTGCGTCGTCCTGGAACTCGGCATGCCCGGCCAGGAGGGCGCGGGCTTCCTGGAGGCCATGCGCGGTGACTCGGCGCTGGCCAGCGTACCCGTCCTGGTGCACACCGGGCACCGGGTGGACCTGGCCCAGGAGCAGGGACTGCGGGCCCTCGCCGGTGACCGGCCGCTGGACTTCCTGGCCAGCCTGGACGAGCTGCGCGAGCGCATCACGCTCCACCTGTCGGCCGAGCAGCCCGGTGACGTGCTGTCGCTGGTGCGTGCCGAGGAGCCGCAGCAGCCGGCCGCGCAGGTCGTGGACGACACCTTCCAGGGCCGGACGATCCTGGTGGTCGACGACGACGCCCGCAACCTCTTCGCGCTCAGCGGGGTGCTGGAGCTGCACGGCTTCCAGGTCCTGCACGCCGACAACGGCCGCAAGGGCATCGAGATGCTGCTCGCGCACCCCGACATCTGCCTGGTCCTGATGGACGTGATGATGCCGGAGATGGACGGCTACGCCGCCACCACGGAGATCCGCGCCATGCCCCAGTACGCGGAGCTGCCCATCATCGCCGTCACCGCGAAGGCCATGCCGGGCGACCAGGAGAAGAGCCTCGCCTCGGGTGCCAACGACTACGTCACCAAACCGGTGGACACGGGGGACCTCATCGGCCGCGTCCGACGGTGGCTGCCCGGGTGACCGCACGGCACGGCCGCACCGTCCACCAGCCGACCGCGTGACGCCGCGGGGCGTCCCAGCCGAGGAACAGACTGACCGTGAGTGACCTACACCACCCCCCCGATCCACAGAGCCCGCAACTCCCTGCGGGCGACGGGCCCACGACGGGAGAGCGCGGCACGGCAGGCATCGGACCGGCCGGCGCCACCGCCGGCCAGGCTCCCCCCGGCGGCACGGCCCCGGCCCCTGCCGGTACGGCCGATGTCGCCCCCGGTGCGGCCGACGCCCCCGCCGACAGCGCCGCCGTTGCCACCGCCGACGCCGCCGAGGCCCGCAGGCCGTCGCCCGTCGGCAGGCTCACCGCGACCGTGGAGCGGCTGCGCCGCGAGGTGCGGGCGGCGCAGGCGGAGGCCGACGGACGCGCCCTGATCGAGCTGGCGAAGGGCATCCTGGTCGAACGCCTGCGCTGCGGCCCCGCGCAGGCGGCGCGGCAGCTGGCCGAGCTGGCCGGACAGGCGGGGGTGACACCGCTGGAGTTCGCGGTCGACGTCATCAACCAGGCGGCCCGCGACCGGGTCTCGGAGGTGACCGCGGCCTTCCTGGCGGCCACCACGGCCGACGCCCGGCCCGCGGAGCCGACGGACGGCCACTCCTCGGCCGTCCGGCTGCGGGCCGCCGAGAGCGGCGCGCTGGCCGCCCACGACACCCAGGCCGTCGCCGACTCCCTGCTGGAACACGCCCTGACACCCCTCGGCGCCGATGCGGTGGCCATCTGGGCCCTGGGCACCGACGGCTCGCTCGCCCTGGCCGGCAGCGCGGGGTTCCCCGCCGCCGAGGCCGGGCGCTGGCGGCATGTGCCTCCCGGTGTGACGACCGTGGCCCGCCGGGGGCTCGCCGAGCGATCGGGCCACTGGATCCGCAGCCTGGCCGAGACGGGGACGCCCTCCATCGGCCAGCACCACCATCCGGAGGGCGGCCGGTGCGCCGTACCGGCCGGGACCGGCGGACGGATCCACGGTGTCCTGGAGATCGCCTGGCCCACCCCGCTGGACCCCCCTCCCCCGCCCGTCGTCCGCCAGATCGAGGCGCTGGCCGAGCTGTGCGCGCACACCCTGGAGACCTACGGCAGGCACCACCCGGACGATGCCGGGAGCCCGCGCGTGCTGCCGGACGTGACGGAGCTGATGGACCTGGCCGACGGGCTCCACGACCCGGCCCTGGTGCTCGTCCCGGTGCTGGACGCCGACGGGGAACTCGCCGACTTCCGCATCCACCACGTGAACAGCCGCTTCCTGGACCCGGCCGGCCGCCCCCGGGGAGTCGTCAACGGGGCCCTGCTGCTGGAGACGTACCCGGTGGCCGCCGGTCAAAGCGAGCTCTTCGAGCGGATAGAGCGCGTCCACGCCACCGGCGAGCCCTACCGCGCCCACCGCATGCGGCTGACCGCCCTGGTCGACGAGGTACCGCTGGCAGCGGTCGCCGACATCAACATCAGCCGGCACGGGAGCAGTGTGCTGCTCGTCTGGCGCATCGAGGACGAGACGGCCCGGCTGGCCAGCCTGCTCCAGCACGCCCAGCGCCTGGGCCGCATCGGCGGCTTCGAGGAGAACCTGCTCACCGCCGAGATCACCTGGAACGGGCAGCTGTACGAGCTCTACGGCAGACCCCCCTCCAGCGTCCCGGTGGCGCTGGAGGACCTGCCCGCGCACGCCCATCCGGACGACGCCGTGGCCATCGGGCGGTTCCTGCTGCACCCTGCTGCACCACCGCCGGACGGCGTCCACCGCGTTCCGCCTCCAGCGGCCGGACGGGGTCACCCGGCACATCCGGGTGGTGGCCGAACCGGTCCTCGACTCCGACGGCCAGCTGTACGTGGTACGCGGCGCCTACCAGGACATCTCCGCCCAGCACTGGACCGAGGTCGCCCTCGCGGCCACCCGCGACCAGCTCGCCCACACCGAGCAGCAGGCCAGCGAGCGCAACCGGCTGACCCTCCAGCTGTAGCACGCCATCATGCCGCCCGCGCAGACCTCGCTGGCGGTGCCCGGGCTGGACCTCGCCGTGCGCTACCGGCCGGCGGAGACCCAGCATCTGGTCGGCGGCGACTGGTACGACGCGGTCGTGCTGCCGTCCGGGCTGGTGCTGCTGTGCGTGGGGGACGTCGCCGGGCACGGTATCGACGCGGCCACCAGCATGGTCGTCCTGCGCAACGCGCTGCGCGGGCTCGCGGTGACCGGTGCCGGGCCAGGGCAGTTGCTGTCCTGGCTCAACATGGTGACGCACCACCTGACCGGTTCCGTCACCGCGACCGCGGTGTGCGGTCTCTACGACCCCGACCGCCACACCCTGCGCTGGGCCCGGGCCGGGCATCTGCCGCCCGTGCTGGTGCGCGGGGGCGAGGCGGCGCCGCTGCCCCTGGTCCGGGGCCTGCTGCTGGGCGCCGTGCCGGAGGCCGAGTACCAGGAGCACGAGGTGCAGCTCGCGGTCGACGACACCCTGCTGATGTACACGGACGGGCTGGTCGAACGCCGTGACCGGTCCGTGGAGGAGTCCCTCGCCCAGCTGCTGAAGGCCGCCCGCATGGTGCCCCCGGCCCTGGACCAGCAGGTGGACCGCCTGCTGACCCACAGCAAGTCCGACACGGACGACGACACCTGCGTCGTGGGCATCCGCGTGGCTCCATGACTGCGGGCCTCCGCGCCGGGTACCCGGGCTGCGGAGGTGCCCGATGTTCGAAGCAACCGACATCCGAGAGTGGCGCGGTCATGACGTGGTCGACGCCGAGGGGCACAGGATCGGCGTCCTGGAGTCGGTCTACGTGGACACCACGACCGACAGGCCCTGCTTCGCCACCGTGACGGTCGGGCTGCCCACGCGCCGGCGCCTGGTCTTCGTCCCGCTCGCCGAGGCGACCGTCGGTCCGGACTACCTGAAGGTCACGTACCGCAAGGACGTGGTCAAGAAAGCTCCGTCCATCGACACCGACGGCGAGTTGCCGGCCGCCGGGGAACCCGCGGTCTTCGCGCACTACGAACTCGACTACGTCCCGGGCGCGGGCGGCGAGCACCGCCTGGCCCGCCGCTGACCCACCGAGCCCGTCCGGGAGAGACGATGAGTCTGTTCTTGCTCCTGATCCTCGTGGCCCTCGTCCTGGGCATCGTCGGATTCGCCGTCCACGGCCTGTTCTACCTGCTGATCATCGGCGCCGTCGTGCTCCTCGCCGCCCTCGTCCACGCGGGGGTGCGCCTGCGGCACGGCGGACGGCATCACCGCATCGCCCGCTGACACCACCCGCCGGCCGTCATGTTTACTAACGAATGGTTGAGCAGTTCAGACTGATAAACCTAGTGTCAGTACATGTGAAGGCAGACATGGCCGCCGACGGCGGCGGTATACGCGACCTGAGCGACGCCACCCGGCTCGCGTCGGATCTCCGGCTCTCGGTGGGCCGGGTGACGCGGCGGCTGCGGCAGGCGCACGCCGTGGGGGATCTGTCGCTGTCGGGCGTGTCCGTCCTTGCACGGCTCGCGGCCGAGGGCCCGGACTCCCCCACCTCCCTCGCCGGGACGGAGCGGGTACGCCCGCAGGCCATGGCGAGCACCCTCGCCCAGCTCGAACAGCGCGGTCTGGTCCGTCGTACCCCCGACGCCGCGGACGGGCGGCGGAGCATCGTGGCCGTCACCGAGGAGGGGCGGGCGGTGCTCGCCGAGCGGCGCTCCGAGTCGGTCCAGCGGCTCGCGGCCGTTCTCGACACGTTCTCCGAGCAGGAGCGCGCGACGCTCGGAGCCGCCCTGCCGCTCCTCGGCCGGCTGGCGGAGCGGCTGTGAGCGGGCGCGGGTGGTCCGCGGCCCTGCGCTCGGCCCGCCGCAAGGACACCCCGGCCGGGCCCGGCTACAAGTGGGTGGCGCTGTCCAACACCACGCTCGGCGTGCTGATCGCCACGATGGACGCGTCGATCGTGATCATCTCGCTGCCGGCGATCTTCCGCGGCATCGGCCTCGACCCGCTCGCGCCGGGCAACATCGGCTACCTGCTCTGGATGATCCTCGGCTACCTGCTGGTGTCCGCCGTCCTGGTCGTCGTGCTCGGGCGGCTCGGCGACATGTTCGGCCGGGTGAAGATCTACAACCTGGGCTTCCTGATCTTCGCGTGTGCCTCGGTGGCGCTGTCGCTCGATCCGTTCCGCGCGGGGGCCGGGGCCCTGTGGCTGATTCTGTGGCGGATCGTGCAGGCCTTCGGGGGGTCCATGCTCACGGCCAACTCGGCCGCCATCCTCACCGACGCCTTCCCGGCCCGGCAGCGCGGCATGGCCCTCGGCATCAACCAGATCACCGCGCTCGCGGGCCAGTTCCTCGGTCTGCTCGCGGGCGGTCTGCTCGCCGTCGTCGACTGGCGTGCGGTGTTCTGGGTGAGCGTCCCGGTCAGCGTCACCGGCACGATCTGGTCGTACCTGAGCCTGCGCGAGACCTCGGCGGGCCGCCCCGGCCGGATCGACTGGCTCGGCAATCTCACCTTCGCTGCCGGAGCGGGCATCCTGCTCGCCGGGATCACCTACGGGATCCAGCCCTACGGCGACAGCGCCACCGGCTGGGGCAACCCGTGGGTGCTGACCGGCCTGATCGGCGGCGTCGCCCTGCTGCTGGCCTTCTGCGTCGTCGAGACGCGGGTCGCCGAGCCCATGTTCGACCTGGCGCTCTTCAGGAACCGGGCGTTCGCGGCGGGCAACGTGGCGGCCCTGCTGACCTCGATCGCGCGCGGCGGCCTGCAGTTCATGCTCATCATCTGGCTGCAGGGCATCTGGCTGCCGCTGCACGGCTACGACTTCGAGGACACCCCGCTGTGGGCCGGCATCTTCATGCTCCCGCTGACCCTGGGCTTCCTGATCGCGGGGCCAGTCTCCGGGTACCTGTCGGACCGGTTCGGCGCCCGGTTCTTCTCCACCGCGGGGCTGGTCGTCGTCACCGCGTCCTTCCTGGGGCTGCTCGCCCTGCCCGTCGACTTCGACTACGGGCTGTTCGCGGCGCTGCTGCTGGTCAACGGCCTCGGCCAGGGCATGTTCTCGGCGCCCAACACGTCCTCGATCATGGGCAGCGTGCCGGCCGAGTACCGGGGTGTCGCCTCGGGCATGCGCTCGACCTTCCAGAACTCGGGTACGGCGCTGTCCATCGGGGTCTTCTTCTCCCTGATGGTCTCCGGGCTCGCCTCCTCGCTCCCCTCGGCCCTCAAGAGCGGCCTCATGGCGCACGGCGTGCCGGCCGTCTCCGCCGCGCACGCCGCGTCGCTGCCCCCGGTGAGCACGCTGTTCGCCACGTTCCTCGGCAACAACCCCATCGAGCACCTGCTCGCCTCCGAGGGCGTCCTGGACCATGTCAGCGGGGCCCAGCGGTCGGCCCTGACCGGGCACACCTTCTTCCCGCAGCTGGTCTCCGGCCCCTTCCACCACGGCCTGGGCATCGTCTTCGGCGTGGCCGCCGGCATGGCCCTGGTCTCGGCGGTGGCCTCCGCCCTGCGCGGCGGCCACCGTCCCGGCGGGGAACGCCCCGCGCCCGCCGCGAAGGTCACCGTGCGTTCAGAGCGGTGAGGATCCGGTCCGGGGTCAGCGGCAGGGTGCGGAAGCGGATGCCCGTGGCGTGGTGGACGGCGTTGCCGATGGCGGCGGGGGTGCCCACCACGCCGATCTCCCCGATGCCCTTGCTGCCCATGGGGTTCAGGTGCGGGTCGTCCTCGTCGATCCAGTGCGCCTCGATGTCGGGGACGTCGGCGTGCGCTGGCACGTGGTACGACGCCAGGTCGGCCTCCGCGAAGTCGCCGTACGCCGCGTCCACCGTGCTGCCCTCGGTCAGGGCCATGCCCAGGCCCATCGTCATGCCGCCGACGAACTGGGAACGCGCGGTACGGGAGTTGAGGATGTGCCCGGCCGCGTAGACACCGAGCAGCCGGCGCACCCGCACCTCGCCGGTGACGGTGTCGACGGCGACCTCGGCGAAGTGGGCGCCGAACGCGTGGCGGGCGTAGGGGCTGTCGGCGTCCGCGCGCCCGCTGGTGTCCGCGCGGACGCCGATGCCCCGCTCGGGCAGCGGACCGGTGTGGTCGGCGAGCCGGTTCAGCAGCCGGGCGCAGGCCTCGTACACCACCCACCCCCACGACGCGGTCCCGGAGGAGCCGCCCGCGACCGGGGCCGGGGGCAGGTCGCTGTCGCCGATCTCGGTGCGGACCCGGTCCAGGGGTGCCCCGAGCGCGTCGGCGGCGATCTGGGCGAGGACGGTACGGGCGCCGGTGCCGATGTCGGAGGCGTTCACCCGGATCAGGAAGGTGCCGTCCGGCCGGGCCTCGGCGGCGGCCGTGCACGGGGAGGCCATGACCGGGTAGGTCGCGGCGGCCACCCCGGCGCCGATCAGCAGCGGGCCCTCGGCGCGCCGCACCCGGTGGGTCCATGCGAACCGGCGGGCGCCCTCGCGCAGGCACTCGACGAGGTGCCGGCTGCTGAAGGGCAGGTCACCCGCGGGTTCACGCTCGGGTTCGTTGCGGATCCGCAGTTCGACGGGGTCCGTGCCGAGTGCGTCGGCCAGCTCGTCCATCGCCGACTCCAGGGCGTACATGCCGGTCGCCTCGCCGGGCGCGCGCATCCAGGAGGGGCTGGGCACGTCGAGCGGCACGACATGGTGCACGAATGACAGGTTCGGGGTGGCGTACATGACTCCGGAGATCGTGCCGGCCGCCTCCACGAACGACCGGACCGGCGAGGTGTGGGTGGTCACGTCGTGCAGGAGGGCGGTGAGCCGGCCGTCCGAGGTCGCGCCGAGCCGCATCCGGTTGAGGGTGGGGGCACGGTGGCCGACGACCGTGGGCAGGTGGCGGCGCGGGTAGGCGAGGGTGACCGGCCGGCCGGTGTACCGGGCCGCCATGGCGGCGAGGACCACGTCCGGGCGCGGTGAGCCCTTGGACCCGAAGCCGCCGCCGACGTGTTCGGCGCGCACGGTGATCCGGTCGACGGGCAGGGCGAACAGCCCGGCGAGCACGCCGCGGACGTCACTGGTGCCCTGGCTGGAGGTGTACACCGTGAGCCGGCCGCGTTCCCAGCAGGCGGTGCTGGCGTGGGGTTCCATCGGGTGGTTGTGCAGGGGCGGGGTGCGGTAGGTGACGTCCACGCGGACGGGGGCGGCGGCGAAGGCGGTCTCCGGGTCGCCGCGCCGGCAGCGGGCGGGCTGGCCGCCGTTGACCTCCTCGGGCTCGTGGGCGCCCGGGTGGCCGGGCGTGAGGACGGCGTCGTGGCCGACGGTGTCGTACGTGATCCGTACGGCTCCGGCTCCGGCGCGGGCCGCCTCCGGGGTCTCGGCGACGACCAGGGCGACGCACCAGCCGCGGTGCGGCACGTCGGAGTCCTGGAGCAGGGCGAGGGTGGCGTCCTCGGGTTCGGCGAGGCGGGGGGCGTTCTCGTAGGTGAGGACGGTGAGGACGCCGGGGACGGCGCGGGCCGGGCCGGTGTCGATGCCGGTGATCCGGCCGCGGGCCACGGTGGCGGGGACGGCGCGGGCGTGGACGCGGCCGGGCAGCGGGTGCTCGGCGGCGTAGCGGGCGGCGCCGGTGACCTTGGCGGGCCCTTCCCGGCGCTCGGCCGGGGCGCCGAGGGCGGCGGTGCGGGCCATGGGGACCTCCAGGGTCAGAGCGGGGCCGGCGCAGGGGCGAGCCGGGCCAGGACGTCGAGGGCGAGGTTGCGGGCGAGGGGCACCTTGTACGCGTTGTCCGGCAGCGGGCGGGCGGCGGCGAGTTCCAGGTCGACGGCGCTGGCGAAGACGGCGGGGGTGGCCGCCTCGCCGAGCAGGGCTGCCTCCGCGACCCGGGCCCGCCACGGGCGGTGGGCGAGCCCGCCGAAGGCCAGCCCCACCTGGGTGACCATGCCGTCGGCGACGCGCAGGGCGACGGCGGCGGACGCGAGGGCGAAGGCGTACGACGCCCGGTCGCGGGCCTTGCGGTAGGCGGAGGGCGCGCCGGCCGTGGCGGCGGGCAGCAGCACCCCGGTGATCAGCTCGCCGGGGCGGATCTCGGTGTCCCGCTCGGGGTGGTCCTCGGGCAGCCGGTGGAAGTCGGTCAGGTCCACGGTCCGGGCGCCGTCAGGGCCGTACAGCTCGACCCGGGCGTCGAGGGCGGCGAGGGCCACGGCCATGTCGGAGGGGTGGGTGGCGACGCAGAGCGGGGAGCGGCCGAGGACCGCGTGGTCGCGGTGGACACCGTCGAGGGCGCCGCAGCCGCTGCCGGGTTCGCGTTTGTTGCAGGGCTTGCCCGGGTCCTGGAAGTAGGTGCATCGGGTGCGCTGGAGCAGGTTGCCGCCGGTCGTCGCGACGTTGCGGAGCTGGCCGGACGCGCCGGCGAGCAGGGCCTGGGAGAGCACCGGGTAGCGGTCGCGGACCAGGGGGTGGGCCGCGAGGTCGCTGTTGCGTACGGTGGCGCCGACGCGCAGCGAGCCGTCGGGCAGCTCTTCCAGCCCGTCCAGCGGGAGGCCGCTGACGTCGATCAGCGCGGTGGGCTGTTCGACGCCGAGTTTCATGAGGTCGACGAGGTTGGTGCCGCCGGCCAGGTAGTGGGCGCCGGGGCGGGCGGCGAAGGCCTCGACGGCCTCCTCGGGGGTGCGGGCGCGGACGTAGTCGAAGGACCTCACGGGATCACGTCCTCCACCGCCTCGACGATGCGCGGGTAGGCCCCGCACCGGCACAGGTTGCCGCTGAGCCGCTCACGGATCTCGGGCCGGTCCAGCGGGACCGGCCGGCCGGAGGGCAGCGCGGGGTCGGTGACCTGGGACGGATGTCCGGCGGCGGCCTCGGCGAGCGCGCCGACGGCGGAGCAGATCTGGCCGGGGGTGCAGTAGCCGCACTGGAAGGCGTCCCGGTCGAGGAAGGCCCGCTGCAGCGGGTGGGGGGCCTCGCCGTCGGCGGCCAGGCCCTCGATCGTGGTGATCTCGCTGCCGTCCAGGGCGACGGCGAGCAGCAGGCAGCTGTTCACCCGGCGGCCGTCGGCCAACACGGTGCAGGCGCCGCACTGGCCGTGGTCGCAGCCCTTCTTCGCGCCGGTCAGGTCGAGGTCCTCGCGGAGCACGTCCAGGAGGACCCGCCGGTGGTCCAGGAGCAGGGTGTGGGGCTTCCCGTTGACCCGGAGGGTGATCTCGGAGCGCTGGATCTCACTGCCCATGGCGTGCCTGCTTCCGGACGGGCCGTGCTGCCGTTCGGTCCGGGTATCCAGGTCACGCCGTCCCACACGTGCCGACGGCGGGGACGGCCGTGGGTGACCCGGCGGGCACGCCGGGTCACCCACGAACCGTTCACCGGGCGACGGTCACGGATACGAGCTGAGGTCGGCGACGTTGGTCGACGAGTTCGACGGTCCGCCGCTGTTGTCGATGACGTGGGTGATGGTGCCGGTGCCGCCGAGGGAGACCGTCACCATGCTGGTGAACCTGACGTTCGAGCTGGTCGGTGCCTCGATCGCGTGGTCGGCGACGACGCCGGGGTTGGTGCTGAAGTAGCAGTAGCTGCCGAGGCCGTACGCCTGGTGGCTGGTGACCGAGTCGGCGACCTTGTAGGCCGCGTAACCCCTGGTCGAGCCGTTCATCCACGAGGACTGGTTCGGCGGGTCGTAGGGCATCTCGTTCTGGTAGAAGTACGTGCGGCCGCCGTTGCCGTTCCAGACGGTCTGGTACTTCTGGAAGTGCTCGACGAACAGGCCGTACATGGTCACGTTGTCGCCGTTGACGACGAGTCCGGTGTCGGCGGTGTTGGTGGTCCAGCCGACTCCGCTGCCGTGGTCGGCGCGCCAGATCCACATGTGGTCGCCGATGACGTTGTCGCTGTTGACGACCAGGCTCGTGGTGGCCTTGCCGACGCCCGCGCCGCCGATGCGGAAGTACACGTCGTGCAGAGAGGTCGGGTCGCTCGCGTGCGAGGCGGAGGAGCCGCTGGGGCCGACCTCCACCAGGGTGGCGGAGTTGGTGGTGCCGGCGTCGAAGAGCAGGCCGGCGATGTCGACGCCGTCGACGTCGGCGACCTTCATGGCGGTGATGCCGTTGTCCGGGACGAAGGTGGCGAGGCCGAGGCCCAGGACGACGGTGTCGGCGCGGTTGATCTGCAGCGTCTGGTCGAGATGGTAGACACCCGGGGTGACCAGGAGGTCCTTGCCCGCCGCCAGGGCCGCGTTGATCTGGGACGCGGTGGCGCCCGGCTTCACGACGTAGAAGCTGTCGAGCGAGCGGGACGTACCGGCCGCGGAACCCGAACTCCAGCTGGTGCCGGTGGAGTTGGTGCGGGTGGACGGGACGAACACCTGGTAGTTGCCGGAGCCGTCGACGTACAGGAACGGCTTCTCACGGGTCACCGGGCTCTGGGCCACCGTCGTGTACGGCGGGCTGGGGAAGCTGGTGGCGGGGACACCGGTGCTGCCGGTGAAGACCATGTTCCAGTTGGAGCCGGTCCAGCTGCCGAGCTGGGAGTTGCGGGTCAGCCACTGTTGCTGGGAGCCGGAGTTGACCTGCCCGTTGATCTGGCTGTCGGCGATCAGGCCGCCGCTGGACCAGCCGCCGTCGTCCAGGGCGAGGTTGCCGCGCAGATGCACCCGGCGGTAGGCGGACGCCTGCGAGACCGCCCAGCGGTCGCTGCCGCCGGCCGGGTCGACCGAGAGGTTCTCGGCGCCGCGCCAGAAGTTCTGCGTGGCGTTGCCCTGGAACCAGTCGGCCTCCGCGTGGACCGCGCCGTTGATCGAGACCGCGTCGGGCGACAGGCCGAGGCCGAGGACCTGGGTGTAGAAGCCCACGTTCACGTCGGCGCTGTAGGCGCCGGGCTTGAACAGCACGGCGTAGCGCTGGGAGCCGAACTGGTTGGTCTCCTGCTGCTGGAAGATCGAGTTCAGCTTGCTCTGGATGGTCGACGCGGACATCGACGGGTCGAAGACGACCACGTTGGGGCCGAGGTCCGGGTTGCCCGACTGGGTCACGGGGACGACCTGGAACCGCTGGGCCTGCGTGCCGTTGCAGGTGTACTGGACGAACTGCACGCTGTCCGCGGTCGAGGCGCCGGGGTCGTCGAGGCACTTGCCGCTGTTGCGGTTGACGAAGTGGTAGGCGCCGCCGCCGTCGTCGACCGGCAGCCACTGCTGGTTGTTGCCGCCGCCGTAGGTCCACATCTGGACGGGCGCGCTGTCGGCCGTCGAGACGTTGGTGACGTCCAGGACCTCGTTGGTGTTGTTGGCGTTGTTGATGCGGACGTAGCCGCCGCTGGTGGAGGTGAGGCTCCACTGCTGGGCGGTGGTGTTGTTGCAGGTGTACTGCTGGACGACGGTGCCGTCGGCGGTGGCGGCCGCCTTGGCGTCCACGCACTTGCCGCTCGCCGCGTCGAGCAGGGTGACGTTGCCGGTGGGCAGGGTGGCGGCGGACGCGGGCGAGGAGGCGCCCGCCGCGGTCAGCAGGGAGGCGGCGACAACGGCCACCGCTGCGGCGGCCGTTGCTCTGCGGCGCCGGGGAAGGGGAAGCACCTGATCTCCTTGGCGGTTGACGAAGGGGAGCTGCGAACGCGACCTGCGAAGGGGATCAGCCGGTGTACCCGGCGAAGACGCGGGTGTAGTCCCAGTTCGACTGGCTCACACCCGAGCAGCTGTCGGCGGAGCCGCCGGTGCAGGGTCGGTCGCGGTTGGCGGACCAGAAGGTGAGCCGGGCCAGGTGGTGCTGCTGGGCGTAGGCGAGGATGGTCCGGAAGTCGTTCACGGTCACCGTCTCGTTGTTGTCGGTGATGCCGTTCATGGACGAGATGCCCATGTCCCGGTAGGCGGTGTCGTCGCTGTAGCCGTACGCGGCCTTCAGCGCGTTCTTGAGCCCCTCGGCCGCCTGGGTGGTGAGGTTGCCCATGTTCTGGCCGGCGCCGCCGAAGTCGAACGGCATGATCGCCCAGGCGTCGACGGTCAGCCCGGAGGACGCGGCCCGGTTGATCAGGCTGGTGTCCGGACCGCTCTGACCGGTGCCGATGGTGATGTACACCTTCAGGCCGGGGTTGTTGGCCTTCACCGTCTTCAGCGCGTCCACGACCCGCTGCTGCACGGTCCCGTTGCTGTAGGCGTCGGCTTCGAGGTCGATGTCGATGGCCTTCAGACCGCCGTAGGCGTCGATGACCTTCTGGTAGGCCGCCGCCAGCTCGCCCGCGCTGGAGCAGGAGCTCTCCAGCTTGTTGCCGCTGTAGCCGCCGAAGGACGGGATCACGTCACCGCCGTTGGCGCGCACGGTGTTGACGGTCTGCTGGTCGACTCCGCCGGTCAGCGCCCGGCTGCCGTCCCACTGCGGGTTGCAGTAGCCGTTGCTGAGGACGAACGCGAGCGTGTAGTACTTCACGCCGGTCGCGTTGGTGATGGTGGTCGGGCTCGGCGGGTCGCCCCACCCGTTGTAGAGGTAGGGCGCCACGGCCATCGGCGAGGACGGGGTGGTGCCGCCGCCGGACGCCGGGGCCGTCCACTTCTGGTTGGCGGTGCCCGCGCAGGTCCAGATCTGTATCCGGGTGCCGTTGGCGGAGTTGTTGTCGGTGACGTCCATGCACTTGTTCGCCTGGGGGTTGACGATGTCGTGCGCGGACGACACGGTCCACTTCTGGTTCGCGCCGCCGGTACATGTCCACAGCTGCAGCTTGGCGCCGTCGGCCGTGGCATTGCCGGTCACGTCGAGACACTTGCCGAGGGCGCGGATGGTGCCGTCGCTGCCGACGGTCCACTGCTGGGCCGAGGTGCCGTTGCAGTCGTAGAGCTGTACGGCCGTGCCGTCGGCGGAGTTGGCGCCGGCGACGTCGAGGCACTTGCCGGCGAGGCCGGTGATGGTGCCGGTGGCGGCCTGAGCGGGGGAAGCGGTGAGCAGACCTGCGGACAGGGTCAGAGCGGCTAGGGAGACAGCCGTGGGGAGAGTTCTGGCCATTTGCGGGGGGTGGCCTTTCACGCGGGGGGATGCAGCACGGTTTGTACTCAACGCCCGTGTTGCCGCTGGGCGTTGAGCACATCCGTGAGGCTTTGTTTAAGGCGTGAAACTAAAGGTCCGGACCACCGGCGTCAAGGGGTGCGGAGCCAATGGACCCCGCAAGGACCGCGCCCGAAGGGCGCTGGGGGCACCCCCGGCCGAAGGCTGGGGGCGGAACTGCGCGACCAGCCACATCGAACCCACGCCCGGAAACGGCCCGCACCCTCTACGGGGTCCCTCAGACGGACCGCACCTCCGCGAACTGCGTCCGGTACAGCTCCGCATACCGCCCCTCCGCCGCCAGCAGCGAGTCGTGGGTGCCGCGCTCCACGATCTCCCCCGCCTCGACCACCAGAATCTGGTCGGCGGCCCGCACCGTGGACAGCCGGTGGGCGATGACCACGGCCGTGCGCCCCTCCAGCGCCTCGGCCAGAGCCTCCTGGACGGCGGCCTCCGAGGTGTTGTCGAGATGGGCCGTGGCCTCGTCCAGGATGACCACCCGCTGCCGGGCCAGCAGCAGCCGTGCGATGGTCATGCGCTGGCGCTCACCCCCGGAGAGGCGGTAGCCGCGCTCACCGACCACCGTGTCCAGGCCATCCGGCAGCGACCGTACGACCTCGCCGAGCCTCGCGCGGCCGAGGGCGTCCCACAGCTCCTCGTCGGTGGCGGCCGGGCGGGCGAGCAGCAGGTTGGCGCGGACGGTGTCGTGGAAGAGGTGGCCGTCCTGGGTGACCATGCCGAGGGTGGCCCGCAGCGAGCCGGCGGTCAGGTCGCGGACGTCGGTGCCGCCGATGCGGACGGTGCCCTCGTCGACGTCGTACAGGCGCGGCAGCAGCTGGGCGATGGTGGACTTGCCGGCGCCGGAGGTGCCGACGAGGGCGATCGTCTGGCCGGGTTCGGCGCGGAAGGAGATGCCGTGCAGGACCTCGCTGCCGCCGCGCGAGTCGAGGACCGCGACCTCCTCGAGGGAGGCGAGGGAGACCTGGTCGGCGGCCGGGTAGGCGAAGCGGACGTCCTCGAACTCGACGGCCACCGGGCCCTCGGGGACCTCGCGGGCGTCCGGTTTCTCCTCGATCAGCGGCTTCAGGTCGAGCACTTCGAAGACCCGCTCGAAGCTGACCAGCGCGCTCATCACCTCGACACGGGCCCCGGCGAGGGAGGTCAGCGGGGCGTAGAGGCGGGTCAGCAGCAGGGCGAGGGAGACCACCGCGCCCGGCTCCAGGGTGCCGCGCAGGGCGAACCAGCCGCCGAGGCCGTAGACCAGGGCGAGGGCGAGGGAGGAGACCAGGGTCAGCGCGGTCATGAACACCGACTGGGCGGTGGCGGTGCGCACCCCGATGTCCCGGACCCGGGCGGCGCGCGCGGCGAACTCCGCCGACTCCTCCTCGGGGCGGCCGAAGAGCTTGATCAGGGTGGCGCCCGGCGCCGAGAACCGCTCGGTCATCCGGGTGCCCATGGCCGCGTTGAGCGTGGCGGCCTCCCGCTGCATCCGGGCCATCCGGCCGCCCATCCGGCGGGCGGGCACCACGAACAGCGGCAGCAGCACCAGCGCGAGCAGGGTGATCTGCCAGGACAGGGTGAGCATCACCGCGAGCGTGAGGAGCAGTGTGACCAGGTTGCTGACCACACCGGAGAGGGTGTTGGCGAAGGCCCGCTGGGCGCCGATCACGTCGTTGTTGAGACGACTGACCAGCGCTCCCGTACGGGTACGCGTGAAGAACGCGACGGGCATCCGCTGCACATGATCGAACACAGCCGTGCGCAGGTCGAGGATGAGGCCCTCCCCGAGCGCCGCCGAGAGCCGCCGCCCGAGCACCCCGAGCGCCGCCTCCACGACCGCGACCAGCGCGATCAGGAGCGACAGCCGTACGACCGTGCCGGTGTCGTGGCCCGACACGATCGCGTCGACGACATGGCCGGCAAGGACCGGGGTGGCGACGGCGAGCAGGGCGGTCAGCACCCCGAGGAGGACGAAACGGACTATGCCGGCCCGGTGCGGGCGGGCGAAGGCGGCGATACGGCGAAGCGTGGCCCGTTCGAACGGGCGCCGCTCCTGCTGGGCGGTCATGACGCTGTGGAGCTGCGTCCAGGCGGTGGTCTCCATACTCATGAAGGAGAACGTAGGACCTCAAGCATCGTTGAGGTCAATGTCCGCTCGCCGTCCCCCCGTACGAAGGACCCGATGCGCCCCCACCTGCTTCCCGGCCGTCATCCGGCGTCTCCTCTTCCGCCACCCGCAGTTGGGGCGGCGCGGAAAACCTCTCCCGGTGTGACAGCGGTAAGAATCCCCGGCTTCCGTGAGAGCCGTCTCCCCCGGCTCGCCCGTCGTATCCCCTGGCGGCACATCCTCACGCTCATCCCGCTCCTGCTGGTCGCGGTCATCGCGGTGCAGCACTGGCCGGTCCTCGTCGAGGGCTTCGGCCACCTGCGCGACGCCTCCTGGCCCTGGCTGCTGGCGGCCGGCGGTGCCACCTGCCTGACCTGGGTGGCCGCCGCCTTCACCCGGCAGGGTGCCGTGATCCAGCCGCTGCCCCGCTGGCGGCTGCTGGCCACCCAGCTCGCCGCGGGCTCGGCGAACCACCTGCTGCCCACGGGCCTCGGCTCGGGCGCGGTCAACCTGCGGTTCATGACCGTGTGCGGGGTGCCGCTCGCCACCTCCTCCGCCGCGCTGGCCCTCTATCTGCTCGCCGAGTCGATCGCCCGCGTGGGCCTGACGGCCGTGTTCTTCGTCGCCTTCCCCGACGCCCTGCGGCTCGACGGCCTGCTCCCCGACGGGGACGTCGGACCGGTCCTGGCCGTCGCCGGCGCCCTGGTGGCCGTGGCGCTGGCCGCGCTGTTCCTCGTACGACGGGTGCGCGAGCCGGTGTTCCGCTTCGTGCGCGGTGCCCTGGGCGAGGCCCGCTCGGTGCACACGCGTCCGTCCCGGGCGCTGGCGCTGTGGGGCGGCTCGCTCGCCTTCCCCGCGCTCCAGGCGGCCGGTCTGGTGGCGGTGGGGCGGGCGCTCGGCCTCGACGTGCCGCCCGCGCACATGGCGCTGGCGTACCTGGCGGCCACGGTCGCCGTCGCCCTGATCCCCACGCCGGGCGGCCTGGGTTCGGTGGAGGCGGCGCTGATCGTGGCGCTGGTGGCGGCCGGCGGTCCGGTCGCGGTGGCCACGGCCGTCGTCCTCGCGTACCGGATCATCACCGTGTGGGTGCCGTTGCTGCCAGGAGCCCTGACACTGGGAGCGCTGGTACGACTGAAGGTCATCTGACGAGGGTCATCCGACGCGGGGTGACCTTCCCCCGGGAGGGAAACGCATGCCGGTCCGCCTCGAACGCACGGGTCCCGTCACCACGGTCGTCCTCTCCCGGCCCGCGGTGCGCAACGCGGTCGACGGGCCGACGGCGGCCGAACTGGCCTCCGCCTTCCGTGAGTTCGAGGCGGACGACGAGGCCCGGGTGGCGGTGCTGTGGGGCGAGGGCGGCACGTTCTGCGCGGGCGCCGACCTCAAGGCGATGGGCGCCGGGCACGGGAACCGGGTGGCGGCGGACGGTGACGGCCCGATGGGCCCGACCCGGCTGCGCCTGTCCAAGCCCGTGATCGCCGCGATCGCCGGGCACGCCGTGGCCGGCGGCCTGGAGCTGGCCCTGTGGTGCGATCTGCGGGTCGCCGAGGAGGACGCGGTGCTCGGCGTCTTCTGCCGCCGCTGGGGCGTGCCCCTGATCGACGGCGGCACGGTACGGCTGCCCCGGCTGATCGGCACCAGCCGGGCGCTGGACCTGATCCTCACCGGCCGCCCGGTCCCGGCCCCCGAGGCCTACGGGATGGGCCTGGTCAACCGGCTCGTCCCGGCCGGCCGCTCGCGCGCAGCGGCCGAGGAACTGGCCGCGTCCCTCGCGGCTTTCCCCCAGGCCTGCCTGCGCAGCGACCGTGCGTCGGTGCTGGACCAGGAGGGGCTGGACGAGCCGACGGCGCTGACCACCGAGACCCGTCACGGCATGGCCGTACTGGCGGAGGGCCTGGAAGGCGCGGCGCGGTTCGCGGCGGGCGCGGGCCGGCACGGCTCCTTCACCGGCGACTGACCAGTCACTCCGGCACCGCCCGGCCCGCCTCGGCCCCCCGCCCGGATCGCGGCACTGACGTCCGGTCCCGGCCACGGCCTGGTCCAGGGGCGGGCGAGTCGGCGGGCGATCGCGCTGCCGACGACCCCGGCGCCGACGACCGTCACGTCGTACGGGACGCCGGGCAGGGGTCCTGCGGCGGTGACCGTCACCGGGGCAGTCCCGATCCGGCTCCGGCCACCGGCCCGTCCAGCAGGGCGGCGACGGCGGCGCGGAAGACCCCGAGGCGGTCGGCGGCCTCGGCGGCGGAGACGCGCGGCTCGTAGACGGCCGAGGGGCAGCCGTCGGGCAGGAAGTCGACGGGGTCGCTGCCGAGGTGGGCCAGCGCGCCCACGCCGAGGGCGGTGGCGTCGGGCAGCGCGGACACCTCGACGGGGCGTTGCAGCAGGTCGGCCTGGGTCTGCATGAGCAGGGCCGAGCGAGCCAGACCGCCCTCGACGCACAGGGCGGTCAGCGGGGTGCCGAGGTCGGTCTCGGCGGCTTCGGCGAGCTCCACCACCTGGGCGGCCAGGCCCTCGCACAGGGCCCGCACCAGCTGCCCTGGGCCGGTGTCGAGGCCGAGCCCGGTGAGGGAGCCGCGCAGTTCGCCGCGCCACCAGGGTGCCGCGAGCCCGGCCAGCGCGGGGACGAAGGTGACCCCGCCGGAGTCGGGGACGGCGCCGCCCACCCGGTCCAGGTCGGCGGGGCCCGAGATCACGCCGAGGTCGGTGAGCCAGCGCACGGCGGAGGCGGCGGTGTACACCTGGCCGTCCAGGCAGTAGGCGGCCTCTCCGGCGAGGCGCCAGGCGACGCGGCCGACCAGTCCGGAGCGGCTGCGCCGGGGGGTGTCGCCGGTGTGCGCCAGCAGGAACGCCCCGCTGCCGTAGCTGCACTTGGCGGCGCCGGGGCCGGTGATGCGCTGGGCGAGGAGGGCGGCCTGCTGGTCGACGGCGAGGCCGGTGAGCGGGATCTTGTCCCCGAACTCCTTCGTCGTGCCCACGAGCCGGGCGTTGTCGACGATCTCGGGGAGGCGCTCGGCGGACAGCCCGTAGAGGTCGAGGGCGCGGGCGGACCACTGCACACGGTCCAGGTCGAGGAGATGGGTGCGGCTCGCGGTGGCGGCGTCGGTGACGAAGGCGCCGGTGAGCCGGTGGACCAGCCAGGCGTCGGTGGTGGTGACGACTCCCTCGGTGGTGAGGTGCCGGCGGATCCAGGCCATCTTGGGCGCGGCGAAGCAGGGGTCGAGCGGGAGGCCGGTAAGGGCGCGTAACTCCTCGGCGTGGTCGGCGAGTTCGGCGCAGACCGGTTGGGCCCGGCGGTCCTGCCGGCCGACGGCGCCGGTGAGCGGACGCCCGGTGCCGGGGTCCCAGGCGAGGACGGTCTCGCCCTGGTTGGCCAGGCCGAGCGCGGTCACCGGTTCACCGGCCTCGGCAAGCGCCCGGCGGCCGGCGACGAGCACCGACTCGTACAGCTCCACGGGGTCGGACTCCACCCGGCCGCCGGGCAGGTGCCGGGGCCGGACGGCGACGAATCCGGTGCCGATGACGCCCCGTTCGGGACAGATCACCAGGGCCTTGGTGCCGGACGTGCCCTGGTCGACTGCGAGCACCGGACCTGTCATCGAACCTCCCCGACGATCACTGCGCGACAGCCTGCCGCAGGCGTACCGGGCAGCACAAGCGCACATGGGTTCGGCCGGTCCGAACCTCCCTGCGGATACGGCAGGATGAGCGGTTGCACAACCGAATGGGAGGTAACCGGTGAACCGAGCGCTCACCGTCGATGACCTGGTCCTGGCCGGAATCGCCCTCGCGGCGGGCCTGTTGCTGGCCTTTCTGTCGCGCGGGATGCTGCGCTGGCTGGCCAGACATGCGAAGCGGACCCGCTGGAGCGGTGACGACGTCATCGTGGACGCGCTGCGCACGGTGGTCCCGTGGGCGGCGCTCGCGGGCGGGGCGGCGTCCGCGGCGGCGGTGCTGCCGCTGACCAGGACCGTCCAGCACCACACGAACCAGTGCCTCCAGGTGCTGCTCATCTTCGCGGTGTCGGTGTCGGCGGCCCGGGTGATCGCCGGGCTCGTGCAGACGGTCACCCAGTCCCGCTCCGGGGTCGCCGGCTCGGCCACGATCTTCGTGAACATCACGCGGGTGCTGGTCCTGGCGATCGGCTTCCTGGTGATGCTCCAGACCCTGGGCATCTCCATAGCGCCCCTGCTCACCGCCCTGGGCGTGGGCGGTCTGGCGGTCGCGCTCGCCCTCCAGGACACCCTCGCCAACCTCTTCGCGGGCGTCCACATCCTCGCCTCCAGGACCGTCCAGCCGGGCGACTACATCCAGCTGAGCAGCGGCGAGGAGGGCTACGTCGTGGACATCAACTGGCGCCAGACGACCGTCCGGCAGCTCTCGAACAACCTGGTGGTCATCCCCAACGGCCAGCTGGCGAAGACCAACATGACCAACTACACGCGGCCCGAGCAGCAGTTGACGATCCTGGTGCAGGTGGGTGTCGGCTACGACAGCGACCTCGACCACGTCGAGCGGGTCACGCACAAGGTCATCGCCGAGACCATGACCGAGATCACCGGCGCGGTTGCGGACCACGAACCCGCCATCCGCTTCCACACCTTCGGCGACTCACGGATCGGGTTCACGGTGATCCTCGGGGTCGGCGAGTTCAGCGACCAGTTCCGCATCAAGCACGAGTTCATCAAGCGCCTGCACCGCCGCTACCGCGAGGAGGGCATCCGGATACCGGCGCCGGCCCGCACGGTGGCGCTCCAGCAGGGGGCCGTGGTGATCCCGCACCAGCGCACCGCCGAGGACGCGCCGGTCACCGACTGGCCCCCTGCCCCTCGCGGCTAGAGCGTGGCCGAGTTGTCGTGGTGATGGCCGCCCCGCAGGCTGTGCGGGGCAGCCGGGGCCGGGGTGACCGGGGTGACCGTCCAGTCGGGGTGACCGGGCATCCGCGGGGGCCGTGGTGCCGTAGAGCCAGTCGCGGAGGAAACCCGACCGGTCCTGGCCGGTGACCTCGGTGGCCACCGCGATGCAGTCCTCCGCGGAGGCCGAGCGGCGCCGGAAGCGGCCCAGGAAGGTGCGCTCGACCGAGTACGCCGTACGGTCGCCCGGCAGGTTCTCGGTACGGGTCAGCAGCCCGTGCCGGCCTCCCGGGATCGGACCACGGACGGGATCCGTGTCGCTGCCCCGGGGTCGAGGACGCCGGGGACCAGTGCGCCCAAGACGGTTCGGGGCGTGCGGCTGGCCGGGCTGACGCCCGCCCGGTCTCAAGGGACGGTGGTCGTTGCACGGGAAGACCTCGTGCACGGAGTCCGGCTGCGGGTACCCGGGTGTGCGTCCTGCCCCCGGCCCCCTCGGCGCCGCTTTTCTCCCCCGCGGAGAAGGGACGCGCGAGGGCCAGGGCCCCGTGGCCAGTACGGTCGCCGTACCGAGCAGGGCGGCCGGGGGCACTCGGGTGCGATATCTCATGGTCCGCTTTCGCTCGGGCGCCCGGTTGGTCGGTCCGGCCGCCGGCCGATGGTGGCTCGTTCCTCCTGACCACCCTTTCGGCCGATCCGGTTGCCTTCCGTATGACAACCGGACGAACGGATCTTCCGAGTCGCGGACCCCTGTCGAACGTGGGTCGATCACGAGATATCTTGATGTCGAGCAATGTTGCAGACGTGGAGCGGAGCACCCGGTGACTGACTCGACCATCATCTACACCTACACAGACGAGGCCCCGGCCCTCGCGACGCACTCGTTCCTGCCGGTGATCCAGGCGTACGCCTCGCAGGCCGGTGTCGCCGTGGACACCCGCGACATCTCGCTGGCCGGGCGCATCATCGCCGTCTTCCCGGAGTACCTGAACGAGGACCAGCGCGTCCCGGACGCGCTCGCCGAGCTCGGCGAGCTGGCCAAGACGCCCGAGGCCAACATCGTCAAGCTGCCGAACATCTCGGCGTCGATCCCGCAGCTGAAGGCCGCCGTCGCCGAGCTCCAGGGCAAGGGCTACGCGCTGCCGGACTACCCGGACGACCCGAAGAACGACGAGGAGCGCGACATCCGCGCCCGCTACGACAAGGTCAAGGGTTCCGCCGTGAACCCGGTCCTGCGCGAGGGCAACTCGGACCGCCGCGCCCCCGCCTCGGTGAAGAACTACGCCAAGACCCACCCGCACCGCATGGGCGCCTGGACCCCCGAGTCCAAGACCAACGTGGCGACGATGGGCGAGAACGACTTCCGTTCCACCGAGAAGTCCGCGGTGATCGCCGAGGCCGGCAAGCTGAAGATCGAGCTGGTCGCCGAGGACGGCACCACCACGGTCCTCAAGGAGTCCGTACCGGTCCTCGCGGGCGAGGTCGTGGACGCCTCCGTGCTGCACGTCGCGCAGCTCAACGACTTCCTGGCGGCGCAGATCGCGCGTGCCAAGGAAGAGGGCGTGCTCTTCTCGGTCCACCTCAAGGCCACGATGATGAAGGTCTCCGACCCGATCATCTTCGGTCACGTGGTGCGCGTCTTCTTCCCGAAGACCTTCGCGAAGTACGGCGAGACGCTCAAGGCGGCCGGCCTGTCCCCGAACGACGGTCTGGGCGGCATCCTCAAGGGCCTGGAGAACCTGTCCGAGGGCGCCGAGATCAAGGCCTCCTTCGACGCCGAGATCGCCGAGGGCCCGGCCCTCGCGATGGTCGACTCCGACAAGGGCATCACCAACCTGCACGTGCCCTCCGACGTCATCATCGACGCCTCGATGCCGGCCATGATCCGCACCTCCGGCCACATGTGGGGCCCGGACGGCCAGGAGGCCGACACCCTCGCGGTCATCCCGGACTCCTCCTACGCCGGTGTCTACCAGGCCGTGATCGAGGACTGCCGCGCCCACGGCGCCTTCGACCCGTCCACCATGGGCTCGGTCCCGAACGTGGGCCTGATGGCGCAGAAGGCCGAGGAGTACGGCTCCCACGACAAGACCTTCGAGATCGCCACCGCCGGCACGGTCCGCCTGGTCGACGCCGCCGGCAACGTCGTGATCGAGCAGCCGGTCGCCGCCGGTGACATCTTCCGCGCCTGCCAGACCAAGGACGCGCCGATCAAGGACTGGGTGAAGCTGGCCGTCACCCGTGCCCGCGCCACCGGCGACCCGGCCGTCTTCTGGCTGGACGAGGGCCGCGCCCACGACGCGCAGCTGATCGCCAAAGTCAACCAGTACCTGACCGAGCACGACACCGAGGGCCTGGACATCCGGATCCTCTCCCCCGTCGAGGCGACCAAGTTCTCCGTGGAGCGCATCCGCCGCGGCGAGAACACCATCTCCGTCACCGGCAACGTGCTCCGTGACTACCTGACCGACCTGTTCCCGATCCTGGAGCTGGGCACCAGCGCCAAGATGCTGTCGGTCGTCCCGCTGATGGCGGGCGGCGGCCTGTTCGAGACGGGCGCCGGCGGCTCCGCGCCGAAGCACGTCCAGCAGCTGGTCAAGGAGAACTACCTGCGCTGGGACTCCCTCGGTGAGTTCTTCGCGCTCGTGCCCGCCTTCGAGCAGTACGCCGACTTCACCGGCAACGCCCGCGCCAAGGTGCTGGCCGACACCCTCGACCGCGCCACGGCGACCTTCCTCAACGAGGACAAGTCCCCGACCCGTCGCGTCGGCGGCATCGACAACCGCGGCAGCCACTTCTACCTGTCGCTGTACTGGGCGCAGGAGCTGGCGAAGCAGACCGACGACGCCGAGCTCGCCAAGGCGTTCGCCTCGCTCGCCGAGACGCTCACCGCGAGCGAGCAGCAGATCGTCGACGAACTGCTCGCCGTCCAGGGCTCCCCGGCCGACATCGGCGGCTACTACCAGCCCGAGAAGGCCAAGGCGGACGCGGTCATGCGCCCGTCGGCCACCTGGAACGCGGTGCTCGCGGCCCTCTGAGCCGCAGCCGGCTCCTGAAGTCCCGAAGTCTCCGCCCCGGCAGGCACCCCGCCCGCCGGGGCGGAGCCATGCCCGGCCCGGCCCGCCGGATCGCCCACGTCACCTGCCGGGGTGCGCGCCGCCCTCGGCCGGGTCACGGCCCGCGCCCTGGTGGACGGCGTGGACTCGGACCGTCTCTGTCCCCCGGCGCAGCAGGCGGAGCCGGCGGCGCTGATCCCGTCCGCCGACCGGCTCCGGGTGATCGAGTCGCCGTACGGCCACGACGGCTTCCTGATCGAGACGGAACAGGTGGGCGCGCTGGTACGGGAACCGCCGGCCCGAGAACCCACCGCTCCCGGTACTACCGTGATCCTGCACCCTGCCACCGCAGACCCCCCGGGAGCCGCCCGTGTCCCAGCCGTCGTACGACCTCCTGCCCGGCGCCGCCGAGTCGCCGGTGATCCTGCACGTGCCGCACTCGGCGCGGGCGATCCCGGCGGTGGTGCGGGCCGGGATCGTGCTCGACGACGCCACCCTGGAACGGGAGCTGGACCACATCACGGACGCGCACACCGCCGAGTTGGCGGAGGCGGCGGCGAGGCTCGCCGGGGTGGCCCCCTGGCGGTTCGTCAACCGGCTGTCACGCCTGGTGGTGGATCCGGAACGGTTCCCCGACGAGCGGGAGGAGATGCTCGCCGTCGGCATGGGAGCCGTGTACACGCGGACCACGCACCGGGGTGAGCTGCGGGACGAGGCGTTCGACCCCGGGCCGCTGGTCGAGCGGTACTTCCGGCCCTACGCGCGGGCGATGACGGAGGCCGTCGCCGGACGGCTGGCCGCGACCGGGCGGGCCGTGGTGATCGACGTGCACTCCTACCCGAGCCGGGCGCTGCCGTACGAGCTGCACGGGGCCGGGCCGCGGCCGCCGGTGTGTCTGGGCACGGACGCCTTCCACACCCCGGCGGAGCTGACGGAGGCGGCCCGCAAGGCCTTCGCGGGGTGCGGGGAGACGGGGCTGGACAGCCCGTTCGGCGGGACCTACGTGCCGCTGGAGTTCTACGGGACGGACGCCCGGGTCGCCGCGCTGATGGTCGAGATCCGGCGGGACCTCTACATGACCGAGCCCGGCGGTCCGGCGGGCCCGGGAGCGGACCGGCTCGCCACCGCCCTCGCCGCGCTCGTGGAGGCCGCCGGCCGTTGATCCCCGGGCCCCCGGAGCCCCTCCGGCTGGAGCATCCCGGCAGGACACGGGGTGAGGGCCGTACGAGCGTGGAGGCATGACCACGGAGACCACCGCGCCCACCACGACCACGGAGCCGCCCCCGACGACGGGGCCGCTGCCGCCCGTCCGCGAGACCGCGCCGCCGGTGCGGGACTGGCCCGCGCTCGAACTGGAGGGCACGGACTTCGACCCGGTCCTCGCCGCCCTGATGGCCGAAGGGCCGGTGGCCCGGATCCGGCTGCCCCACGGTGAGGGCTGGGCGTGGCTCGCGACCCGGTACGAGGACGTCAGGACCGTCACCAACGACCCGCGGTTCAGCCGCGCCGAGGTCACCCGGCGCCAGGTGACCCGGCTGGCCCCGCACTTCCAGCCCCGTCCGGGCTCGCTGGCCTGGGCCGACCAGCCCGACCACAACCGGCTGCGCAAGCCGCTCGCCGGTGCCTTCACGGTCGGCGCGATGAAGGAGCTGCGGCCCCGGGCGCAGGAGATCCTCGACGGGCTGGTCGACGGGGTGGTGCGGGACGGGCCGCCCGCCGACCTGGTCGAGCGGGTGCTGGAGCCGTTCCCGATCACCGTGGTCAGCGAGGTGATGGGGGTGCCGGAGGCGGACCGGGAGCGGGTGCACGCGTGGACCCGGCAGATCATCTCCACCTCGGGCGGGGCCGAGGCCGCCGACGCGGCCAAGCAGGGGCTGTACGGCTGGATCACCGAGACGGTACGCGCGCGGGCCGGCAGCTCGGGCCAGGACGTGTACTCGCTGCTCGGAGCGGCCGTGGCCCGAGGCGAGGTCGGCGAGGAGGAGGCCGTGGGGCTGGCCGGTCCGCTGCAGATCGGCGGTGAGGCGGTCACCCACAACTGCGGGCAGATGCTGTTCCTGATGCTGACCCGGCCGGAGCTGATGGCGCGGATGCGGGAGCGGCCGGCGGAGCGCGGCCCGGTCCTGGACGAGCTGCTGCGCTGGATCCCGCACCGCAGCACGGTCGGGCTCGCCCGGATCGCCCTGGAGGACGTCGAGCTCGGCGGCGGCACCCGGATCGCGTCCGGCGACCCGGTGTACGTCTCCTACCTCGCCGCCAACCGCGACCCGGCCGTCTTCCCCGACCCGGACCGCATCCTCCCGGACCGCGCGCCCAACCCACACCTCGCCTTCGGCAACGGTGCGCACTACTGCACGGGCGCGGTCCTGGCCCGGCTGCAGACCGAGCTGCTGGTCGGCACCCTCCTCGACCGGCTGCCGGGGCTACGGCTCGCGGTGCCGGCCGAGGGAGTGGAGTGGCGGCGGAAGACGATGATCCGGGGGCCGCGGACGCTGCCCGTCACCTGGTGACGCGGGCACCCTGCCTCAGGCCCGCAGCCACTCCGTGACGATCACGTCCCCGCCCGTCCGCAGCCGGAGCGCGAACGGGCCGGTGGGCGGGGTGTCGCCGGTGAAGCGGCCCATGGCGTCGACCGTGAGCGGATGCGCCGTGGCCGGCCCGCCGAGCACCTCGATGCGCGCCGGCTGCGGGGGCAGCAGCTGGCCGAGCAGTCCGTCGTCGGTGACCTCGACGTCCACGGTCAGCTCGCCCGCCTGGAAGGTCAGCATCCGGGGCGGGTCCTCGACACCCCTGACCGGGATCGCGTCGACCAGGGAGTCGAAGGTCAGCTCGGCGACCCGGGCGTCCAGGTCGTGCAGCAGATAGGCGTCCATGGCCAGTTGGAGCAGCTCGGCCGGGAGCGGGTCGAGGACGGCGGCCGCGCCGCGCAGTTCCTCCTCCAGGAGGTCCGCGTCGAAGCCGGCGTCCCCCGAGGTGTCGCCCACGGCGTCGCCCACCGTCTCGTCGAAAGTCTCGCCGGCCGGGAACTCGTCGTCGCTCACACCGCACCCCTCGCGTCGAGCCGGGCCCGCAGCCGGCGCAGACAGCGCTGGCGCAGCGGACCGATGCTGCCCACGGCGATGCCCAGCGCGACGGACACCTCGACGTAGCTGGGCGGCGGCGAGGCCATCAGGACGCGCAGCAACTGCCTGCAGCGGTCGCCGAGTTCCTCGAACTCCTGCCACAGCAGGCGGATCCGTTCGGCCTCGTCCGCCTGGTCCTCCGCGTCGATCAGGGACTGTTCGGGCGTGCGGTCCTCGCTGATCCGGTCCAGGACCTGGGGATCGTCCGTCGGCAGCAGCCGGGTCAGCCCCCGGATCACCTTCAGGCACTCGTTGCGTGCCGTGCTGGCCAGCCAGGAGCCCGCCTTGTCGGGCTCCCGGATGCGGCCCAGGTGCTGGGCGAACCGGAACCACACGGTCTGGTACACCTCGTGCCCGTCGGCGTCGGAGAGCCGGTGCGCGCGCACCACGGACCACACCAGTGGGCTCAGCCCTTCCACGAGCGCCTTCCAGGCCGCGGCGTCACCGTCGACGGCGGCCCGGACCAGCGCACCGACCTCTGCTCGGTCCACGGTCCCACCCCTCGTGTACGGCAAGTCATGGTACGCCGTGGAGGGGAGTGTTCCGGAACTCAGGCCGTCGCGGCCGGCCTGACGACCGGGACCGGCTGCCAGGTGGCCGGGCGGAGCGCCGGTACGTGGGCTCCGCGCACCTCGGCGTACTCCGTGATGGTCGCCAGGAGTTGTGCGCGCGCCGTGCGCGGGTCGGTCTCCTTGAGCGTGGTCATCCGGTCGGCGACGAGGCCGGCCACGATGGGGGTGGCGAACGATGTTCCGCTCCACTGTGCGAACCCTTCGAACATCACTTGGTCGGGTTTGCCGGGGCCGGTCGTCCCGGTGTCGGTCAACACGCCGGTGTGGCGCGGGTACTGGCAGGTGCAGGCGTAGGTGAAGCCGAACCGGCAGGCGTCATAGGTGGTGTGCTGGTACACGTACGGCACGGGTGCGTCGAAGCCGGCCATGGCCCCGATGAGCTGCTCCCCGGGGGCGTAGACCTTGACCCAGCTGCCGTGGTTGGTGAAGCAGGCGCCGTACTCGCCGTCGCTGCGCAGCGCGCCGACCGAGAGGACCGTGTCCTCGTAGCCGGTCAGGTCGGCGCAGGCGGCGGGCCAGAACTGGGTGGCGCTGCCGTTGTTGCCGGCGGCGGCGACGAGCAGCGTGGACTGGTCGCGCAGGGCGTCCATGAAGGCCTCGACGGCGAGCAGTCCGTCCGCGCTGCCGTTGGAGGTGCCGGCGGAGAGGCTGATGATGTCGGGCCAGCCGTGCTGGTCGACCGCCTCGAAGAGCTTGGCTCCGAACTCGGACTCCAGGATGGCGCCCGCGTCGTTGAGGGTGTTGGTGACGGTGATGTCGGCGTTGGGGGCGAGGGCGGCGATCAGTCCGGCGATGAACGTGCCGTGGCCCACGTACTGCTGGAGGATGCCCTCGGCGTCGGTCTCGGCGATCTGCAGGTCGCCCTGGACGCGGGCGAGGAGCGGGTAGGAGCGGTAGTCGTGCACCAGACCGGTGTCCATCACCAGGACGCTGACGGCGGTGTCCGGGTCGTAGCTCCCCTCCACGGCCTGCGGGTTGGGGGACTGGGTGAGCAGCGCGGGGAGCGGTTCACAGGGGTTGCAGGAGTTGGCGTTCCCGGTGGTGGACACGATGTGGTTGCGGCTGACCAGGCGGCGCCCGGCGCGGCCCTCCGCCTCCCGCAGGGCGCGCAGCGCGTGGCCGACGGCCCGGTCGCCGGTGCGGTCGCCGTGGTTCGGGTCGCCGACCCGGATGCGGGTGACCCCGGTGCGGTTGGTCTCCGGTCCCGCCCTGCGCACGTGGTCGGCGACCAGGCCGGCGGTGGCGGTGAAGTGGGCGCGCACGGTGTCCTCGACGACCCGGGCCTCCGCGCCGTCGCGGGCGAGGACGACCCCCTTCTCGTACAGGAACTCGGCCGCGTCGTCGGGCCCCATCGCCAGTGGAACGTCCGGCATGGAGCGCTGGATCTGATCGAACTGCTCATGGAATCGCTGAGGTGCCATGGCCTGTCTCCTCCCCCAGAAAACGGCGTTCTTCAGTCAGACTCGCCAGGCCTCCGCTTGATACAGCGTCAAACCTGTGGGGCATGTATGCCCAGGCCACTACCATCCGAGGGGTGACTGCGCGAAGCGATTCGGTTACGGAGCTCCTGCCGATGGTGTTCGCCGCCCCCGGCGAGGCCCTGGCGCGGGCGGAGAGCGTCCTTCGGTCCGATCCGTCGCCGCTCGACGCGTCCGTCGCGCACCAGGTCATCGGCATCTGGCAGCGGGACTTCGGGGACCTGGCCGTGGCCCTCGACCATCTGCGGCGCGCCCGGGACTGGGCGGCGCGCGCGGACTCGGCGGACCGGGAGGCGGACGTTCTCGCCACCCTCGGGGTCGCCCTGGTGCACGCGGGGCGCACCCGGCAGGGACTGGCCGCGCTGGACCGCGGGGTGGCCCGGGGCAACGGGCACACGCGGGCGCGGGTGCTGTACCGGCGGGCGTTCGCCGGGTGGGTGCTGGGCCGGCACAAGGAGGCCCTGGAGGACCTGCGTCGGGCGATACCGGTGCTGCGGCAGGCCGACGACGTCATCTGGACCGCGCGGGCCCTGAGCGTGCGGGCCACCGTGCATCTGGCGATGGGCGCGGTGGAGCGGGCCGACGCGGACTTCACGGCGGCGGAGCTGCTGTGGGAGACGACGGGCCAGGAGCACGACAAGGCGGTCGCCGTGGAGAACCGGGGCCTGGCCGCGTACCGGTCCGGGGACATCCCGGCGGCGCTGCGGCTGCTGGCCGAGGCCAAGGAGCGGTACGACGGGCTGGGCACGCCCTCGTTCATGCTGTACATCGCGCGCTGCGACGTTCTGATGGCGGCCGGACTGGCCCCGGAGGCGCTGGCCGAGGCGGACGCGGCGATCGCGGCCCTGGACCGGATCGGCGGGCAGTCCACCCGCAAGGCCGAACTGCTGCTCACCGCCGCCCGGTCGGCGCTGTCGACCGGGGACCCGCAGACCGCGATCGCCCGGGCCGCCGTCGCCGTACGGCTGTTCTCGGGGCAGCGGCGGAGCTGGTGGGAGACGCATGCGCGGCTGGCGCTGATCGAGGCGCGGGTGGCGGGCGGGGCCGCGTCGGGGCGGCTGGTGCAGGACGCGGCGGCGGTCGCCGACCGGCTGGCCTCCTTCGGTGCGCCGGCCGCGCCGGAGGCCTCGCTGCTCGCCGGGCGGATCGCGCTGGCGCTGGGCTGGACGGCGGACGCGGAGCGGCATCTGGCGGTGGCCGCGCGCAGCAGGCACGTCGGACCGCCGCTGGCCCGGATGACCGGCTGGGCCGCACAGGCGCTGCGGGCCCGGGCGGCCGGTTCGCGCCGTGGCGTCCTGGAGGCCTGCCGGCGCGGCCTCGACGTCCTGGACGACCACCGGATGACCCTCGGCGCCTCGGAGCTGCGGGCCCGCGCCACCGCACAGGGAGCCGAACTGGCCGCGCTGGCCCAGCAGGCGAGCCTCGCGCACGGCGGCCCGCGCCGGCTCCTGGAGTGGAGCGAGCGCTGGCGGGCCACGGTGCTGTCCACTCCCCCGACCCGGCCGCCCGCCGACCCCGCTCTGCTGGCTTCGCTCACCGCGTTCCGGGAGATCGCCTCCCGCGCGGAGGAGGCCCGCCGGGAGAGGCGTCCGGTGCCCGCCCTGGAGCGGGAACAGCGGCGCCTGGAACGGGAGATCCGCGCCCGCACCCACCACACGCGCGGCGACGCCCCCGGCGGCGGCGACCGTTTCGACCCGGCGCGGCTCCTGGAGCGGCTCGGTGAGGCCCGGCTGGTCGAACTCGCCGTCCTGGACGGCCGGGTGCACATCCTGCTGTGCGGTCAGGGCCGGGTGCGGCGGTTCGCGGGCGGCCTGCTGGCGGAGGCGGTCGCCGAGGCGGAGCACGTCCAGGCGGGGCTGCGGCGGCTCGCCCACCCCGGGGCGGAGGCGCGGCTGCCGGTGGTGGAGGCCGCCGGGCGGCGCCTTGAGGAGCTGCTCCTGGGCGCGGCCGCGGACCAGCTCGGCTCCGGGCCGGTGGTGATCGTCCCGCCGGGTGCGCTGCACCGGGTGCCCTGGGCCCTGCTGCCCTCCCTCCGGGAGCGGGTGCTCAGCGTGTCGCCGTCGGCGTCGAGCTGGCTGCGGGCCCGGGAGACCGAGCCGCCGCCGGGCGGCCGCCATGTACTGGTCCGGGGGCCGGGGCTGGCGACCGGGGGCGCGGAGGTGCCCGAGGTGGCGGGGCGGTACGCGGCGGCGCGGATCCTGGAGCACGACGAGGCCCAGGTCCCCAGGGTGCTGGAGGAGTTGGACGGCGCCGCGCTCGCCCACATCGCCGCGCACGGCACGTTCCGCGCGGACAGCCCGCTCTTCTCCTCGCTGCGGATGGCGGACGGCCCGCTGATCGTGCACGACTTCGAGCGCCTCGCCCGCAGCCCCTACCGGATCATCCTCTCCAGCTGCGACACGGCCCGGCTCGCCTCGGTCGGTGCCGACGAACTTCTCGGCCTGGTCACCGCGTTGCTGCCGCTGGGCACGGCCGGGGTGGTGGCGAGCAGCGCCCCTGTCAACGACGCGGCCGTGGTCCCGCTGATGCTGGCCCTGCACAAGGGGCTGGGCGCAGGGCTGTCGCTGGCGGAGGCGCTGCGCGACGCCCGGGCCGCCCTGCCGAACGACGCGCTCCACCAGGCGACGGGCTGGGCGTTCGCCGCGTTCGGGGCGGCCTGAACGGGGCGCCGGGGCCGGCGAAGCCGCTCAGCGCAGTACGGCCGCCGGCAAATCGGCCCCCAGCGCCGGCAGATCGGCCGCGTCGGCGAGATCATCTACGTCGGCAGCGCCACCGCGCTCGTGGCGACCCTCGCCCCGGCCCATGCCGTGGGACGCGCCCTGGCCCGCTTCCAGCTGTCAACGGGCTTCGGCCTCGCCGTCTCCCCGGCGGTCATCACCGCTCTCGCCTCCCACGGCGAGGCCGCCCTCTGGGGCAGCCTCACCGCCGCGAGCGGGTTCCTCGACCGACGGTCCCTGCTAGGCCGACTGCCGGTCCGGCTGTGTCACCAGCCACGGGAGCGCCGTGCGGTCGTTCGCACCGAGGCGGGTGTAGGCGCTGTAGAGGTGGTTGCCCACCGTCCGCACGGACAGGGTGAGTTGCTCGGCGATCTGCCGGTTGCTGAGGCCCGCGGCGGCGAGGCCGACGATCTGGCGCTGGCGGGCGGTGAGTTCGCCGAGGACGAGGCCGGACAGGGCCCGGGTGCGGGCGCCCTGGCAGCGGCGGGCGAGGGCGACCGCGCGGGTGCGGGACGTCCGGGCGGCGCGCGGGTCGCGGTGGGCGCGGGCCGCGTGGGCGTGGGCCTCGGCCGCGAACAGCAGCAGGCCGCGCGCCGCCAGCGCCTCGGCCGCCCGGTCCAGGGCGGGCCCGTCACCGCGGACGAGCGCCTCCGCGTGCTGGGCGAGCACGCCGTCCAGCCGCCCCGCGACGCGCTCCGGATCCCCTGGCCGTACGGCGCCGTAGTGCGCGAGACCCCCGTCCCCGCGCACTACGGCGCCCTCCCCCCACTCGGCGGCGGCACGGGCGAGTTCGGTACGGCAGGAGGCGTCCCCCGGCGCCGCCCGCAGTCCCTCCCTCGCCCACGCCGCCGCCTCTCGCAGCTCCCCCCGAAGCCACGAGTACCGGGCACGCACGGCCGCGTACCCGGCCGGTACGGGCAGGTCTCCCGCTGCCAGCCACTCCCCCACCGGGGCCGGCACCTCCCGTACGTCCAACTGCTCGATGCGTTCCACGAGTCGTTCCTGTTCGTCCTGCAGGGCGGGCGCGCACTGCTCGGGGGTGCGGGCCAGGCGCCGGGCCCGCAGGCGGCCCGCCGAGGCGCGCAGCGCGGGTCCGTGCAGGGGGTGGGCGAGACGGACGGCGCCCCGGTCGTCGACGTGGACGAGGCCGTCGGTCTCCAGCCGTTCGAGAGCGGCCAGGTCCAGGTCGTCGTCGAGGTGGAGCGGCAACGGCTCGGCGAAGGCGAGGCGTTCGAGCGTGTCGCGCTCCTGCGGGCCCTGACGGTCCAGCAGGGGGGCGATCCGGTCCCGTACCGTCGCGGTGAGGGGCAGCGGACCGCGCCAGGCCCACTCGCCGGTGTCCGGGACCCGGCTCAGCGGGCCGGACTCGCGCAGCGCGCCGAGCAGGTCGCGCAGCAGCCGCAGATCACCCCGGCACACCCGGTGCAGCCGGCGCACGGTGAGCGGTTCCAGGCCGCCGCCGGCGAGCAGCGCGGCCGTCTCGTCGTACGGCAGCGGTTCCAGCGCGAGGTGGGTGAGGAGTTCCCCGGTCCACAGCCGGGCGACCGCGCCGGGGACGGGTGCGGTGCCGGTGGCGGTGGCGGCCACCACCAGCCGGGTGCGGCCGTGCACGGCGAGCTGGTGGACGAGGGCGGCCGAGGCCTCGTCGAGGAGGTGGGCGTCGTCGACGACCAGCAGCCGCACCCCGGACAGGTGCCGGACCGCGCGGGGCAGGGAGACGCCGTCGGAGAGCAGGTGGGCGAAGGCCGCGAACGGGAGGGCGCTGGTCTCGGGGGTGCCGGTGACCCGGACGCAGTCGGTGCCCCGGACGGCCTCGGTGATCAGCCGGGTCTTGCCGATGCCGGCCGGGCCGGTCACCACGACGCCCTGCCGTCCGGCCACCGACGACCGCCTGACCAGCTCCAGTTCGTCCTCCCTGCCGGTGAAGGGCCAGGGCAGTTCGAGGGTTCGCGCATCCCGTTCGTAAGTCGTCACGTGAGTATGAGTCGCGTTACTCAGCTCTGATACAGGGGGACTTGAGTAGCTCCCGACTCAGGCGTGCGGCCGGGTCGAACGGCAGTCTGGGCGCATGACCCGACGCTACTGCTCGCTTCCGCAGCAGTCGGCCCCGGCGTTCGCGCCGGGACTGGCCGCCGAGCGGCTCGGCGCGCTCGTCGGCGGGCGGCGGATGTGGGTCAACGGCACGGCTCTGCACTACTACTTCTTCGACGCCGACACGGACGCCTCGGTGATCCCGGTCCCGGGGACCGGGGAGACCCGCCGGGTGCCGTGGACCGGTGCCAAGGAGCAGCGGGACGTGGTCCGCGAGTGCTTCCGGGAATGGCAGGACCTGGGCATCGGGGTGACCTTCGCCGAGGTCTTCGACCGGTGCGAGGCGGAGCTGCGGATCGGCTTCCAGCCGGGGGACGGGTCCTGGTCGGCGGTGGGCCGGGACGCGCTCTCGGTGGGCGCGGGCGAGCGCACCATGAACCTGGGCTGGGACCTGACCGGGTCCGACGGGCGCTGGACGGCGCTGCACGAGATCGGGCACGCGCTCGGGATGCAGCACGAGCACCAGAGCCCGTTCGCGGGCGTCCACTGGGACGACGAGGCGGTCTACGCCGGCCTCGCGGGACCGCCGAACCACTGGAACCGGGACCGGACCCACTTCAACATCCTGCGCACGCTGGATCCGGCCGAGGCCAACGGTTCGGTGTGGGACCCGCAGTCCGTGATGCAGTTCCCCTTCGGTCCGGGGCTGGTCCTGGAGCCGGAGCAGTACCACAACGGCCTGTACCCGCCGGGGTCGCTGTCCCCGGCAGACAAGGAGTTCGTGCTCCGCTGGTACCCGCCCGCCGAGCCGCCGGACGTGCTGGTGCCGTTCCGCTCGGCGCCGCTCAGCCTGGGGCCGGGCGGACAGGCCGACTTCGCCGTGGAGCCGCCGGAGACCCGCGTCTACAGCGTGGGCACCTTCGGGCAGAGCGACTCCGTCGTCGTGGTCTTCGAGGAGCGCGACGGGGAACCGCGCTACCTCGCCGGCCACGACGACGGAGGCACCCCGCACAACACCCGGATCACGGTCAGGCTCGTCAAGGGCCGCCGCTATGCCGTCCGCGTCCGTCTCCATTCCACGTGGGGGTCGGGGGAGACAGCGGTCATGTGCTGGTGACAGCACGGCCGCGACGCGGAGGTCGGACCACTGTCCGGCGCCGGGGGAAGCGGTCGCGGCACGTAACCTTCGGGGGAGGGATACGTGCCGCGACCACGCCGCGAGGGCTGCGGAAACCGGGGACGTGGGGCCCCGTCGGCGGCCGTCGAACCGGAGGAGACCGGGACGGGGCCGAGGACGCCGAGGGGGATGTCAGACACGGGTCGCCTCCTCGGCGGGCAGGACCGGGCCCCAGTCGAAAGGCGGGTCGGGGATGTCCTTGCGCAGGGTCGGGGCGACCGCCGACTGGAAGAGTTCCAGGGAGTCGCGGTGCTGGGTGTCGGTGAGGCCGCTTGCGTCCGCGTGCAGATGGACCACGGTGTGCCCGAACTGCTCGTGGTAGCGGTGCACCTTGTCGATGACCTGCTGTGGGCTGCCGATCAGGGCCGAGCTGCGCTCGACGAAGTCCTCCAGCGTCTCGAAGACCACCGGCAGCCCGGCCTTGTTGAAGAAGGCCAGGTTGGATTCGAAGACCGGGCGGTAGGCGGCGAGCGCCTCCTGAGAGGTGGGGGCGACACAGGTGCCCGCCGAGCCGGCGCCGACGGCGATGTCCGCCGGGTCGTGGCCGTAGTGCTCCCAGCGTTCCCGGTAGTACCGGATCAACTCGGCGTACGGCTCGATGGGGTTGGTGACGTTCGCGGAGAACAGCGGGTCGCCGTGGCGGGCCGCGAGGTCGACGGACTCCTTGCTGGTGGCACTGCCGTGCCAGACCCGGACTGGCCGCTGGTAGGGGCGCGGCCAGACCTCGGCGTCCGTCAGCTCCGGCCGGAACCGCGTCTTCGCCGTCACCTTGTCCTGCCGCCACAGCTGCCGGAACACCTGGTGGCTCTCGGCGTTGCGGTCCCACTGGTCCTCGGGCGTGACGTGGAACAACTCGCGCTGGGCGGAGCCGTTGCCCTTGCCGATGATCAGGTCGAGGCGGCCCCCGGAGAGGTGGTCGAGGGTCGCGTAGTCCTCGTACGCCCGGACGGGGTCCAGCAGGCTCAGCGTGGTCACCGCGGTGAAGAGCCGGATACGCCGGGTGAGTGCGGCGACATGGCTGAGCACCACGGTCGGCGAGGAGGAGATGAACGGGCGCTCGTGCCGCTCCCCCACCCCGAAGCCGTCGAAGCCCAGCTCCTCGGCGAGCACGGCGTTGTCGAGGACCTCGCGGAACCGGTCGTGCGTGGACTTGTGGAGGCCCGTGACCGGGTCCGGGCGGTGCACGATCAGGGTGATCGCGAGGAACTTCACGACGCGGCCCGCTCGCCACGTGGCTGGTCGGGGTGCGCGAGGCCGAGGTGGTCGCGCAGGGTGGTGCCCTCGTACTCGGTGCGGAAGACGCCCTGTTCCTGGAGGAGCGGGACGACCGTGTCGGCGAAGGTGTCGAGGCCGCCGGGGGTGATGTGCGGGACCAGGATGAAGCCGTCGGAGACGTCGGCCTGCACGAAGTCGTTGATGGTGCGGGCGACGGTGGCGGGGGAGCCGACGAAGGTCTGCCGGTTGCCCGTGTTGATCACGAGGTCGCGGATGGACCACTTGTTGGCATCGGCGAGCTCGCGCCACTCCTGGGCGATGGCGACCGGGTCGCGGTACATCCGCACCTGGGCGCGGCCCCGGGAGATGTGCTCCTCGGTCACCAGCGGGTCGACGTCGGGGAGCGGGCCCTCCGGGTCGTACGACGACAGGTCCCGGTTCCAGACGAACTCCAGGTGCTTGATGGCGGTCGCGCCGCTGACCTGCTGGCGGCGCACCTGGTGGGCGATCTCCTCGGCCTCCGCGTCGGTGTCGCCGAGGACGAAGCTGGCGGCGGGCAGGATCAGCAGGTCCTCGGGGCGGCGGCCGTACTTGGCGAGGCGGGACTTCACGTCGGTGTAGAAGGCCTGGCCGGCGTCGAGGGTGGCGTACCGGCTGAAGATCGCGTCGGCACTGGAGGCGGCGAACTCGCGGCCCTCGTCGGACTCGCCGGCCTGGAAGATCACCGGACGGCCCTGCGGGGAGCGCGGCACGTTGAACTGGCCGTGGATGTCGAACTGGGGGCCCTTGTGCACGAAGGAGCCCGCGCCCGCGTCGCGGAGGAAGGCGCCGGTCGCCTGGTCGGCGAGGATCTCGTCGCCGTGCCAGGAGTCGAAGAGCTCGTTGGCGGTGGCGAGGAACTCCTTGGCGCGGCTGTAGCGCTCGTCCTGCGGCAGGAAGCCGCCGCGCCGGAAGTTCTCGCTGGTGAAGGCGTCCCAGGAGGTGACCACGTTCCACGCGGCCCGGCCGCCGGAGAGGTGGTCGAGGCTGGCGAACTGGCGGGCCACCTCGTAGGGCTCGTTGAAGGTGGAGTTGATGGTGCCGGTCAGCCCGAGGCGCTCGGTGACGGCGGCCAGGGCGGCGAGGACCGTGAAGGTGTCCGGGCGGCCGACGACGTCCAGGTCGTATATCTTGCCGCCCTGTTCGCGCAGGCGAAGACCCTCGGCGAGGAACAGGAAGTCGAACTTGGCGCGTTCGGCGGTCTGCGCGAAGTGTGCGAAGGAGCTGAACTCGATGTGGCTGCCGGCGGCCGGGTCGCTCCACACCGTGGTGTTGTTGACGCCCGGGAAGTGGGCGGCCAGATGGATCTGCTTCAGCGGCTTGCTCATGACGGGGTGCGGTCCTTCCGGCTCAGGCGGTGGCGGCGTAGCGGTTGGCGGGGCGGGCGAGCCCGAGCAGACCGCGCAGGGTGTCGGCCTCGTAGGCGGTGCGGAAGCGGTCGCGGCGCTGGAGTTCGGGGACCAGGTCCCGGGTGATGCGCGGCAGGTCGTGACCGAGGACGGCGGGTCGGAGCCGGAAACCGGTGAGTCCCTCGGCCGCGAACTCCTCGAGGAGATCCGCGAGTCGGGCGGCCGTACCGGCGAAGATCCGGGCGTCGCTCGTCAGCGCGCCGCCGTCGAGGGCGTCGAGGCGGTCCTTGCGGGCCTCGGCCGTGGCCGCGTCGTCGTCCAGGAGGACCACGAGGTCGCCGAAGACGTGCACGGTGTCACCGGACCGTCCGGCGGCCGCCTGCTCGGCGCGGATCTCGGCGAGGATCGCGCGGGCGTCGGCGCCGTCCTGCGGGGTGACGTAGCCGACGTCGGCCTGGCGGGCGATCAGCCGGTAGGGCACGGTCTGGTGACCGAGCGCGGTGACCAGCGGCTGTCCCTGCGGCGGGCGCGGGGTGATGGAGGGGCCCTTGACGCTGAACCTGCTGCCCTCGAAGTCGATGTAGTGCAGCTTGTCGCGGTCGATGAAGCGGCCGGTGGCGGCGTCCCGGATCTCGGCGTCGTCCTCCCAGCTGTCCCAGAGCCTGCGCACGACCTCGACGTAGTCGGCGGCCTCGTCGAAGTGCTCGGCGAGCCGCTCCTGTCCGGCCGGGGAACGCAGGCCCGCCAGGTCGATCGGCGGGAACGTGCGCCGGCCGAAGTGGTCCGCCTCGTTCGGGCGGGCCGAGATCTGCACCCGCAGTCCCGCCCGGCCGGTGCTGACGTAGTCCAGGGTGGCGATCGCCTTCGAGATGTGGAACGGCTCGGTGTGGGTGGCGATCACCGTCGGCACCAGGCCGATGTGGCTGGTCAGGGGCGCGATACGGGACGCGATCAGGACGGCGTCGAGGCGGCCGCGGACCTGGTCGGTGCGGCCGTCCGGCTCGCCGTAGTGCGAGGACTGCAGGCCGAGGCCGTCCTCGATGGTGACGAAGTCGATGAGGCCGCGCTCGGCCTCGGCCACCAGGTCGGCCCAGTAGCCGGCGGTGAGCAGGTCGCCGGGGCGGGCCACCGGCTCGCGCCAGGAGGCGGGGTGCCAGCCGGTGCCGTCCAGGGCGACGGCGAGGTGCAGGTGGGAAGCGGGAGATGAGGACACAGTGGTGCCTTCCTGAGGTCCGTACGAGGGCGCGCCGGAGGATGGGGCGCGGCGGAGGAAAGTCAGGAACAACAGAGCGCGCCGGCCACGCGCAGCAGGTCGATGTGCGGCCGGGAGTGCAGGACGGTACGGCGGCCGGGGCTGAGGACACGTGTCACGTCCCGCACCTCCCGGCCTGCTCGGTGTGCATCTCGTCGTGACTCACAACAGACCGGCGCCCGTGGTTGTTCCCTGGCTGCGCACCAGCAGGGTCCGGCCGCGCAGCCGTTCTGTGAAGCCGATCGACTCGTAGAGCCGGATGGCGTTCGCGTTGCTGGGGGCCGCGTGCAGGAACGGGGTGTCGCCGCGCTCCCGGATACCGGCGGCGACCGCGCGGACGAGGCGGGTGGCAAGCCCCCTGCCCCGGTACTCCGGGTCGGCGCAGACGGCACTGATCTCCGTCCAGCCGGGAACACGCAACCTCTCCCCGGCCATGGCGATCAGCCGGCCGTGGTGCCGGATGCCGAGATAGGTGCCCATCTCGACGGTCCGGGTGCGGAACGGGCCGGGCTCGGTGCGGGCGACCAGCTCAAGTATCTCGGGCACGTCGTCCGGCCCGAGCCGAACCGCCTCGGGGGCGGGCTCGGCCCGCAGTGCCGTGTCGACGAACTGGACGCCGGTCCCGCCGCCGACCACCTCCCAGCCGGGCGGCGGTGCCTGTTCGACGGGCTTGATCTTCACCGTCGTCCCGGGGCCGACGAGCGTGTGCAGGTCGGCCCAGGCGGCCGGGTCGGAGGCATCGGCGAGAGCCGCGTAGGCGTAGATGTCGTCGGGATAGCGGGCCGCTCGGCCGAACCTCTCCGCGAGACGGGCGTGCGGTCCGGTGAGAGCGGACCAGACGGCGTTGTCGAGGGGGGTGGTGTCGGGGGTGAGAGGGGCTCCGCCTCCGCGGAAGTCGGTCTGGACGGTCACGGAGGCGGAGTCCTTCCCAGGTCGACGGGCGTGCCGGTGCGGGTGGTCACGAGTTGTCGAGCGGCAGTCCGGGCGGGTTGACCTCGGACTTGGCGACCGCTTCGTTGGAGAGGTTGTAGGCCTTGAGCCACTTGGCGTACTGGCCGTTCTTGATCAGGTAGTTGATGGCGTCGGCGAGCGGCTTGGCCAGCCCGCTGTCCTTCTTCGCGGTGGCCGCGATCAGGCCCTGCAGGCTCGCGCCGGCGCCGGAGGAGGTGCCGGCGGTGCGGGTGGCGTTGGGCGTGTCCGCGGTCTGCTTGTTGTGGTACGCGATGCCGGGGTTGGGGCCGAGGTAGGCGTCGATCTTGCCGCTGGACAGGGCCAGGTAGACGCTGTTGCTGTCCTGGAAGTACTTGACGGTGAGCTTCTTGCCCTCGCTCTCCAGCTTCTTCTTCCACTCCAGGAGGATCTTCTCCTGGTTGGTGCCGGCGCTCACGGAGACGGTCTTGCCCGCCAGGTTCTGGTAGTTGCCGTCGAAGTTCCAGGTGCTCTTCTTCGGCACGGTGAAGGCGAGGTTGTCCTGCCGGTAGGAGGCGAACTCGTACTTCTTCTTGCGCTCTTCGGTGTCGGTGACGTTGGAGAAGGCCACGTCGACCTTGCCGCTGTCGATACCGACGAACATGTTCTCCCAGGTGGCGTTCCTGATCTCGGGCTTGAGGCCGAAGACCGCGGCGACCAGACGGCCGAGGTCGGGCTCGGAGCCGGTGAGGGTCTTCTGGTCGCTGCCCACGAAGGCCAGCGGCGGGAACCCGGCGGGCAGCGCGCCCTCGGCGATGACCAGCTTGCCGCTCTTCTTGACGGAGGCGGGCAGTTCGGCGCTGATGGACTTGACCTCGGCGACCTTGATCGTGGTCTGGGTGGCGGCGCCGTTGGAGACCTGCCCTATGACGACCTCGCCGCTCTTCGCGGCGGAGGTGGTGGTGGCCGCGTCGCTGTCGCCCCCGCAGGCGGCGAGCCCGGTGGCGAGGGTGGCGACCGCGGTCGCCGCGGTGATGCCTCTGATCAGGCTGCGTCGGGTGAGGAGCGTGGGCATGGCTGTAATCCTTCGTGTTGCGTGAACGGGGTGGGAAAGGGGTGGGTGAAAGGGGTTCAGAGGACCTTGCTGAGGAAGTCCCTGGTCCGCTCGTGCTGCGGGTTGTCGAGGACCTCGGAGGGCGGGCCCTGCTCGACGATCCGGCCGCCGTCGATGAAGACGACCCGGTCGGCGATCTCGCGGGCGAAGCCGATCTCGTGGGTGACGATGACGAGGGTGGTGCCGCTGGTCGCCAGGTCCTTGATGACGGCGAGGACCTCACCGACGAGTTCGGGGTCCAGGGCGGAGGTGGGCTCGTCGAAGAGGATGACGCCGGGGCGCAGGGCGAGGGCGCGGGCGATGGCGACGCGCTGCTGCTGGCCGCCGGAGAGCTGCCGGGGGTAGGCGCCGATGCGCTCGCCGAGGCCGACCCGTTCCAGGAGTTCCTTGGCCAGGGCCTGTGACTCGGGCTTCGTGAGCTTTCCGGTGGCGACCGGGGCGGCGGCCACGTTGTCCAGCACGGTCAGGTGCGGGAAGAGGTTGAAGTTCTGGAAGACGAAGCCGATCCGGCCGCGCTGGGCCAGGATGGCGCGCTCGCTCAGTTCCTTCAGCTGCTCCCCGTGCCGCTTCACGCCGATCGGCTCGCCGTTGATGCTGACGTGCCCGCGCTCGGGCTTCTCCAGGTGGTTGATGACCCGCAGGAGGGTGGACTTGCCGGAGCCGGACGGGCCGAGGACGACGGTGACCTCGCCGGGACGGATGGTCAGGTCGATGCCGCCGAGGACGCGGTGGGCGCCGTACCACTTGTGGACGCCGTGGATCTCCAGGGCGGCGGGCGCCGTCTCCAGGGTGTCGGTGACGGTCATACCGCGGCCTCCCGGCGGATGCGGGCGCGCAGGTCGGTGAGGCCGGTGCGCAGCTTCTGGAAGGGGGTCGGGGGCAGTGTGCGGGTGGCGCCGCGGGCGTAGTGCCGCTCGACGTAGAACTGGATCACGGAGACGATGCTGGTCAGGATCAGGTACCAGACGGTCACCACCAGGAGCAGCGGCACGATGTCGCCGGGGTAGGTGGAGCCCATGCTCTGCGCGGAGCCGAACAGGTCGAGCAGCGAGACGTAGAAGACCAGCGAGGTGCTCTTGATCAGGCCGATCAGCTGGTTGACGTAGTTCGGGGTGATGGACCGGAGGGCCTGCGGGAACACGATCTTCCGGAACTGGTAGCCCTTGGGCAGGCCGAGCGCGGCGGCGGCCTCGTGCTGGCCCTGGTCCACGGAGAGGATGCCGCCGCGCACCACCTCGGCCGCGTAGGCGGCCTCGTTGAGGCTGAGGCCGACGACGGCGACGGCCATGTCGGTGGCGAGCTTCGACTCGTCGAAGGAGAAGAAGGCGGGACCGAAGGGGACGCCGATGCTCAACGTCTTGTACAGGGCGCTGAAGTTGTAGAGGAAGAGCAGGACCACGATGAGCGGGACGGAGCGCAGCGCCCACACGTAGGTCCAGCTCACCGCGCGCAGGACCGGGCTCTTCGAGAGCCGGGCCAGAGCGAGCAGGATGCCGCCGAGGAGGCCCAGGACCGCGCTGTAGGCGGTGACTTCGAGGGTGATGACCAGTCCGTCGAGGATGGTCGGGCGCAGGAACCAGTAGCCGAAGCGGTCCCACTGGTAGAAGGGGTTGGTCACCAGTCCGTGGGCGAACTGGGCGACGAGGACCAGGGCGACGGCGGTGGCGATCCGCCGTCCCGGCCTGCGCAGCGGCAGAACGCGCTGTGCGGCGAGGGGTTCTGACGGTTCGTCGGCGGCGGGTGGTGCCTCGGGGGCGGCGATCGTGGCGCCTGGGGGTTCACTCATGGCGGGCTCCGGCGGAGTCGGACACCCACGTGTCCCACGGCGGGGGCCGCGCACCGGGCCGTGTTCGGGCACGGATCGGTGCGCGGGGGCGCGCGGGCACGGGGGCTGGGCGGACGGCGGCACACCGGGCGGCCGGTGTGCCGACGGGAACGCTGGGGTGCGAGGCTGCGGGGAGGCGGCGGAGAAGCCTGGTCAGACCCGACAGCGGGCACGGCCCGGTGCGGTACACGCGCTACACAGGGCGCTGTTGACACGGAGCAGGTCGACGGCGCGGTCGGCGACGAGCGGGCTCGGGTACGGGCGTACGCAGCCGTCGGCGCGGCGCTGGGCCGTCCTGGAAGCTGCGTACATGTCCGTCACCTGTCACTGTCGTGCCGGCCCCGAGGGGCACTCGCGCTTACCGAATCGTCGCTTGCCGAAACGTCGTCGGTCCGGTCGTCACCTGGGGCACCCCACCGCGATGCGAGGGTTGCCGGTCAGCAAGCCAGGGCTTGATGCTGACGCTCTTGACCGTTCTGGTCCGTAAGTAACGCAGTTGCCCGAACGAATGTCAACGCCTGTCCGACTGGCGAAACGGTTCGGGCCGCTCTCACCTGCGGGAACCGCGGGGAGCGTCTGCCGCGTGGCCGGCCCAGTCCAGGATCTGGACGGCCGCGCCGGCGGCTTCCAGGCCCTGGCAACGGCCGTGGTGGCGGCGGGCGATGCCGTCGAGGTCGAGGTGGGCGCCGAAGGCCGGGTGGGCGGCCAGCCGGCGGGCGTAGGCCCACACCACCGGATGGCCGGCGACGGCGTGCACGGCGGCGGCGTCCAGGTGGTTGCGGTGCACGGTGTCGAGTTGCACCAGGGCCACCCACAACTCGACGTCGGCTGCCGTGAGTTGCCCGCCGACCAGGAACTCCACCCCGGTCAGCCGAAGTTCCAGCTCGTGCAGGGTGGCGAGCAGCACCTCCAGCGCCTCCGGGTCGCCGCCGGCGCGCCCGGCATGCTGGGCGGCCTGCTCGATGCCCTCCGAGCACAGCCGCTCGACGGCCTCGATCTCGGCTTCGGCGCCGCACGGGTAGAGCCGGGCGACGCCGTCACCGAAGTGCCGGTCCAGGTCGCGCAGGATGTCCCGGCCGTGGGTGCTGACGATCCTGCCGGACCAGCCGTCGCTGAACACCGGCGCCAGGGCCGGTCCCGAGTAGCGGTGCGCGCTGGCCTCGTACAACGGGCGCAGCACGGCGTGGCTGCCGTCGGGACAGTCCGGGACGGCGGACAGGAAGGTGACGGGACAACAGTCGTCCAGGGCCAGCAGGCTGTGCCCGACGGCGATCCGGAGGCCGTCGGGACAGGCGGTGGACAGGTGCAGCCGGTAGCGGCGCGGCACGGCGTAGTGGCCGCTGCGTGCGTCGCGGCCGATGCGGCCCCGGAAGGCGGGGGCGGTGCGGACGGACGGCAGGGCGGCGAGTGGTGTGATGGACATGCGTCTCCCCGGGGGCGGGCGGGCGCGCGGACGTACGCGCGGCGGAAGCGTTCGTCGGTGGTTCGGCGGTGGGCCGTGGCGATGAGGGCCGTGGCGATGACCGGCGGGTGGGCGCCCGGCTCCTGTGGCCGGGATCGGGCGCGCTCAGCCTCTGCGGCCGGTGGCGCCGCACATCCGCAGCAGGTCGATGTGGCGGCGGGAGGTGAGCAGGGGCGCCGTCCGGGGCGCGGGGCTCTCACGGCGGTGTCTGCCGGTGAGCGTGCGCAGGCGACCCATCTTTCCCTACCTTTTCACTAGGATTCCCACCTGGAGTGTCGATCGGCCTCCGTCCGGCGTCAAGGGGGCGTCCACGCCTGGGACACCCGGCCCCGGCTTGCCGCCGGCCGGCCGGGGCGGTGCGCTGGTGGCGGAGGCCGAGTGACAGGAGCCGGAGCCGATGACCGAGCCCCCGGGTCCCGGGCCGGTGCCGGGCGCCGTGCCCGAGACCTTCGCTTTCCGCTGCGGGCGGTGCGGGCACGCCTGGACGGCGGCCTTCCAGGCGGTGTTCTTCACCGACCCGCTCGCCGACCCGGAGCTGCAGAGCACCCTGGAGTACGTCGACGAGGCCGGGCGGGCCGTGCCGTCGCCGCTCACGGACGCGGTGTGCCCACGCTGCGGCAGCAGGCGGGTGCGGATCACGGCGACATGATCACGGCGCTCACCCGAATGGCCACGTGCGGGTGGTCGGCGCAGGCGGCCGGTGGTGGCGTGGAGGGACGCAGCGACGTCGTCCGGCGTCGTCCGGCGCACGGGGCGCACCGGCGCCGTCCGCCGCGTGACGTACCGCGTTCCCGAGGAGGCAGTCGCGATGACCCGTCCGTCCCGACCCGCGCGTGTGCTCGCCACGGCCCTGGCGGCGGGGACCCTGCTCGCCACGGCGGCCTGTTCGGACGGCAGCGGCTCCCCCGAGGCCGCGGCCGTCTCGCTCGCCGCCGAACGCTCCCCGACCCCGTCGCGGACCCCCGCCCTCACCGGCCCCGGGGCGCAGGCCGCGCTGATCACACCCGCCGACATCGAGGACGACTGGCAGCTGGCCAACGACGCGGCCACCTGGCGCAACCAGATGCTGGTCGGGAAGGTCGACGTCGCCGAGTTCCTCGGCGCCAAGTCGGACGCCGCCGACTGCCAGCGGCTGCTGGACGGCCTCTACTCCGACACCCTGCTGGGCCGCGCCACCGGCGCCTCCGGGCTGCGCGGCTTCACCTCGGAGGACTCCCGGCTGCTGTACCAGGTCGGCGACTACGGCCAGGCGACCATGGAGGCCACCATCAAGTGGCTGAAGAACCTCCCCACGGAGTGCAACCAGTTCTCGGCCACCGCCTCGGACGGCAGCAAGCGGACGGTGCAGGTCGTCGAGTACAAGGAACCACCCAAGGTGGGCGACGAGTTGGCGGCGCTCACGGTCACCGTCCAGGGCACCTCGAACGGGCAGCCCGCCACGACCACCCTCGACGTCGCGGCGCTGCGCGTCGGCGCCTCCGGAGCCGCGGTCACCAACGGCGGCCTCTCGGGCGTCGACCACGACAGCACCGCCCTGGCCCTGCAGAACGGCGCCGCGCGCCTCAAGGACGTGCTGTCCGGCAAGACCCCGGCACCGCTGCCGAGCCAGTTCGACTAGGTCAGTGGGCGTGGGGGGCGGGATCCTCGGCGTTGCGCTGGACGGCGCCCGGTTCGCCGTTGTCGCGGTGCCAGGCGACGACGAGTTCGTCACGGGTGCCGAAGCGGACCAGGTGCCGGCCGACGACACCCTCCAGGACCTCGAGGTTCTCGGGGTCGGTCTCCACGGTGAGCAGCAGGGCGTCCTCGGCCGCGGTGAGGGTGCCGGTGCCGTTCTGGAACACGATGCCGCCGGTGCCGGTCTCCTCGTCCCAGCTGGTCTGCGAGCGGCGGCCCAGGTGCGAGGCGAGCTGCTTGGCGTAGCGGGCGGGGCGGTCGGCGGGGACGCGGGCTTCGGAGCGGGCCACCTGGGACTCCCGGTGGTGCGGGGCGGGCATACGGCGACGGGCTCACGCTACGTCGGAGCGGGGGGTCCGGCGCCGTACCCGGGGGCGCAAGCTATGCATGCCGGTCGCGTCGCCTGACGCCGCCGAAGCGCGCCCCATCGCGGCCAGGCCGGACCACGACTCCGTGACATCCGCCACAACGGTTCCGGATCTAGGCGTGCCGGATAGTAGAGACCCCTCAGTCGACAAATGGGATTTGTCCTGTTTAAGGCACCCATGCGTCGCGCTCGGATGCGCACCCTCTCTCCCCGCGAGCGCTTTCCTCCGTTGCGCTCGCACATACGGGATCTGACGAGGCGCCAGAACTCCCCAGCGGTCACGGAAAGCAGACCGGTGCACCCCACTCCCCTGGCGAGGGCCGCAAAATCCTACGAAGCGAGCTAGTAGCGAGGCCCTTTGCGCTCCATGTGAAGACGTCCTAAGAATGACGACCCGCAGGACGCCGCCGCAGCTCAGGAGCGGGTTACACATGGCAAAGCATCGTAAGAACACGCATTACCGGCGGATAGTCATCGCTGCCGTCGCAGTGGGCACCGTGGGGATACCGTCCGCCGCGATGGCCTGTACCAACTGGCCCGGCACCGGCGGACACCGGTCCGACAGCGCCGGGAGCAGCACGACGAAGGACTCGTGGAGCAAGAAGGGCTGGTGGAACGACGCGAACTGGGGCCGCCCCTGGGACGCCGGCCAGGCCGGCGAGCCCTCGGGGACGGCGACGGCGGCGCCCGGCGCCACGAAGACTCCCCTTGCGAGCGCGAAGAAGACGACCGCGCCCAGGCCGAAGGCCTCGACGTCCTGGCACACCGCACGCACCACCGCCCCCAGGCCCAGCACCACCGCGTCGCCCAGCCCCCACAAGACCACCACCGCCGCCGCTTCCACGGCCCCCAAGCCGTCGAGCAGCCCGAAGGCCACCGCCACGGCGTCCGGAGTCGTCGCTCGCATCCTGGAACTCGTCAATGCCGAGCGCGGCAAGGTCGGCTGCTCGGCCCTGACCCTGAACTCGACCCTGACCAAGGTCGCGCAGGCCCACAGCGCGGACATGGCTCTCCACCGGAACATGTCACACACCGGGTCCGACGGCTCCTCCCCCGGAGACCGGATCACCGCTGCCGGGTACACCTGGAGCGCCTACGGCGAGAACGTGGCCTACGGTTACGCCTCTCCCGAGCAGGTCATGGCGGCCTGGATGGCCAGCCCCGGCCACAAGGCCAACATCCTCAACTGCACGTTCAAGGAGATCGGCGTCGGTCTCGCCCAGCCCGACAGCTACTGGACCCAGGACTTCGGCACCGCCCGCTGAGCCATCGGAGCGCGGGGACATCGGAGCGTGGGGCCAGAGGTCCCGTCGGCCAGGGCGTGCGCGATCGCCCGCGCCCGCGCTGGCGCGCCGCCGCGCCAGGAAAGGACTCGCGCACTCGATGGAGCGTCGAGGACAAGGAACGCGCCTTTCGGACAGGGGCAGGGCGGACGGGCAAACGGTTCCTTGCGCGGCGTCCAGGTGTATGCCGATGCCCTGACGGCCGATCAGGTCAGCACGCTCGCCTACCCGTTCTCGACGCCCATGGCGGGTGGTACGGCCCACCTTGACCGAGTCAAGGCGGGCCCCAAAAAGGTCGGGGGCCGTTTCAGATCTCCTCTGAAACGGCCCCTGAGCTGCGACTTTCGCAAGTCGGGACGACAGGATTTGAACCTGCGACCCCTTGACCCCCAGTCAAGTGCGCTACCAAGCTGCGCCACGTCCCGTTGCGGGGTCACGCGGTGGATGCCGCGTGATCACGCAGGTCAACACTACCGCACGCGTACGGGTGCTGCCGCCGGCCGCTCCGTGACCGGGCCGGCGACGCGGCTCGCCCGGCGGACCGGGACGAGGAGGGCGGCGCCGGCCGCGGTCAGGCAGAACAGTGCGAGCAGGGCCCAGGCGTGGGCGTAGCCGGAGGCGTACGGCAGTCCGGAGGGCTGGAGCCGGCCGGTGACCAGGACGCTGGTGAGCGCGGCGCCGATCGAGCCGCCGATGGTGCGGATGTTGGCGTTCATGCCGGTCGCGGCGCCGGTCTGCTCGGGCGGCACGCTGCCGACGATGAGGTTGGCCATCGAGGCGAAGGCCAGCCCGATGCCGAGGCCGAACAGGCCCGCGACGACGCCGATCTGCCACTGCGCGTCGTGCCAGAGGGTGAGGAAGCCGCAGGCCAGCGCGCCGAGCGCGGCCCCCGCGGTGAGCTGCGCCTTGGCGCCCACGCGGGGTTCGAGGCGGCCGCCGACGACGCCCGAGAGGAACATGGCGATGAGCATCGGCAGCATGAGCAGGCCGGACTCGGTGACGGTGGCGCCGAAGCCGTAGCCGGCCGAGGCGGGGGTCTGGACGAAGCCGGGCAGGAAGGACCAGATCGCGTACATGCCGGCGCCGAAGAGGAGGGCGGCGGTGTTGGTGGTCCAGACGGCGGGCAGCCGCATCACGCGCAGGTCGATGAGCGGGGTGGCGGAGCGGGACTCGGTGAGCAGCCAGACGGCGAACAGGACGACGGCCGTGCCGAACAGACCGAGCACTCTGGCCGAGCCCCAGCCCCACTGACCGGCCTGGCTCAGCGGCAGCAGCAGCGCCACCAGCCAGGCGGAGAGCAGCCCGGCACCGAGCCAGCTGACGCTGCCCTCGGCCCGCTTGGGCGACTCGGGGACGTAGCGGGCGGCGATCAGGACGGTGGCCGCGACCACGCCGACCGGGATCCAGAACAGCCAGCGGTAGTCGAGCGCCGAGACGATCGGTCCCGCGGCCACGATGCCGACGCCCCCGCCGGCCGCGATCACCGCGGACAGGTTGCTGATGCTGCCGCTGACCTCGGCCGGGGTGAACTCGTCGCGGATGATGCCGAAGGAGAGCGGGAACAGAGCGCCGCCGATGCCCTGGACGACCCGGGCGATGATCAGCACGCCGATGTTCGGCGCGAGGGCGGCGACCAGGCAGCCGGCGAGGACGGCCAGCAGGACGGCGACGAGGGTGCGTTTCTTGCCGATCAGGTCGCCGGCCCGGCCGAGTATCGGGGTGAAGACCGAGGCGGACAGCAGATAGGCCGTCATCACCCAGGTCGCGGTGGACTGGGAGGTGTGCAGGGCGTGCTGGACGGTCGGCAGGGCCGGGGCGACCAGCGACTGGAGCATGGAGAACACGCCGGCACCGGTCGCGAGGACCGCGAAGGTGAGGCGGGTGGACTTCCGGGGCATGAAGGGCCTCTCCGAAATCGGAACGGAGGGAAGGAAAGGAGGAAGACAGGAAGAGAGGGAGGGCGGAGGAGGGACCGGGCCGCGTCCGGCCATGGCGGTACCGCTCCGCACTGCTAAAGTGGAGGTACTCCTCCACTCTACTGGAGGCGACCCTCCGCTTCAACCGAAGTCGAGGAAACCCTCCGGTTCACCCTCGTCGCACGGGAGGCAGCAGTGCCGGACAGTACGTTCCCCGTCAGTGAGATCGTCGCGTCCCGCAGACCGCACCGTAAGGACGCGGCCCGCAACTACGACGCGCTGGTCGCGGCCGCCCGCGAGGCGTTCGCCGAGCGGGGCGCGGACGTCTCCCTGGAGGACGTCGCCCGCCGCGCGGGGGTCGGGATCGGCACCCTCTACCGGAACTTCCCGACCCGCCGCGACCTCTTCGAGAGCGTCTACGCGGACGAGGTCAACGCGCTGTGCCGGGCCGCCGTGGACCTGGCCGGACTGGAGCCGTGGGAGGCACTGACCTCGTGGCTGGACCGCTTCACCGGCTACATGGTCACCAAGCGGGCGGTGCGCGAGGCCCTCAACGACGAGTCGGAGATCTTCCAGGCCTGCCGTGACTCGATGTACGCGGCCGGCGGCCCGCTGCTGGAGCGGGCCCAGAAGGCGGGCGTGGTCCGCACCGACATGGAGATCGGCGACCTGCTCCGCATGGTCTCCGGCATCACCGCGACGGCCTTCGAGGACGACGCCCAGCGCGACCGCGTCCTCGGCATCGCCCTGGACGGGGTACGCGCCGGCCGCTAGGAGTTCCGGAGGCCGGGAGTTCCGGCCCTCGGCGGCGGCGCGCGGCTCAGAGCCGTACGACGATGAGCGCGATGTCGTCCCGGCCGCCGCTGGCGACGCCCAGGCGGGCCAGCACGGTGTCGGCGAGCTGTTCGGTGTTCTGGTTGATGAACTCGCCGAGGATATCGGCCAGTTGCCCCAGGCCGACGTCGATGTCCTGGTACCGCCGCTCGATGAGCCCGTCGGTGTACAGGACGAGGGTGTCGCCCGGCCGGTACGGCAGGCTCGCCTGCGGTCGGGGGACGTGCTGCGGACGGGCGCCGAGCGGTGGGTCGGTGGCCTGGTCCAGCAGTTCGCAGCTGCCGTCGGGGTGGATGAGCATCGGCGGCGGGTGGCCGGCGCTGCTGTAGGTGATCAGGCGGCTGCGCATGTCGACGACCGCCTTGACGACGGTGGTGCCCAGGGCCCCCTCGACGGACCTGGCGTACAGGCCGAGCACCTCCAGGGCCTGGGCGGGACGCTCCAGGGCCCGGATGGCGGCGGACAGGGCGCTGCGCAGCATGCCCATGACGGCCGCCGCCTCCAGACCGTGGCCGATGACGTCGCCGACCGCGACGGCGAGCCGGTCCGGCGCGATGTCGACGACGTCGTACCAGTCGCCGCAGACGTTGAGCGAGCCGGTGGCGGGCAGGTAGCGCACCGCGATGTCGCGGTGGTGGGCCAGGTCGGGGACGTGCAGCATGGCTTCCTGCAGGATGACGGCGACCTCGCGCTCGCGGGTGTGCGCCTGCCGCAGTTCCTCGTTCAGCCGTTGCAACTCCCGCGCCCGGGCGTACAGTTCCGCCTCCAGAGCCTGCGCCTCCTTCAGCCGCTGCCCCTCCAGGGCGCCGTGGGGGTGGGTGGCCCGGTACTCGATGACGAACGCGGTGACGTCCTCCACCCGGTGGATGATGTACGTCACCTCTCCTTCCGGGCCGAGCACGGGGGTGTTCACCGGGGACCACCATCGCTCCTCGAAGACCCCGGGACGGCTGACGACGGGGATGTCGTACTTCTGCAGCGCCATCGTGTCGGGCCGGCCGGAGGCGAGGACCCGGTGCAGGGACGCGCCGAGGTTGCGGACCCCGTCGGCGTCCGGGTCGGCGGGGTTGTCCGGGAACGCGGTGAAGATGTGCCGCCCGAGCAGGTCCTCCCGGGTGCGTCCGGTGGCCGCCAGATAGGCCCGGTTCACATCGACGATGACCAGGTCAGGACCGAGCACCAGATACGGGCTCGGCGTCGCGGCGAACAGCGCCGTGTGATCAACCCGCGATGCCACCGCTGACGCTCCTTCCCGCCTCAACGGCTCCCACCTCAATCTACGGTCCGCCCTGCGCCTCTGCCCGCCGTGCGGCCCCGCGGACCGGGCCGGGCCGCCCTGCCGGTGGGCCTGTCCCAGCGCCCGGACGCGTGCACCCGGCGGGTCGGCGCGGGCCGTGCCAGGCTGGGATTCCGGGCGGCCGGCCCGCGAGGGGCCGCCGGGCCCGTGCGACGCCTACGGCCGCCGGAGCGCTGCCCGGCCGCCGGGCCGGCTCGGTGTGTCGACGCGGAAAGCGGTGAGTACGGATGAGCGCGAGCCCCGCGGACGGCCCGGACCCCGGTGCCGCCGGTGGCCGGAACGGCCCCGCCGTCTCCCGCCGGGACTTCGACGCGCTCTTCGAGGAGGTCCGTGCCTGGGGCCGCTGGAGTCCGGCCGACCGCGGCGCCTGGAACCGGGTGACCGGGGAGCGGGTACGGGGGGCTGCGGCCGCCGTGCGGTCCGGCCGGGTCGTACCGCTCGGGCTGCCCTGGAACACCGTGCCCGGCCCCGACAACCCGAGGCCCGCCCTGCACCACATGACCGATCTCGGCGACGTGGAGAGCCCGGAGCCCGCCACCCACAAGGACTTCATCGCCGCCGACTACCACGGCAAGGCAGTCACCCATCTCGACGCCCTGTGCCACGTCTCCTACCGCGGGCGGCTCTACGACGGCCGGACGGCGAAGGACGCCGTCGGCGCGGCGGGCGCGCGTTTCGGAGCGGTGTCGGCGCTCGGCCCCCTCGTCACCCGGGGCGTGCTCCTCGACCTCCCCGCCGCGTTCGGGGTCCGCTGGCTGGAGCCGGGAGTGGCGGTGCACGCGGAGGACGTCCGCGCCGCGGAGCGGGCACTCGACGTGCGGATCGCCGAGGGGGACGCGGTGCTGCTGCGCTCGGGGCGGACCCGCCGCAGCAGGGAACTCGGCGCCTGGGACCCGGGCACGGCCTGCGCGGGCCTCCACGTGGACGCCGTACCCGTGCTGGCCGAGCGCGGCATCGCCCTGCTCGGCGGTGACGGCGACAGTGACGTGCGCCCCTCCCCGGTGGACGGTGTGCACTCGCCCGTCCACGCCCTCGTCGTGGCGGCGATGGGGGTGCCGCTGCTGGACAACCTCGACCTGGAGGCCCTGTCGGCCGCGACGGCCCGGGCCGGGCGGTACGAGTTCCTGCTCGTGGTGGCACCGCTGAACATCCCGGGCGGGACGGGCTCGCCGGTCAACCCGGTCGCCGTCCTCTGACGTCGGGTGCGACATATCCGTAATCTCACGTATATCCTAATGTTGTAGTAAAAATTGGTGTAGCGAAGTTGAAGCGAGTGACGAAGTTGTAGCGACACGGACTCTGCGGACGCGAGTGAGGCGAAGCGTGGTTCGGGGCGGCGGGAAAGCGGCAGCGGCGGGGCGTGCGACGGACGGCAAGGGGCCCGCCCGCTCGCGTGAGCGTTTCCTCCAGGGCGAGGCGGTCGGGGCCGGCGTACGCCCTCCCATCTCGCACTCCTGGCAGCGCTGCCGGGCCCTGGGGCTCTCCCCCGACCAGCCCGGGCTCCCCTTCCGGGACGACTTCGAGCATGATGCCCGAATCGTCCGCGCGGCCGTCCCGGTGCTCGACCGGCTGCAGTCCTGGTTCGCGGGCAGCAGGATGAACATCTCCGTCGCGGACGCCAACGGGACCGTCCTGCTGCGTCGTTTCGGAGAGGCGTCGCTGGCCAGAAGCCTCCCGGCCTTCCAGCGCGTCCCCGGGTTCGTGTTCGCCGAGCGGTACGCCGGCACCAACGGGATCGGGCTCGCACTGGCGGAGCGTCAGCTCGTCCAGGTCTACGGAGCCGAGCACTTCGCCGAGCGCGCGCAGGGCAACGCCTGCCGGGCGCTGCCCGTCCGCGACCCGGTCAGCGGCCGCATCGAGGGCGTCCTGTGCCTCGGCTACCCGCGCAGCGCCGAGGACCCGGCACTGGCCACCGTGATCCGCCGGGCGGCCCACGCCATCGAGAGGCGGCTGCTCGGACAGAGTTCCGAACGCGAGCGGGCCCTGCTGCGGGCGTACCTGGACACCGGAGCCGAGGCCGCCGCCGGACCGCACCACCGCCTGGGGCTCGGCGAGCCGGCCCTCGGAGTGCGCCCCTGCGACCGGGCGATCCTCATGGAGAAGGCCGTCGAGCTGATCACCTGGGCGCAGCGGGCCGCCGTCCACGTGACCCTGTCCGACGGCCGGCGGGTCACGCTGGTCAGCCGCCCGACGACGACCGCCACCGGCGAGGAGGGCTTCGTCATCGAGGCCGTCCTGCCCGGCCCCGCACCGCACGAGCCGCTCCTCGGCCCGTGGCCGGCCGAGGAGCCGCGGCGCCCCACCCTCGTCACCCCCGACTTCGCCCACGGCAGCGGCGGGTCCGCCGGACCCGCCGCGTCCGCCGTGCCCGGCGCCGTGGTCCAGGCGACGTCCGTCGTCCTCGCCGTCCCGCCGACCGCGGTGCTCCCCGTCTCGGTGGCGCCCGCGGCCGTGCCGGGAACCGCTGCCCCTGGCCTCGTACCCCTCCGAGCCGATACGGGCGGCGCGGGCGCATGGACGGACGGTCCGGGCGGCGCGACGGACGGGGACCGCCGCACAGCGGGCGGCTCCGTCCGGACGGGAGACGGAGCCGGATCGGGAGCCCGCCCCGGCGCCGCGGCCGGCGGCCGTAGCGGCTCGCCGCCCCCGGCGGAGCCCCCGGCCAGAGGGCTCGTGCTGGTGGGAGAGCCGCATGTGGGGCGGTACGCCCTCGCCGCCCGCCGTCGCCTGGAGCTGCTGACCGACGCCAGCACGCGCATCGGGACCACCCTGGACGTGCGGCGCACCGCCGAGGAACTCGCCGAGACGGCGGTGCCACGGCTGGCCGACTACGTCACGATCGACCTGCCGGAGGCCGTGCTGCGGGGCGAGGAGGCCGCCGATCCCTGCACCGACCTGTACCGCACCGTGGTCCACGGCATCGCCGACGACTGTCCGTTCCACCCGGTCGGCAAGCGCGTCGACTACGGCCCGGCCACGCCGCACCTGCGCTGCCTGACGAGCGGGCAGGCCGTGCTGGAACCGGACCTGAGGGCCGCCATGGGCTGGCTCGCCCACGACCCACCGCGCACCGAGGTGATGCTGGCCCACGTGCACTCGCTCGTCGCCGTCCCGCTGGTGGCCCGCGGCGTCGTCCTCGGCATCGCCGCGTTCTACCGCGGCCGGCACCCCGCCCCCTTCGACGACGACGACCGCTCGCTGGTCCAGGAACTCGCCGGCCGCGCCGCCCTGTCCATCGACAACGCCCGGCGCTACACGCGCGAGCGCACCATGGTCCTGACCCTGCAGCGCAGCCTGCTGCCCCAGGGGCTGCCCGACCAGGACGCCGTCGACGTGGCGCACCGCTACCTGCCCGCGGAGTCGGACGTGGGCGGGGACTGGTACGACGTCATCCCGCTCTCCGGCACCCGGGTCGGCCTCCTGGTCGGTGACGTCGTGGGCCACGGCATGTTCTCGGCGGCCACCATGGGACGGCTGCGGACCGCCGCCCGCAGCTTCGCCGAACTCGACTTCTCCCCGGACGAGGTCCTCACCCACCTGGACAACCTGGTGGGACGCCTCGACCGGGAGGCACCCGCCGCGGGCGACACGGGCATCTTCGGCGCGACCTGCCTGTACGCCGTCTACGACCCGACCACGCAGCAGTGCAGCATGGCCCGCGCCGGGCATCCCCCTCCCGCGCTCGTCCGCCCCGACGGCACGGTCACCCTCCCGGACCTGCCCGCCGGTCCCCCGCTGGGCCTCGGCGGCCTGCCCTTCGAAGCCGTCGACATCGACCTCCCCGCGGACAGCCGGCTGGTCCTCTACACCGACGGGCTCATCGAGGGCCGCGACCGCGACGTGGACCTGGTCCTCGACCGGCTGCGGTGCTCCCTCGCGCACCGGGACCGCACGCCCGAGGAGATCTGCGAGACGCTTCTGGACACGGTGGCCCCGGTCCACCCCTGCGACGACATCGCGCTGCTCGTCGCCCGTACCCACGCGCTGCCCGAGCACCGGATCGCCACCTGGGACCTGCCCGCCGACCCCTCCCTCGTCAGCGAGGTCCGCGCCTCGGCGCTGCGGCGGCTGGCCGACTGGGGTCTCGAGGAGGCCGGGTTCGCCGCGGAGCTGGTGCTGAGCGAACTGGTCACCAACGCCATCCGGCACGGCTCCGGCCCGGTCCGGGTACGCCTGCTGCACGGCCGGACCCTGATCTGCGAGGTCTCCGACCACAGCAACACCGCCCCGCACCTGCGCCGGGCGGCCACCACCGACGAGGGCGGCCGCGGCCTGTTCCTGGTGGCCCAGCTGGCGCAGAGCTGGGGCACCCGCTACATCCGGCAGGGCAAGGTCATCTGGGCCGAGTGCGGGCTCGAGGCCGCCTGAGCCCGTCGACGCGTGGGCCGCCGACGGGGCCCACGTGCCTGACCCGTCGGTCCCATCACAGGCCTCGAATCCGGCATCCTCTCCGGCATTCCGGCGCGGAAATCAGGAGTAACACCGATTTGTCCCACTAGTATCACCGGGGAGAGTCGGGAAGAAGACGTCAGGCCGACCCCCGGAGCTGTCCGTGCACGAGCCTCCCGACCCGCTGCTACGGATCCGCGGGCTCGCCAAGCGGTTCGGCGGGACCCGCGCGCTGGACGGGGTCGATCTCGACGTCCGGGCCGGCAGCGTCCTCGCCCTCCTCGGCCCCAACGGTGCCGGGAAGTCCACGCTCATCAAGGTGCTCGCCGGGGTCCATCAGGCCGACGCGGGGTCGGTCACGGTGGCCGGGCACCCGCTCGCAAGCCAGGCCGCCGCCCGCACCATGTCCTTCATCCACCAGGACCTCGGGCTCGTGGAGTGGATGACCGTCGCCGAGAACATCGCCCTGACGACCGGATATCCGCGCCGCGCCGGACTGATCTCCTGGCGGCGGACCCGGGAGCGCTGCGTCGAGGCCCTCGAGACGATCGCCGGGCACCTCGATCCGGACACGCCGGTCGCGCGGCTCGGTCCCGCGGAGCGTTCGCTGGTCGCCGTCGGCCGGGCGCTGGCGGCCCACGCGCGCCTCGTCGTGCTCGACGAGCCGACCGCCCGCCTGCCCGCCCCGGACTGCGACCGGCTCTTCCGCGTGCTGCACACCATGCGGGACCGGGGACACGGCATCCTCTACGTCACCCACCGCATGGACGAGGTGTACCGGGTGGCTGACGCCTTCGCCGTCCTGCGCGACGGCCGGCTGGTCAGTCACGGCCGGCTGGCGGGCCACGACCCGGCCCGGCTGGTCCGCGACATCGTCGGCCCAGAACCGGCCCGCGGTACCGCCGGGGCGGAACCGGCCCGCGGCATCGAGGGCGGGGAACCGGCCAGCGGCATCGAGGGCGGGGAACCGGCCAGCGGCATCGAGGGCGGGGAACCGGCCAGCGGCGTCAAGGGCGGCGAACCGGGCCGCCCGCTCCCCGCCGCCGGCCACGCCGCCACTCCCCCGAGCGGCACCGCGGGCGGCCCCGCCGTCCTGGTCCTCGACGGCGTCCGGACCGCAGGCACGGCGCCGCTCGACCTGGAGCTGCGGGCCGGGGAGGCGCTGGGACTGGTCGGCCTCTCGGGCGCCGGGCACCCGGAGCTGGGCCGCGCGCTGGCCGGCGCCCGGCCCTTCCTCGGCGGCCGGGTCCTCCTGGGCGGGCGGCCCTACTGGCCCCGCACGGTCGCGGACGCCGTGGCGGCCGGGGTCGGCCTCGTGCCCGGCGACAGGCAGCGTGAGGGCTGTGCCATGGGGCTGACCGTGCGCGAGAACCTGCTGGCCAACCCCCGGGCGGCCGGGCTGCCCGCGCTGCGCTGGAGCGGTCCGCGCCGCGAACGTGCCCGGGCCGCGGAGCTGCTCGAACGGTTCGCCGTACGGCCCCGCGACGGCGAGGCTCCCCTCGCCACCCTGTCCGGCGGCAACCAGCAGAAGGTCCTGATCGGCCGCTGGCTCGGCGTGGATCTGCGGCTGCTGGTCCTGGAGGAGCCGACCGCGAGCGTGGACGTCGGAGCCAAGGCCGCGGTCCACCGTCTGCTCGACGAGGCGCTGGCCGGCGGTCTCGCGGTCCTGCTCGTCTCGACCGACTTCGAGGAGGTGGCCCGCGTGTGCCGACGCGCCCTGGTGTTCGTCCGCGGCCGCGTGACCACCGAACTGAGCGGCGCGGACCTCACGGTCACCGGGCTCGCCCGCGCGGCCTCGGCCCTGCCGGCCCCCGGAACCACCACGGACTCATGACCGCCGCGCCCCCGCCCTCCGCCCCACGCTCCCGGCCGCTCCGGCGGGCCTCGGCCCGGCATGTCGCGGGCGCCTACGGTCTGCTGGTCCTCACCGCGCTGCTCGTCGTGGTCTTCTCCCTCGCGCTGCCGCACACGTTCCCCACGCGGGACACCCTCGACTCGGTCCTGTCCACCCAGTCGATCCCGGCCGTGCTCGCGCTCGCCGCCATGGTCCCCGTCGTGACCGGCTCCTTCGACCTCTCCCTCGGCTACGGTCTCGGCCTGGCCCACGTCATGGTGCTGCGGCTCGTCGTCGACGCCGCCTGGCCCTGGCCCTGGGCCTGCCTCGCGGTGATCGCCGGCGGCGGAGTGGTGGGGGTTCTCAACGGCGTGGTCGTGGAGTTCGGCCGGATCGACTCGTTCATCGCCACCCTCGGGACCGGCAGCATGCTGTACGCCGTGACCGGCTGGGTCACCGGTGGCGGCAGGATCGTCCCGGGGCCGGCCGGTCTGCCGGCCGGCTTCACCGACCTCTACGACTCCACGCTCCTCGGCCTGCCGCTGCCCGCGTTCTACGTCCTCGCCCTCGCCGTCGTCCTCTGGGTGCTGCTGGAGCGGCTGCCGCTCGGCCGGTTCCTGTACGTCATCGGCGCCAACCCGCGCGCCGCCGAACTGGTCGGCATTCCGACCCGCAGGTACACCGTCGACGCGTTCGCCGCCTCGGGGCTGATCGTCGGCTTCGCCGGGGTGCTGCTGGCGGCTCAGCAGCAGATCGGCAACCCCAGCGTCGGTCTCGACTACCTGCTGCCCGCGTTCGTCGGCGCGCTCCTCGGCTCCACCGCGATCAGGCCCGGCCGTCCCAACGCCTTCGGCACGCTCGTCGCCGTCGCCGTGCTCGCCGTCGGCCTCACCGGCATCGGCCAGCTGGGCGCCGCGTTCTGGACGGTCCCCCTGTTCTACGGCGGCACGCTGCTGCTCGCCGTGGGCCTGGCCGGCTACTCCGCCCGCCGGCTGCGCACCGGGGCCGGCGCGGCCCACGACGCACCGGCCACCGCGCCGGGCCCGCCGACGGCGGCGTCCGGGGGCGGCACCGCCGGAACCGCGCCATGAGCCCCAGGAGCGCCTCCCGCACCCGGAAGGCCACCGCTGCCCGGATCGGCGTGGCCCGGGCCGCCGCCCTCGCGCTGTTGGCCGCGGCAGCCGCCGTGACGGGCTGCGAGCGCGGCTCGTCGAAAGGCCCCGCGGTCTCCACCACCGGCCCCGGCGGCTGTCCCGCCGTCCAGGTCTCGGCCGGGGCCGCCGTCGCCCTGGCGGAGCGGACCGCCCCCGCCTGGAACGGACCGACCACCGGTCCCGGGGCGGTGTCCGGCAGGACGGTCGTCTTCGTCGCGGAGACCATGACGAATCCGGGCGTCGCGGGCGTCGCGAACGGTCTGCGGGAGGCCGGCCACGTCATCGGCTGGGACGTCCGGGTGATCGACGGAGCCGGCAGCCCCGCCGGCATCGAGGCGGCCATGAGCGAGGCCGTGGCCCTGCGGCCCGCGGGCATCGTCATCGGCGGCTTCGACCCCGGCTCGACCGCACAGCAGGTCGCCGAGGCGGACGCGGCCGGCATCCCGCTCGTCGGCTGGCACGCGGTCGTCGCCCCGGGCCCCAGCAGACGGCCCCCGCTCTTCACCAACGTCACCACCCGGGTCGAGGACGTGGCCGGCATCAGCGCGCAGTGGATCATCGCGCACTCCGGCGGCCGGGCCGGAGTGGTCCTGTTCACCGACGCCTCGGTCCCGTTCGCGAGGACGAAGTCCGACCTGATCAGGGCGGGACTCGCCACCTGCGCCGGGGTGCGGCTGCTCGCGACCGAGAACATCCCGATCCCGGACGCGGGCAGCCGCACCCCGCGCGAGATCGCCTCGCTGCTCTCGCGCTTCCCGGACACGTGGACGCACTCCGTCGCCATCAACGACCTGTACTTCGCCGACGCCGCCCCCGCCTTCCGCGCGGCCGGCCGCAAGGGGACCGGTCCGCCCTTCAACATCGGGGCCGGGGACGGCGACCCGTCCGCCTTCCAGCGCATCAACAGCAGGCAGTACCAGGCCGCCACCGTTCCCGAGCCGCTGTCTCAGCAGGGGTGGCAGATCGTCGACGAGTTCAACCGCGCCTTCTCCGGCCGTCCCGCCAGCGGCTATGTCGCCCCCACCCACGTCTCGACGGCCGCCAACAGCGCCGGGGCCACGACCTGGGACCCACCGGGCTATCGCGAGGCCTACCGGAAAATCTGGGGCAGATGAACCGCCAGGTCCCGCCGGCGATCCCGGCCGGGATCGCCGTACCGGAGGCGGAGGCTTCCTCGGGTCGCCGAACGCCTGATGCCCGGTCGCCGCGGGGAGGCGTCCGGACGCGCGGTGTTGCAGGCGGGTCCGCGGCCGCCGTCACGCGACACTTGAGGGAGACGGCCGGCGAGCGGGGCGGGGAGGCGAGCGTGGTGATCGCCGTCAATCCGACGGACAGCGGCTCGCTGCTCGCTGCCTTCGGCGCGCTGGGCGTCCTGGCGGTGATCTTCGCCGAGTCGGGTCTGCTGGTCGTCGGTTTCTTCCTGCCGGGCGACACGCTGCTCTTCCCGGCCGGTGTGCTGTGCGCGGCCACCGCGGACCGGGGGCCCCGGCTGGAGTTGTGGCAGGTGCTGGTGTGCGCGGCCGTCGGTGCGGTGGCGGGAGGGCAGGTGGGTTATCTGATCGGCCGGCACGGCGGGCGGCCGCTGCTCGCCCGTACCTCCCGGCCGCGGGTACGCGAGGGCGCCGCCCGGGCGGAGCAGCTGCTCGCCCGCTACGGGTACGGCAAGGCGCTGGTGATCGGCCGTTTCGTGCCGATGCTCCGGTCGGTGCTGCACCCGGCGGCGGGGGCGCTCGGGGTGCCGGTACGGCCGTTCACCGTCTGGCAGTCGGTCGGCGGAGTCCTCTGGTCCCAGACCTTCGTCCTCGCCGGGTACGCCCTGGGCTCCTCGGTCTCCCACATCGACCGCTACCTGCTGCCGCTGGTCGGCGCGGTCGTCGTACTCTCCCTGCTGCCGCTGCTGCTGGAGGCCCGCCGGGCCCACCACGACCGCTGACCGTGCTCCCGGGCGCTCGCCGCGATCGCCGGCCGAGGCCGGGGGCGTGGCGGCGCCGGGGATGTCGGCGATGCCGTAGAAGCCGTAGAAGCCGCCTAGACGGAAGCCGGCGGTACCAGTCGGCCCCGGGAGATGAGGGATGCGGCCTTCTTGAGGTGGCGGAGGCTGATGCTGACGGCGTAGCCGTCGATGCCCGGGGTCGCGGCGATGCGGGTGGTCAGGAAGCGGTAGAAGTCCTCGGGGTCGCGGGTGATGACGCTGACCGAGCCGGGCGGTCTCCGTGCCGACCCGCTCCAGGTGAGCGGGGGCGACCCGCAGCCAGAGGATGGCGTTGAGCCGGAACCCCAGCCGCTCCGGGAGCAGTTCGACCTCGTACTCCAGGGTTCCGGAGCCCTCCAGCGACTCCAGCCGGCGGGCCACCCGGGACAGCGACCAGCCGGTCAGTTCGGCGAGCCGGGTGTGCGTGGTACGGCCGTCCTGGGCGAGGGCGTCGAGCAGCGGGGCGTCCTCGGCGGCCGGCGGGGGCGGCGGCCCGGGGGCGTGCGGCGGCCGTTCCGAGGTCAGCTGCCGGACCTGCCCGGCGTCGAGGCTGGCGCCGTAACCGGTCCAGTCGGCGGTGCCGGGAGCGTCGTAGCCGTGGATGATCAGCTCGATGCTGACGTCCAGGACCGAGGCGGACCTGGGCAGTTGCCGGAGCAGCACGTCCTCGCGCGGCACGTCGAGCGGTGAGCGCATGACACAGATGATCTCCGAGCCGCCCGAGGCCAGGTGGGCCCAGGAGATGTCGGGGCGCCGGGCGAGGCTGTCGGCGAGCGGGTCGACCCGGTCGGGTCGGCAGCGGATGCGGGTGACCCACTGCGCGGCCCCGTACACCCGGGGACTGACCAGACCCACCACCCGCAGCGCCCCGGCGCGGCGCAGCGCCTGGTAACGGCGGGCAGCGGTCTGCTCGGAGACTCCGGCCACCTCCCCGATCCGCCGGAAGGGCAGCCGCGGCGCGCACTGGAGGGCGCGGAGGATCTTTCGGTCCACCTCGTCAAGCATGGTGGAAGTGTGCCATGCATATCGGTGATCTGGAGGATTCTGCGGCGGAGAGCGGGTCCGCTTGGTGGTTGCGCGCATGGGACCGGATGCTGTGGCGGCGGGTTTCCCCTCGGAAGCCCGTTCGACACGGGCCACCGGAGACGCCGGTGGCCCTCGACCGCGGTGCGGTGCGCCGCGAAGGAGTATCTCCGTGAACGTCACGACACCGGCGAGCGGGCCGGTCGAGCGGCGGGCGGCCACGATCGTCATGGCCTGCCTGGGCGTCTTCGTCGCCTATCTTCCGGTCACCACGGTCGCCGTGAGCCTGCCCGCCCTGCAGGCCGCGCTGAACGCCTCGACCGCCCAGCTGTCGTGGGTGCAGGACGCGTTCGTGCTGCCGATGGCCGCGTTCATCCTGACCGCGGGCGTCTTCGGGGACGTCCACGGGCGCAAGAAGGTGTTCCAGGCGGGCCTGCTGTTCTCCGCTGCGGGCGCGGTCACCGCCCTGTGCGCGCACTCGGTCGAAACCGTCTGGGCCGGACAGGCCCTGGCCGGCGTCGGCGCGGCCGCACTGCTGCCCACCACGCTGGCCCTGATCAGCCACGCGGTGCCGGACCACCGGGAGCGCGGCAAGTTCATCGGCATCTGGGCCACCTGCCTGACGGCGGCCCTGGCGGTCGGCCCGCTGCTCGCCGGTGTGATCGTCCAGCACTTCTCCTGGCGCTGGATCTACCTCCCGACCGTCCCCGTCGCGCTCCTGACCGTCGCCGCCGCGACCCGGCAGCTGGCCGACTCGCGGGCACCGCACGGGCGCCGTCTGGACTGGCCCGGCCAGCTCACCGCGACGCTCGCGGTCACCGCGCTGGTCTACGGCGTGATCGAGGGCGGGGCGAGCTCGTTCACCGACGTCAAGGTGATGGTGGCGCTGTTCACGGCCGTGGTCGCCGGCGCCGGTTTCGTGCTGGCGGAGCGGCGCAGCGACAGCCCGATGCTGGACCTGACCCTGTTCCGCAGCCCCGCCCTCACCGCCACCACGCTGGTCGCGACCACGAGTTTCCTGGCGCTCATCGGGTTCTTCTTCGTGCTCAGCCTCTACTTCGGCATGGTGCAGCAACTCGACACCATGCAGGCCGCGTGGCGGCTGCTGATGGTCACCGGGGCGTCCCTGCTGGCCGGCGGGCCGGCCGGGCGGCTGATGCACCGGATTTCGCCCCGGGTGATGATCACCGGCGGTCTGCTGGTGGTCACCGCCGCCCTGTTCGCGCTGACCGGTCTGGCCGCCGGCACCTCGTTCGGCTCGGCCGCCTGGCGGCTCGCCCTGCTGGGCCTCGGCATGGGCTTCGTCATGACCGCGATGACCGCGACCGCGGTGGCCTCCGTGCCGTACCACCTGGCCGGCATGGCCGCCGCGGGCAACAACGCGTTCCGGCAGGTCGGCGGCGCCCTCGGCCCGGCGGTCCTGGGCGCGCTGCTCACCAGCCGGGCGCTCGACGCGCTGCCCGGTCACCTCACGGGCGCGGGCGTCACCGGCGCGGCGCAGGAGCGCATCGTCACGACCGCGCAGACCGACGGCCTCGGCGCGGTCGCCGACCTGGACCTGGGCGCCCGCACCGGCCCGACGATGGGCGCGCTCGGCGACTCCTTCCTGGACGGAATGCGCCTGTGCCTGATCACGGCGGGGAGCCTGACGCTGCTGGCCGCCCTGGTCGCGGTGGTCCTGCTGCGCGCACCCAGGCAGCAGCGCACGCTCCGGGCGGCCGGGCACACCACGGCCGGGAAGTCCTCGGCCGCGCAGGGCGTCTGACGGCTCACCGCACCAGGCAGGGCCGTTTGGCGTCGAAGCTCCAGCCCGCCACGAGGTACTGCATCCCGGCCGCGTCGTCCCGGCCCGCCGCGAGGTCCAGCTCCTCGTGGCGGGCGTGGGCCGCGAGCAGCCGGTCCATGTCGAGCCGGACGCCGAGCCCTGGGGCGTCGGTGACGGCGACCTCCCCGCCGGAGATCCTCGGCGGCTCGACCGTGAGCCGCTCCTGTCCCTCCTGCCAGATCCAGTGGGTGTCCAGGGCGTTGTACTCGCCGGGGGCCGCGGCACCGCAGTGCGCCATCATCGCGAGCGAGATGTCGAAGTGGTTGTTGGAGTGGCAGCCCCAGGTCAGCCCCGTCTCATGGCACAGCTGCGCCACCCGCACCGAACCCTGCATGGTCCAGAAGTGCGGGTCCGCCAGCGGGATCGACACCGACTGCAGGGCGAGGGCGTGGGTGAGCTGCCGCCAGTCGGTGGCGATCATGTTGGTGGCGGTGGGCAGCCCGGTGGCCCGGCGGAACTCGGCGAGGATCTCGCGCCCGGAGTAGCCGCCCTCGGCCCCGCAGGGGTCCTCGGCGTAGGCGAGTGTGCCGAGCAGCGGGCGGCACAGCTCGACGGCCTCGCGCAGGGACCAGGCGCCGTTGGGGTCGAGGGTGATCCGCGCCTCCGGGAAGCGGTCCTTCAGCGCCCGGACGGCCCTGACCTCCTCGGCCCCCTCCAGCACACCGCCCTTGAGCTTGAAGTCACGGAAGCCGTAGCGGTCGTAGGCCGCCTCCGCCTGCCGGACGACCGCCTCCGGGGTGAGGGCCTCCTCGCGGCGGATCCGGTACCAGGGCACGTCCGAGTCGGGTTCGCGGAGGTAGTCGAGGTCGGTGCGGTCCGGGTCGCCGACGTAGAAGAGATAGCCGAGGACGCGTACCGAGTCGCGCTGCTTGCCGTCGCCGAGCAGGGCGGCGACGGGTACCTCCAGGTGCTGGCCGAGCAGGTCGAGGAGCGCGGACTCCACGGCGGTGACGGCGTGCACGGTGGTGCGCAGGTCGAAGGTCTGCACACCGCGACCGCCGGCGTCCCGGCCCGCGAACTCCTCGCCCACGGCACGCAGCACCCGCTTGTAGTCCCCCGGCCGGGAGCCGACGACCAGGGACGCGGCATCCCGCAGGGTCCGGGTGATCGCCTCCCCACCGGGCACCTCACCGAGCCCGGTGCGGCCCTCGGAGTCCTCGACGACCACGACGTTGCGGGTGAAGTACGGGGCGTGCGCGCCGGAGAGGTTGAGCAGCATGGAGTCCCGGCCTGCCACCGGATACACGGAGAAGCGGGTGACGACGGGCTGACTCATGGAGGAGCGTCCTTACTGCCGAGAACCATCTACATACGGAGATGGAGGCTATGGATGCGGACGCCCTGCGGTCAATGGGGTGGGTTCGGGGAACCACACGACGGCACCTTCCGATTTGGGCGACAACTTTCCGATTTATCCGGTAAATCCCGGATGGCCCTCTCGTGGAGGGGCACTCAGCTAGGCAGACAACGTGGTTCTGGCATTGACGAGGAGTTGTCATGGCTGAGCAGAAGTCGTCCTCGGCCCTCGCCGCGCCCCTGCGGAACGCTGCCTCGGCGGTGCGCAAGCTGCCCGGCGCCGGAGCGGTGACGAAGGCCGCGGAGGAAACCCTGGACAGGATCGGGGCCGTCTCGCCCCGGGGCCGTCGGATGGCCGTGTACGCAGGGGCGGGCGTGCTCGGGGCGGCGGGACTGGTCGAGTGGCCCGTCGCGCTGACCGGTGCGGCGGTGGCCTGGCTCACCCAGCCACGCCCGCACCACGACGGGGAGACCACCCGCCCGGAGGCGGCCGGTGGTGACATGACCGGCGCTGCGGGCCACGGCGCCTACGTGGCCATGGGCGACGCCGCGGCCACGTCGGGCCCGGGCCAGGCCGCCGCCGCTCCCGGCCCGATGCTGGAGGACGAGTTGCCGGGCGGCGCCTGGACACGGCCGAGCGGGGCGGCAGCACCGGCCACGGGTCCGGCCGCACCCACCACTCCACCGGCCGCCGGGCCGACCGCCGACCCGGACACACCCATCGCCCCGCCGTCCGCCGGACCGGCCGCCGACCCGGCCGCACCCACCACCCCACCGGCCGCCCCACCGGCCACGCCACCGACCGCCGGCCCGGACGCGACGCACACCGACCCGATGGCGCCACCCGCCGCCCCGGGTTCGGCACCCGGCGACAAGGAACCGCCGCTCGCCGATCCGCCCCCACCGCCCACCAGCTGAGCGGCCGGGGGTGACGCGCGATGGCGCTCGGGTTGCCGTCGGTCCTGTCCGAGGCGCCCCGGCTGCTCGCCCGGGTGGCCGCGCCGGGAGTCGGTGCGGTCGCGGGGGCGGCGGCCGGCACCGCGCGGGCCGGCGTCAGGAGCCTGGACACGGCCGCCCGTATGACGCGGGCGGCGCGCACCGCACTGGTCGGCGACCGGCGGCAGTGGCGGTCCGGTGCCCGGGCGCACCTCGCGCTGCAGGCGGCCGACCCCGGGCAGGCGCGGGCCGCGGGTGGCCTGCGGCGGATCGCCGGGCATGTCGCCGAGGCGCTGACGGAACACCCCGACGTCCTGTTCGCCTACTGGGACGAGGGACTCGGCCGCCTGGTGGTGGCCGCGGCCGAGGAGGCGGTCACCGACGAGGTGGTCCGGCACGCCGCCGACCTCGCCGCCCGGCACGGTCTCGTCGCGGACCTCGACGGCGCAGAGGAGGTCACGCATCCCGCCGATCCGGACGGCATCCGGGCCGCTCTCGCGACCTTCGCGGTCGACCTGGTCGGCACCGGTGTCGGCGTCGCCGCGTACGCCCTGCGGCTGCCGCCGTCCCCGCGTGCGGTCACCGCGGTGGTGACGGTGCTCCGGGAGAACCCCCGCGTCCGCGGCGTGATCCGTGCCCGCCTGGGCGCCGACGCCATGGACCTGCTGCTGGCCTGTGCTAACGCGGCGGCTCACGCGGCCGGGCAGACGCCCGCCGCACTGCTGCTCGACGCGGGGCTGAGGGGCTGCCAACTCGCCGACACCATGGCGCGGGCGGCCGCCTTCGAGCTCTTCCACGACGAACTGTGCAGCCCGGACCGGCCGAGCGTAGGCGACGGCGGCCATCCCCGCCCGGCCCCGCGCACCACCCCGGCTCAGGAGTACGCCACGCACGCCTTCGCCGGCAGCGTGCTGGGCGCGGCCGCCACCCTGCTGGTCAAGCACGACGTCGCCGAGGCGGCGGAGGCGGTGCTCGCGGGCTCCCCCAAGGCCGCCCGGTACGGACCGACCGCCTTCGAGTCGGTGCTCGGCGCCGTCCTGGCCCGCTCGGGGCTGCTGGTCCGCGCCCCGGAAAGGCTGCGGGCCCTGGAGCTCACCGGCACGATCGTGCTGCATCCGAGCGCGGTGTGTACCGCCGAGGGGGAGCCCGACCCCTGGACCGAGCCGGTGCTGGACGCGGCCCGGCGCGCCGGGCTGCGGGTGGTGCTCGTGGACGACCCGGCCCTGGAGGACTTCACCGGCCTCGCCGACCAGGTGGTGGACGCCCGGCGGCCGTTGGACGACGTCGTGTGCTCCCTGCCCGAGGACTCGGGCGCGGTGATCACGGTGGCCCGGCTGTGGTCGGGCAAGGACAACGGGGTGCTCTCCGGGCTGCTCACCGGGGACATCGCGCTCGCGCTCACCGACGACGGCAGCGCGGTCGTCTGGAGCGCCGACGCCCTCGCCCTGCACGGGCTGCCCGACGTGTGGCGGCTGCTGTCCGCGATACCGGCCGCGCGCCGGGTGGGCCGGCGCTCGCAGACCCTGGCCAGGTCGGGTGCCGCGCTCTCCGGCCTGCTGGTGGCCGTGGGCGAGTCGAGGAGCGCGCGCGGCGGTGCACGGATCGCGCTGCCCGGCCTGCGGCACGCACCGGTGGACGGCGCCGCCGCGACCGCGCTGCTGTCCGCGACCGTGGCGGCCCTGCGAGTGGCGAGGACCGAGCCCCCGCGGCCCAGGGCGCGGGTGCACTGGCACGAACTCGGGCCGCGGGAAACCCTGGAGCGGCTGGAGCACGAGCGGGAGAGCGAACCGCCCGGTGCGCCGGAGCGGTCCGCCGAGCCGTCGCGGAACCCGCTGCTCGTGCCGGTGCGGTGGACGCGGCGGCTCGCCCAGGCCGTCCGGAGCGAGCTGCACGACCCGCTGACCCCGGTGCTGGCGGTCGGCTCGGCCGCGTCCGCGATCGTCGGCTCGGCCGTGGACGCCCTGCTGGTGGTCGGCGCGCTCGACCTGAACGCGCTGATCGGCGGTATCCAGCGGCTGCGGGCCGAACAGGCCGTGTCCGGGCTGCTCGCCGAACAGAAACGGCAGGCCCGGGTGGCCGACTCCACCGAGGAACCGGACACGCACACCGTGGACGCGGCACGCCTGGCGCCCGGCGACGTGATCGACCTGCACACCGACGACGTGGTGCCGGCCGATGCCCGGGTGCTCTCCGAGGACGGCCTGGAGGTCGACGAGTCCGCGCTGACCGGCGAGTCGGTGCCGACCGAGAAGCACACCGCCGCCACCCCGCACGTGCCGGTGGCCGACCGGCACTCCATGGTCTTCGAGGGCACGACGGTGGCCGCCGGTCACGCACGGGCGGTCGTGGTGGACACCGGCGAGCGCACCGAGGCGGCCCGCGCCGTACACCTGGCCGCGCGGACGCCCCCGGCCGCCGGTGTGCAGGCCCGGTTGCACGAACTCACCGCGAAGGCACTGCCGTTGACGCTCGGCGGCGGCGCCGCGATCACCGGCCTGGCACTGCTGCGCGGAACCCCCATCCGGGAGGCGGTGAGCGGTGGTGTCGCGGTCGGCGTCGCCGCGGTGCCGGAGGGACTGCCGCTGGTGGCGACGGTGGCCCAGCTCGCCGCCGCCCGGCGGCTGAGCCGCGCCGGTGTGCTGGTCAGGGCTCCCCGTGCGCTGGAGGCGCTCGGCCGGATGGACACCGTCTGCTTCGACAAGACGGGCACCCTCACCGAGAACACGCTGCGCCTGGTGACGGTGGCCGACGCCGACGGGGAGGGCCATGCCCCGGACGACGAGGCGGCGGCCGGCATCCTGCGGGTGGCGGCCCGGGCCTGCCCCCAGGTCGACGACGGTGACGGCCCGCCGGAGCACGCCACCGACGCGGCGGTCCTCGCCGCGGCCGGACCCGGCTCGGACTGGGAGCAGTCGGAGAGTCTCGCCTTCGAGGCCGCCCGCGGATACGCCGCGGCCGTCGGCCGGTCCGGCGACGAACCGCCCCTGCTGGTGGTGAAGGGAGCACCGGAGACCGTACTGCCCGCCTGCTCCGACGCCGCCGTCTCCGCCTCGGAGACGGCGCGGACACTGGCGGCCGAGGGCCTGCGCGTGCTGGCCGTCGCCCGGCGCCGGACGGACGACGACGACCGGACGGCCTCCGGCGTCCTCGAAGCCCCCCTGGAACACCTGGAGTTCCTCGGCCTGCTCGGCTTCGCCGACACCCCGCGCGAGACCTCCAGGACGCTGGTGCGGGCTCTGCACGAGGAGGGCATCCGGCCGGTGATGCTGACCGGCGACCACCCGCAGACCGCCCGGTCGATCGCCGCCGAGCTGGGCTGGCCCGGCGACACCGTCGTGGTGACCGGCGACGAGCTGGCCGGTACCGACCGGACGGGCAGGGCCCGGATGCTCCGGGACGCGGGTGTCGTGGCCCGGGTGGCGCCGGAACAGAAACTCCAGGTCGTCGAGGCGCTGCGGGACGCCGGCCGGGTGGTCGGCATGGTCGGCGACGGCGCCAACGACGCGGCGGCGATCCGCGCCGCCGACATCGGCGTGGGCATCAACGCCCGCGGCTCCGCCGCCGCCCGCAACGCCGCCGACCTGGTCCTCACCGACGACGACCTGACGGTACTGGCCGACGCCGTCCGGGAGGGCCGGTCGCTGTGGCACAGCGTCGCGGACGCCGTCGCCATCCTCATCGGCGGCAACGCGGGCGAGATCGGCTTCGGCGTCCTCGGCACCCTGCTGTCCCGCAGGGCTCCGCTGTCCACCCGTCAGATGCTGCTGGTGAACCTCTTCACCGACCTGTTCCCGGCGATGGCGGTGGCGGTCACCCCGAAGGGGACGGCGGAGCAGTCGGACCCCGGGTCGCCCTCGGACGTACTCGGCGCCCCCCTCCTGCGGCAGATCCGGCACCGTGCGCTGACGACCAGTGCCGGCGCGCTCATGGCCTGGCTCATCGGCCGCGGCACCCCCGGCACGGCCCGCCGCTCCAGCACCATGGCGCTGATGGCGGTGGTCGGCACCCAGCTCATCCAGACCCTGCTGGACCGCCGGGACAGCGCACTGGTGCGCCTCGCCTCCCTCGGCTCGGCCGCCGTCCTGCTCGCGCTCGTCGAGACCCCGGGAGTCAGCCGCTTCTTCGGCTGCACCCCGCTGGGCCCGGTCGCCCTGACCGCGGTGGCCGCCTCGATCGCCCTGGCCGTGTGGAGCCAGCGCGCCCTGCCCTTCCTGGAACGGACCGTCAAGGACCTGCTGCCGCGACCGTGAGCAACGGTCGACGACCCACAGACGACGCACGAACGGTCGACGCCGCACCCTGGACGCGCCTGTGACGCCGCGTGAGACTGAGGGGATCCGACGCCCCCGGCCCAGGACGGTGCCCATGGACGACGACAGGACCGCGCCCGCGCGCGTCGAACTCACCCCGAGCGCCGCCGAGCTGGTGCGCCGGCTGCGTGCCGAGCACGGGCCGCTGATGTTCCACCAGTCCGGCGGCTGCTGCGACGGCAGTGCGCCCATGTGCTATCCGGACGGCGAGTTCCGCACCGGCGGCTCGGACGTGCTGCTGGCCGAGCTGGCGGTGGACGGGGTCGAGGAGCCGGTCACCTTCTGGATGTCCCGCAGCCAGTACGAGGTGTGGAGCCACACCCGGCTGATCGTGGACGTGGTACCCGGACGGGGGAGCGGTTTCTCGCTGGAGGCACCCGAGGGGGTGCGTTTCCTCACCCGTTCTCGCGTAGTCGACGGCTAGCCGCCCCGCCGGTCACTCCCGTCTGCTGCACTTCCCTGAGTCCTGGAGAACTTGACGAGACATCAGGGGGTGCGGTGACGCATCGTCGGAGACGGCTTGCGGCGAAGACCCGAACTCTGTGCACGATTCTCACCACGACCGGCGTGCTGGCCGGTGCGGCCCTCACGGGGGCGGCACCGGCCGGCGCCGCGTCGGGCGCCGGCCGGATCACGTCCGGCGCCGGCCGGATCGCGTCCGGCGCCGGCCGGATCGCGTCCGGCGTCACCTACCGGCAGTTCGACGTCCCGACGGCCAGGGGCACCGCCCACGCCCATCTGCTGACCGTCGACCTGACCGACCCGCACGTCCATGTGGACCTGCTCTCGCCGGGCGCGGTGGCCGCACGGTCGCCGGTGTCGGCGATGGCGGACGCGGCGGGCGCGGTCGCGGGCGTGAACGGCGACTTCTTCAACATCACCGAGGCCCAGCACCCGGGCGTCGAGGCGACCGGCGCGAGCGTCGGCCCGGCGATCGCGCACGGCGGGGTGCTCAAGTCGGCGGTGCCGACGGCCCAGCGCTTCGGCCCGTCGCTGCCGCCCGGCACCGACACCACCGACGTCTTCGGCGTCGGCATGGACCGCCGGGCCCGGCTCGACCGGCTGACGCTCGCCGGCACGGTCCGCACCCGGGACGCCACCCTCACGCTGCGGGGGCTCAACCAGTACGCACTGGCGGAGGGTTCCGTCGGCGCCTACACCGCCGCCTGGGGCCCGGCCTCCCGCAAGCGCGCCACCTGCGGCTCGGACACCAACCGGGCCGCCGGGTGCAGCACGGACACCTACGAGGTGCGGATCCGCCGTGGCAGGGTCGTCGCCACTTCCGGCACCCCGGGCAGCGGTGCGATCACCGCGGGCACCACCGTCCTGCTGGGCCGGGAGGCGGGCGCGGACAGACTGCGCGCCCTCACCAGGGGCGAACGGGTCGCCGTACGCGAGTTCCTGGTGGCGTCCGCCTCCGGGATCCCGTACCGCTTCGCCGTCGGCGGCTACCCGGTGCTGCGCGGCGGAGAGCCGCTGGCCGGGCTGAACGCCACCACCGCGGCCGTGCGCACGGCCGTGGGCTACGCGAGCGGCGGACGCAGACTGCTGCTGCTCGCGCTGGACGGCGCGGTGGCCTACCGCAGCGGCCTGACCATCGCCGAAGTGGCGGACGAGATGCGGAAGTTGGGGGCGGTCGACGCGTTCAGCCTGGACGGCGGCGGCTCCACGACGATGGTGGCCCGCACCGCGGGGGCGAAGACGGTGAGCGTGCTCAACCACCCGACCGAGAGCCCTGAGCGTGCCGTGGCGAACGGGATCGGGGTCTTCTGGAAACCCTGACGAGGCCCCTGAGCGGCCAGCTCAGGGCCGCAGACTGCTGACCAGGTCGGCGGTCGCGGTGAGCCCGCTGGTGATGGTCGGCGCCATGCTGGTGCTGGCCAGAAAGAAGCCGAACAGCATGCAGACCAGGGCGTGCGAGATCTTCAGCGCGCCCTGGCGCATGAAGATCACGGCCAGCAACAGGAGCAGCAGCACCACAGAGATGGAAACGGCCATCGCGAACCTCCTCCGCCACGCCCGTTTCGGGGCGTTCGGCCGCAAGTGTGGCGTAGCGGAGGGTGGGGCCGTGCGGTTGACACGGCCCCCGTTCGAGTGGTGTTACGACGTCGCGCGGGCGTCCAGGAAGGTCTCCAGGCCTGCCAGGTCGTCGGTGTTGAAGTAGTCGATGCCGGCGGCGAGCAGTTCGCCCCACAGCGCGTCACGGTCCGGGCCGGGTGCGTCGGGGGTGTTCCAGAAGCGCACCGTCTGGCCGTGCGCGTGCGCCTGGCCGATGATGTCGCGCAGCTTCTGCCGCTCGGCGTCCGGGAACGCGCCCGCCCCCAGCCAGGTGAAGTTGAGCTGCCAGTTGTCGCTGATCAACGGGACGAAGGAGGCGGGCGCCGAGGTGCCGAGGTCGGTGAGCCGGCCGTCGTAGAAGGCCCGGCGCGCGGTCTGCGCCTCCATCGGTGTGCGGGCGGCACGGTCGCCGGAGATGACGTTGGTGACCGCACCGGGGATCACCCGGCCGTGGGCGTAGGTGGTGAACAGGTGCGGGTAGCGCCGCAGATGCCGGTCGAGCTCCAGATAGGTCGAGGAACCCTCGGTCTTGATGTCGATGAGCAGCTGCAGCGGCCTGCGCCACCCCCGGTACACGGAGCCGTGGTTGGCCTTGACGATCGCGGCCAGCGGGTCGAGGTAGAGGGATTCGAGGGTGCGGCTCGGATCGAGGTCGTCCTCGGTGTGGCCGATGAGGAGCTGGTCGCCGACGAGGAAGATGTCGGCCTCGACGCTCCCGAAGCGGTGGCCGAGGGCGTCGAACAGCGGGTGGGTGTGCTCGTAGTCGTTGTGGGCGTGGGCACGCCACAGCGGCCGCCGGCCACGGCGACCGCCGCCCGCCCAGGCCTGTGCGCCGGGCAGTACGACGGCGCCGGCGAGGGCGGCACCGAGGGCGGTGAGGGCTCTGCGACGGGTGGTGAGGGCCATGCTCTGCCTCCCTTGTAGGGCCATGAGTGACCCAAGGGAGTATGCGTTCGAACAGAGCCCAATTGGTGTACCCCCACGGGGAGTTGGCTGGACTGCCGTCCCAGGTTCACTTCAGGCGCCCCGCAAGGGGCGCTGGGGGGACCCCGGCCGAAGACTGGGGGGCACCCCCGGCCGAAGACTGGGGGAGGAACTGCGCGACCAGCCCCCACGCACCCGCACCCGAACCCGTTACCTCACGGCGCCTGCAAGTCAACCAGCGCGCCCAAGGCCTCCCGATGCGCCCCCGCCGTACCGAAGGCGATCGAATCGGACTTGGCCCGCTTCAGATAAAGGTGGACGGGATGCTCCCAGGTCATCCCGATCCCCGCATGCAACTGCAGCGCCTCCTCGGCCGCGTGCACGGCGACCGGCCCGGCGTAGGCCTGCGCGACGGCCACCGACACGTCGGCGTCCTCGCCGGAGGCCAGCGCATCGGCGGCGCCCCGCGCAGCGGCTCGCAGGTTCACCACCTCCAGCCACAGCTGCGCCAGCCGGTGCTTGATCGCCTGGAACCCGCCGACCGGCCGGTTGAACTGCTTGCGCTCCTTGAGGTACCGCACGGTCTCCGTCAGGGCCCACTCGGCGACGCCGAACTGCTCGGAGGCCAGCAGCCCGGCCCCGGCCCGCAGCGCACGCCGTACCGCCGGCTCCGCGTCGCCCACGCGCCGCCCCGCCGCGCCGTCCAGCGTCACGGTGGCGAGCGGCCGGGTCAGGTCGAAGGACACCTGGGGGGTGACGGTGACGGCACCCGCCTCGACCGCGTACAGCCCGCCGTCGTCCCCGGGCACCAGCAGCACGTCCGCCGCGACCGCGTCCGCGATCCCGGTCAACTCGCCGTGCAGAAGTCCGTCTTCGACGCGTACGGTCCTGAACGCGCCGCCCGGGGCGACGTGCAGCCCCACCGCCAGCGCCCCGACGGTCCGCCCGGAGGCCAGCTTCCCGAGCAACTGCCCGTCGCCGCAGGCCAGCAGCGCCTCGGTCGCCACCACGGCACTGGTCAGATACGGCACGGGCGCGACGGCCCGCCCCAGCTCCTCCAGGACGACGGCGACTTCGCGGTGCGAGGCGCCCTGACCGCCCAGCTCCTCGGGCACCAGCAGCCCGGCGAGCCCCATGCCCTCGGTGAGGGCCTTCCAGGCGGCCGCGTCGTGCGCGGTGTCCGACTCGGTGCGGGCGATCACGCCCGGCGCGTCGCAGTGGTCGGCGAGCAGGTCCCGCACCGCGGCCCGCAGCGCCTCTTCCTCCTCCGAGTACAGCAGATCGGGCTGTGCGCTCATCGGGCAAGGTCCTTCCAGGCGACGTCCTTGTCGGTGCGCGGTTCGGCCGGCAGGCCCAGGACGCGCTCGGCGACGATGTTCAGCAGGACCTCGCTGGTCCCGCCCTCGATGCTGTTGCCCTTGGCACGGAGGTAGCGGTAGCCGGCGTCGCGGCCGGTGAAGTCCACCAGTTCGGGCCGGCGCATGGTCCAGTCGTCGTACAACAGGCCTTCCTCGCCGCGAAGTTCGACCTCCAGGCCGCTGATCTCCTGGTTGAGGCGGGCGAAGGCGAGCTTCATGCCGGCGCCCTCGGGGCCGGGCTGTCCGGCGACGAGCTGCTGGCGCAGGCGCTCGGCGGTGAGGCGGGCGGCCTCGGACTCGACCCACAGCTTCAGCAGCCGCTGGTGCAGGTCGTGGGTGCGCAGCTCGGGGCGTTCGCGCCAGGTCTTCGCGACCGGGCCGATCATGCCGCCCTCGCGGGGCAGCCGCATGCCGCCGATGGCGACACGCTCGTTATTCAGGGTGGTCTGCGCGACCCGCCAGCCGTCGCCGACCGCGCCGAGGCGGCGGGAGTCGGGGATGCGGACGTCGGTGAGGAAGACCTCGTTGAACTCGGCCTCGCCGGTGATCTGCCGCAGCGGGCGGACGTCCACGCCCGGGTCGGTCATGTCGCAGATGAAGTAGGTGATGCCGGCGTGCTTGGGCACGTCCGGGTCGGTGCGGGCGATCAGGATGGCCCAGCGGGAGTTGTGCGCGCCGGAGGTCCACACCTTCTGGCCGTTCACCACCCATTCGTCGCCCTCACGGACGGCGCGGGTGCCCAGCGCGGCCAGGTCGGAGCCGGCGCCCGGCTCGCTGAACAGCTGGCACCAGACCTCCTCCCCGATCCACAGCGGCCGCAGGTAGCGCTGCTTCTGCTCCTCGGTGCCGTACTTGAGGATGGTCGGCGCGGCCATGCCCAGCCCGATGCCGTTGCGGCGGGCGTCGTTGTCGGGGGCGCCCGCGGCTTCCAGCCCGGCGTCCACGACGGCCTGGAGGGAGCGCGGGGCGCCGAGGCCGCCGAGGCCCTCCGGGTAGTGCACCCAGGCGAGGCCGGCGTCGAAGCGGGCCTTGAGGAAGTCGAGCCGATCGGTGGTTCCCACCGGATACGCGGCCAGCAACTCGGCGGTGCGGCGCGTGAGTTCGGCGGCGTCGGTCATGCTGCGGCTCCGTTCGGTACGACGGTGACCCGGCCGGTGGTGACGCCGTCGCCCACCCGCTGCACGGCCGCCGCTGCCTCGGACAGCGGCACCCGCTCGCTCACCAGGGGCTTGATGGCGCCCTTGGCGGCCAGCTCGGTGAGCTGCCGGTGGCAGTCCAGGATCAGCCCGGGGTTCTTGGTGGCGTACAGGCCCCAGTGCAGGCCCTGGATGGAGTAGTTCTTGACCAGGGCGTGGTTGAGCGCCGGGCTGGGGATGGTGCCGCTGGCGAAGCCGACGACCACGATCCGGCCCTCGAAGGCGACGACCTTGGTGGACTGCGTGTAGGCCTCGCCACCGACCGGGTCGTAGATCACGTCGGCACCCCGGCCGCCGGTGGCCTCCTTGACGGCGGCGACGACGTCCTCGGCACGCCGGTCGACGACGACGTCACAGCCCTGCTCGCGGGCGACGGCGGCCTTGTCGGCGCCGCCGACCACGCCGATCACCCGCGCCCCGGCCGCCTTGCCGAGCTGGACGGCCGCGCTGCCGACACCGCCGGCGGCGGCGTGCACGAGCAGGGTCTCGCCGGCCTGGAGGGCCGCCCGGCGGTGCAGTCCGAACCAGCCCGTCTGGTAGCCGATGTGCAGTGCGGCGGCCTCGGCGTCGTCCAGCGAGTCCGGGGCGGGCAGCAGCGCGGCGGCGTCCGCGACCGCGTACTCGGCGAAACCCCCGTACGGCAGCGCGGGGTTGGCGATCACCCGGCGCCCGTCCTCGGTCTCGCCGCAGATCTCCACCCCGGGGGTGAACGGCAGCGGCGGGCGCACCTGGTAGTGCCCCCGGCACATCAGGACGTCGGGGAAGTTGATGTTGGCGGCACGCACCCTGAGCAGCACCTGGCCGTCGCCGGGCGTGGGCCGCTCCACCTCCTGGAGCCGCATCACCTCGCTCGGCTCGCCGTTCTCGTGCACTTGCCATGCCTGCATGCGGTGCCTCCACGGGACTGCGTCGACTGCGTCGTCTGACCGGGGTCCACCGCATACTAAGCGGTCGCTTGCCATCGAGGGAACAGCCCCCGGAGGGAACGCCGGATTCGTCACGCCCGCTTCGGCCGCGCCCGCACGTGCATCCGCTCCCCCTGCGGCCCGAACAGGCTGAGGAACTCCACCGGCCCCTCCCCCGTCGACCCGAACCAGTGCGGCACCCGGGTGTCGAACTCGGCCGCCTCCCCCGGCCCCAGCACGACGTCGTGCTCACCGAGCACCAGCCGCAGCTTCCCGGACAGCACGTACAACCACTCGTAGCCCTCGTGGGTACGCGGTTCCGGTTCGGGTTTCCGCTTGGGTTCGATCACCTTGAAGGCCTGCAGGCCGCCCGGCTGCCGGGTGAGCGGCAGGAAGGTGCGGCCGTGGCGTTCCATCGGTTTGGCCCGCACCCGGGGGTCGTCGGCCGGCGGGGCGCCGACCAGTTCGTCCAGGGGCACCTGGTGGGCCTGCGCGATCGGCAGCAGCAGCTCCAGGCTGGGCTTGCGCAGCCCGGACTCCAGGCGGGAGAGGGTGCTGACCGAGATGCCGGTGGTCTCGGAGAGGGCGGCGAGGGTGACCTCCCGCTCCTTGCGGAGTCGGCGCAGCCGGGGTCCCACGCCCGCGAGGACGTCGTCCGTAGTCATGCCTGCATTGCAGTTTCGGCAAAGACGTTTGTCAATCCGGCAGCGGCCGGGCGACCCTCGGCCGCGGAGGTGGTCACCATGACCGATGCGTACGAAGTGGTCGTCGTCGGAGGCGGCGCGGCCGGACTGTCCGCCGCCCTCGTCCTGGGCCGGGCCCGGCGCCGCACCCTGGTCGTCGACGCGGGCGAGCCGCGCAACGCCCCGGCGGCACACATGCAGGGCTTCCTGTCCCGGGACGGCATGCCGCCCGCGGAGTTCCTGGCGGCGGGCCGGGAGGAGATCGCCCGGTACGGCGTGGAGCTGGTCCGGGACCGGGCGGTGGACGCCGCGAAGGACGGCGCGGACGGCTTCACGGTGGCACTGGCGGGCGGCCGCACGGTCCGGGCCAGGCAGCTGGTCGTCGCCACCGGCCTGAGGGACGAGCTGCCGCCCGTCCCCGGAGCGGCAGAACGCTTCGGCCGGGACGTGCTGCACTGCCCGTACTGCCACGGCTGGGAGGTGCGCGACCAGGCGTTCGGGGTGCTGGCCACGACGGCGATGAGCGTGCACCAGGCGCTGATGGTCACCCAGTGGTCCAAGGACGTGACCCTCTTCCTGCACCGGGTGGAGGAGACGGAGCTGACCGACGACGACCTGCGGCGGCTGGCCGTGGCCGGGGTGCGGGTGGTGCCGGGCGAGGTCGCCGGGCTGCGGATCGAGGACGACCGGCTGACGGGTGTACGGCTCGCCGACCGAAGCGTGCACGCGCGGGAGGTGCTGTTCGTCGCCCCCCGCCCGGTCCCGCAGAACGACCTGCTCCGCGGGCTGGGCGCGGAGCTGACGGAGACCCCCTTCGGCGCCTACCCCGTGATCGACGAGCGGGGCCTGACGACCGTGCCCGGACTGTGGGCGGCGGGCAACGCGAGCGGATTCGCCGAGCAGGTGATCAACGCGGCGAGCCGCGGCTACCGGGCCGGCGCGGCGATCAACGGCGAGCTGCTCTTCGCAGACCTGGACGCGGCGGTGCGGGTGTAGTCCGGCCCCGCCCGTTGCACCATGGCTGCATGCTGCTGACCCGGCTAGCCGAAGTGTCCCGGGAGGTCGCCGCCACCGCGGCCAGGTCCCGCAAGACGGCGCTGCTCGCCGAACTCTTCCGGGAGACGGCGCCCGAGGACGTACCGGTCGTCATCCCGTATCTGGCCGGCCGGCTCCCGCAGGGCCGCCTCGGCGTCGGCTGGAAGGTGCTGAGCCGGCCCGTCCCGCCGGCCGGCGAACCGTCCCTCACCGTGCGCGAGGTCGACGCCCGGCTCAGCGAGCTCGGCAAGGTCTCCGGGGCCGGTTCGCAGGCCGAACGGGTGCGGATCGTGGGCGAGTTGATGGGCGCGGCGACGGCGGACGAGCAGCGCTTCCTGCTGGGGCTGATCACCGGCGAGGTACGGCAGGGCGCCTTGGACGCGGTCGCCGTCGAGGGCCTGGCAGAGGCGACCGGGGCGGAACCGGCCACGGTCCGCCGGGCGGTGATGCTCGCCGGCTCCCTCCAGACGGTGGCCGAGGCGCTGCTGGCGGACGGCCCGCCGGCCCTGGACCGTTTCCGGCTCACCGTCGGCCGTCCGGTGCTGCCCATGCTGGCGCACACCGCCTCCTCGGTCGCCGAGGCGGTGGCGAAACTGGGCGGCTCGGCGGTCGAGGAGAAGCTGGACGGCATCCGGGTCCAGGTGCACCGGGACGGCGACACGGTACGGATCTTCACCCGCACCCTGGACGACATCGCCGACCGCCTTCCCGAGGTGACCTCCGCCGCACGCGGGTTGAACGGCGACCGCTTCATCCTGGACGGCGAGGTGATCTCCTTCGACGCGGACGGCCGGCCCCGCTCCTTCCAGGAGACGGCCGGCCGGGTCGGCTCCCGGACGGACGTGGCGAAGGCGGCCCGGGAGGTCCCGGTCTCCCCGGTCTTCTTCGACGCGCTCTCCGTCGACGGCCACGACCTGCTCGACCTCCCCTTCACCGAACGGCACGCGGAACTGGCCCGGCTGGTCCCCGAGCCGATGCGGGTGCGCCGGGCGCTGGTGTCCGGGCCGGACGACGCGACGGCCGCGGAGGAGTTCCTCGCGGCCACCCTCGCCCGGGGTCACGAGGGCGTGGTCGTCAAGGCCCTGGACGGCCCCTACAGCGCCGGCCGCCGCGGTGCCTCGTGGCTGAAGGTGAAGCCCGTCCACACCCTGGACCTGGTCGTGCTGGCCGCCGAGTGGGGCCACGGCCGCCGCACCGGCAGGCTCTCCAACCTCCACCTCGGCGCCCGCAATCCGGACGGCACCTTCGCCATGCTCGGCAAGACGTTCAAGGGCATGACCGACGCGATGCTGGAGTGGCAGACCGCCCGGCTGAAGGAGCTGGAGGTCTCGGACAGCGGCTGGGTGGTGACCGTACGCCCCGAACTCGTCGTGGAGATCGCCTACGACGGCCTGCAACGCTCCTCCCGTTACCCGGCCGGCGTCACCCTGCGCTTCGCGCGGGTCGTCCGCTACCGCGAGGACAAGCGGCCGGAGGAGGCCGATACGGTGGAGACCCTGCTGGCCGCCCATCCGGAGGTACGGCGTTGACGGAGCCGAAGCGAAGCGCCGGACTGCTGTTGTTCCGGCGTACCGGCGCAGGTCTTGAGGTGTTGCTCGGCCATATGGGCGGGCCGTTCTTCGCGAAGAAGGACGCGGGCGCCTGGACCGTCCCCAAGGGCGAGTACGCGCCGGACGAGCCGGCCTGGGAGGCGGCCCGCCGCGAGTTCCAGGAGGAGCTGGGGCTGGCGCCCCCGGACGGCGAGGCGATCGAGCTGGGCGAGGTCCGGCAGACCAACGGCAAGATCGTCACGGCGTGGGCGGTCGAGGCGGACCTGGACCCGGCCGCCATCGACCCCGGCACCTTCGTGATGGAGTGGCCGCCGCGGTCGGGCCGGATCCAGGAGTTCCCGGAGCTGGACCGGGTGGCCTGGCTGACCCCGGACCGGGCCCGCGAGGTGATCGTCAAGGCACAGGCCGCGTTTCTCGACCGGCTGGCGGAGCACTCGGGCTGAAGAGGTGCCTACGCGTTGCGGTCCTGAGAGCCGCGCGGGAAGGTCATAGCAAGCCCGCTCCCAGGGAGGTCAGCCATGCCCATCGCGACGGTCAACCCGGCGAACGGCGAGACACTCGAAACCTTCGAGGCCATGGACGAGGACGAGCTCGAACGCCGGCTCGAACTCGCCGAGGCGACGTTCCGCACGTACCGCACGAGCACCTTCGCCGAGCGCGCCCGGCTGCTGCACGCCGCCGCCGGCCTGCTGGACGCGGACCGGGACGACATCGCACGCACCATGACCACCGAGATGGGCAAGCCGGTCAAGCAGGCCCGCGCGGAGGCCGCCAAGTGCGCCAAGGCGATGCACTGGTACGCCGACCACGCGGAGGAACTGCTGGCCGACGAGGAGCCGGCGGAGACGGACGTGAAGGACTCGGGCGCCTCCCGGGTGCGGGTGCGCTACCGCCCCATGGGGCCGGTGCTCGCCGTGATGCCGTGGAACTTCCCGCTCTGGCAGGTGGTCCGCTTCGCCGCGCCCGCGCTGATGGCGGGCAACGTGGGACTGCTCAAGCACGCGTCCAACGTCCCGCAGACGGCCCTGTACCTGGAGGACCTGTTCCACCGGGCCGGCTTCACCGAGGGCTGCTTCCAGACCCTGCTGATCGGCTCCGGCGCGGTCGACGACATCCTGCGCGACGAGCGGGTGCGGGCGGCGACGCTCACCGGCAGCGAGCCCGCGGGACGCGCGGTCGCCGCCACCGCCGGCGAGATGATCAAGAAGACGGTCCTGGAACTGGGCGGCAGCGACCCCTACGTGGTGATGCCCTCGGCGGACATCGACCGGGCCGCGCAGATCGCGGTGACGGCGCGGGTGCAGAACAACGGGCAGTCGTGCATCGCCGCGAAGCGGTTCATCGTGCACACCGACGTCTACGACGCCTTCGCCGAGAAGTTCGTGGCGGGCATGGCCGCGCTGCGGACGGGCGACCCGATGGACGAGGAGACGGACGTCGGGCCGCTCTCCAGCGAGCAGGGGCGCAAGGACCTGGAGGAGCTGGTCGAGGACGCGAAGCGGTCGGGTGCGGAGGTGCTGTGCGGCGGGCAGCGGCCGGACGGGCCGGGCTGGTACTACCCGCCGACCGTCCTCGCCGGGATCCACCGCGACATGCGCATCCACCGCGAGGAGGCGTTCGGCCCGGTGGCCACGCTGTACCGGGCCGGGGACCTGGAGGAGGCGATCCTCATCGCCAACGACTCGCCCTTCGGGCTGAGTTCGAACGTGTGGACGCGGGACGACGCCGAGGTGGACCGGTTCGTACGGGACCTCGAGGCCGGTGGCGTGTTCGTCAACGGCATGACCGCCTCCCACCCGGCGTTTCCGTTCGGCGGGGTGAAGCGGTCGGGGTACGGCCGTGAGCTGTCCGGGCACGGAATCCGGGAGTTCTGCAACATCACCACCGTTTGGCAGGGTGCGTGAGGGTTGCACGACTACGATCCCGAGTGTGAACCGCGAAGTGACCCTGCCTCTGATCGTCGACAACCGCGGGACCTTGCAGGTGGCCGCGGCCGACGTGAGTAAGTTGTTGCGGACGTTGGGGGCACGGTGGCTGCGTCTGGTGGAGGCCGACGAGGGTGGGCTGGACGAGGACACGGTGGCCGCGCTGACCATCGAGCTCGCGAAGCTCGCCGATCGGATCGACGTGGCTTGTATCGCCCACAGCAGTGGGGAGTGACGGTCGTTCGGCGGGTGCGGGGCAGTGGGGGCTGGTCGCGCAGTTCCTCCCCCGGCGCCCCCGGAAGCGTTCAGCTGAGCGAAGTCCAGAACATCTGCTCGTACGCCTGGAGCAGGCGGCCGTACGTGTACACCCGCCTCTCATCCAGCTGACCTGACTCCAGTCCCGCCTCCACCGCCGCCGTCGCCTGTGCGTCCAGCTCCGGGGCCGGTTCCGCGAAGAAGTCGAAGAAGGCGCAGGCCTCGTCGGTGAAGCCGTAGTGCTCGCGCAGGCCACGCGCGATGGTCGCGCAGTACGTCCCCCACGTCGCGAAGTTGGCCGTGACGGCCAGGACCGCGTCCGCCGGATCGGCGTTGAGAGCGAGCCAGGAGATGTACGCCGGGTACGCCTGGCAGCCCGGCAGGGGCTCGTACGCCTGCCTGCGCTCGTCGTCCACCTCGCACGCCTCGGCGAACGCGCCCAGCCGCGCTGCCGCCAGTTCCTCGCCCTCGGCCGGCATGGTGAAGAACCCTGCGGCCGCCGGGGCCTCGGCGGCGCGCTGCGCCAGATGCAGGAACGCACGCCGGTCGGCGGGGATCACCCGGTGTTGTTCGAGGGCGAGTACGGCGAGGGTCTCCCGGCTCGCCCGGCCGCCGGCGACGAGGGGGACCAGCGGATTGGCGTTCGGGTCCGGGGCCAGCTCTGACCTGGTCCTTCTCAGCATCTCCGCGGCCGTGCCGGGCATCGCGTCCTCCTCGTCGGGATACCTCTGTGCTGATCCGACCCTGACACGGGGTCACCGGTTCGGAGTAGTCCGGCGCGAGATCGTCGCCCTCTCGGGTGATCGTGAGGGGACCACCTCCTGAGGTGAACCACCTCTCTGACCGGTCGGGGCAAACCCGCCGGAAGGCTGAAAGCAGGCACGGTTCATGGCGACTTTGTGCAAACCCTCAGTGTCGGTCCCGGAGTACGTGATCACGATGGAGGAGACGCTGGAACTGGCGCGCTCCCACCACGAGAACCACCCGCAGCTGCCGTTGGCGCTGAGACTGATCGAGAACACGGGCGTTCGCACCCGGCACATCGTGCAGCCGATCGAGGAAACCCTGAAGCACCCCGGCTTCGAGGACCGCAACAAGCTCTACGAGGTCGAGGCCAAGGCCCGGGTCCCCGCAGTCATCCAGCGAGCGCTCGACGACGCCGAGCTGCTCACCACCGACATCGACGTGATCATCTACGTCTCGTGCACGGGCTTCATGATGCCCTCGCTCACCGCGTGGCTGATCAACGAGATGGACTTCGACTCCACCACCCGCCAGATCCCCATCGCGCAGCTCGGCTGCGCGGCCGGCGGAGCGGCGATCAACCGGGCGCACGACTTCTGCTCGGCGTACCCGGACGCCAACGCCCTCATCGTGGCCTGCGAGTTCTGCTCGCTGTGCTACCAGCCGACCGACCTCGGCGTCGGCTCGCTGCTCTCCAACGGCCTCTTCGGTGACGGCATCGCCGCCGCCGTGGTCCGCGGCAAGGGCGGCACGGGCGTCGAACTCGAACGCAACGGCTCGTACCTGATCCCGAAGACCGAGGAGTGGATCATGTACGACGTGCGGGCCACCGGGTTCCACTTCCTGCTGGACAAGCGGGTCCCGGCGACCATGGAGCCGCTGGCCCCGGCTCTCCAGGACCTGGCGAGGCTGCACGGCTGGGACGCGTCCGACCTGGACTTCTACATAGTCCACGCGGGCGGGCCGCGCATCCTGGACGACCTGAGCAAGTTCCTCCGGGTCGACCCGCACGCCTTCCGGTTCAGCCGGTCCACGCTCACCGAGTACGGCAACATCGCCAGCGCCGTCGTCCTGGACGCACTGCGCCGGATGTTCGACGAGGGCGGTGCCGAGCACCAGGCACGCGGGCTGCTGGCCGGGTTCGGTCCCGGTATCACCGCGGAGATGTCGCTGGGTCGCTGGCGGCGTTCGGGCGAAGAGGCGGCTCGATAGAGATGGCGCTCACCGAACCGCTCGACCCCGCCGACGGGGCGGCCGTGGCCGTGGAGGCCGCCGGTGAGGCCACCTGTCCGGTCCGGCACTGGGAAGTGCCGGACCTGACGGGGGTGGACTTCGACCCCACCCTGGCCGAGCTGATGCGGGAGGGGCCGGTCACCCGGATCCAGCTCCCCAACGGCGAGGGCTGGGCGTGGCTGGTCACCCGGTACGACGACGTACGGATGGTGGCCAACGACCTCCGGTTCAGCCGTGAGGCGGTGATGGAGCAGCCGGTCACCCGGCTCGCCCCGCACTTCATCCCGGACCGCGGCGCGGTCGGCTTCCTGGACCCGCCCGACCACACGCGGCTGCGCCGCTCGGTGGCCCCCGCGCTCACCTCCAAGGGCGTGGAGCGGGTCCGGGAGAAGGCCCGCCTGATGCTGGACGAGATCATCGACGGGCTCGTCCGGGACGGCCCGCCCGCCGATCTCACGGCGGCGGTGCTCAGCCCGTTCCCCATCGCGGTGATCTGCGAGGTGATGGGCGTACCGGCCGCCGACCGGCACACCATGCACATCTGGACCCAGCTGATCCTGTCCTCCCGCCAGGGCAAGGAGGTCAGCGAGAAGGCCAAGCGCGAGATGCGCGCGTACTTCGCCGACCTGATCGGGCTGCGGGCGAACAGCACGGGAGAGGACGTGTGCTCGCTGCTGGGCGCCGCGGTGGGCTGCGGCGAGGTCGCTCTGGAGGAGGCCGTCGGGCTGGCCGTGCTCCTCCAGATCGGCGGCGAGGCGGTCACCAACAACAGCGGACAGATGTTCTACCTGCTGCTGACCCGCCCCGACCTCCTCGACCGGCTGCGCACCGAGCCGGCGATCCGCCCCCGGGCGATCGACGAGCTCCTGCGTTACATCCCGCACCGCAGCGCTGTCGGGCTGTGCCGGATCGCCACGCAGGACGTGGAGATCAAGGGCGTCCGGATCCAAGCGGGCGACGCGGTCTACATCTCGTACCTGGCCGCCAACCGCGACCCGGCCGTCTTCCCGGACCCCGAGACGATCGACTTCGCCCGCAGCCCCAACCCGCACGTGTCCTTCGGGTTCGGCCCGCACTACTGCCCCGGTGGCCAGCTCGGCAGGCTGGAGGAGGAACTCCTCGTCGACGCCCTGCTCGACCGGCTGCCCGGGCTGCGGCTCGCCGTACCTCCGGAACAGGTTCCCTTCAGGAAGGGCGCCTTGATCCGGGGTCCCGAGGCACTTCCGGTGACGTGGTGAGGAGCCGCCCATGACCAGGACCGAGGGACTCCTCGTGCCGCCGGGGCACGGGCGCGTCGTCCACACGCCGGCCCAGCGGGTCACCTTCAAGGTGACCGGAACGCACTCGCGGGCGGCCTCCACCTTCGAGGTGGAGGTCCCGCCGGGCTTCGACGTGGGCGCCCATGTGCACACCCGCAGCGAGGAGCTTTTCTACGTCCTCGAAGGCGAACTGGACGTCCTCGCCTTCGAGCCGCGCATCCGCACCCCCGACCACTGGCAGAAGTGGGAGTCGAGCTCGGGCAAGAGGGTGGTACGGGCGACCCCCGGCACGGTGATCGTCGTGCCCCCCGGCTGCCCACACGCCTTCGCCAACCCGACCGAGACCCCGGCGCGGATGTTCTTCCAGGCCTCCCCGCCCCCCGACCACGAGCGCTACTTCGAGGAGCTCCTGGAGATCCTCGGCAGCGGCGGCCCTCCGGACCACGAGGCGATCGAGGCCCTCCGCAAGCGCTACGACATCGAGCAACTCACACCTTTGAAGCACCGGTGAGTCGAGCGCCCCGTCAGGGGCGCTGGGGGTATCCCCAGCCGAAGGCTGGGGGAGGAACTGCGCGGCCGGCCACGACGCACGGCCGGCCCGCAACGCACCCGCACCCGCACCCGCACCCGCACCCCGAACGGCGCTACCGGATCGGCACCCCCGACAAGGTACGGGCGATCACCAGCCGCTGGATCTCGCTCGTCCCCTCGAAGATGGTGTAGATCGCCGCGTCACGGTGCATCCGTTCCACCGGATACTCCCGCGTGTACCCGTTCCCGCCCAGGATCTGGATCGCCTGGGCGGTCACCTTCTTCGCCGTCTCGCTCGCGAACAGCTTCGACATCGACCCCTCGGCCGCGGTGAACGGCTTCCCGTTCACCGCCATCCAGGAGGCCCGCCACACCAGCAGCCGGGCCGCGTCGATGGACGTCCGCATGTCCGCGAGCTGGAACGCCACCCCCTGGTTGTCGATGATCGGCCGCCCGAACTGCTCACGGGTCACGGCGTAGTCGAGGGCGACCTCGTACGCGGCACGTGCCGTACCGACGGCCATCGCACCCACGGCGGGCCGCGACGCCTCGAACGTGGCCATCGCCGCGTTCTTGACGCGCTCGCCGCCCGACTTCGCCCGCTCCCTGGCCCGGGCCAGCCGCTCGTCCAGCTTCTCCTTGCCGCCGAGCAGGCAGGACCCCGGCACCCGGGCGTTGTCCAGCACGACCTCGGCGGTGTGCGAGGCGCGGATCCCGTGCTTCTTGAACTTCTGACCCTGGGACAGCCCGGGCGTCCCCGGCGGGACGATGAAGGAGGCATGGCCCTTGGAGCCGAGCTCCGGGTCGACGACCGCGACGACGACGTGGACGTTGGCGATGCCGCCGTTGGTCGCCCAGGTCTTCGTGCCGTTGAGCACCCACTCGTCCTTGGCCTCGTCGTAGACGGCCCGGGTGCGCATGGAGCCCACGTCGGAGCCGGCGTCGGGCTCGGAGGAGCAGAACGCGGCGACCTTGACGTCGTTGGCGTCGCCGTACATCTGGGGGATCCAGGTGCCGATCTGCTCCTCGGTGCCGTTGGCGAGGACGCCGACGGCGGCGAGGCCCGTGCCCACGATGGACAGGGCGATGCCCGCGTCGCCCCAGAACAGCTCCTCCATGGCCATCGGGATGCCGAGGCCGGTGGGGTCGAAGTACTGCTGGGCGTAGAAGTCGAGGGAGTAGATGCCGACCTTCGCGGCCTCCTGGATGACCGGCCAGGGGGTCTCCTCACGCTCGTCCCATTCGGCGGCCGCGGGACGGATGACGTCTGCGGCGAAACCGTGCAGCCAGTCCCGGACCTCCTTCTGTTCGTCGTTGAGTTCCATGGTGAACTCGGCCATGACCCCTCCAGCGGCGGCGCATAATGTGTTACTAGCGGTAACTCGAGTCTGTTACTCGTCGGTAGGAAAAGTCAACTCCCAAGGTCACATCGGCAGCCAGTTCGAGAGCAGATGGCTGTCAGGTGTTAGTTTGCGCAGGCGTCACCGAAAAGAGCACGGGGTGGGGAGAGCACATGGACACCACGCAGCGGACCGAACAGCAACGGTCCGCCGACCGCCGACGGCGCGAGCTGTTGGAGGCCGCCGACCGGGTGGTGCTGCGCGACGGCCCACAGGCTTCCATGAACGCCATCGCGGCGGAGGCGGGCATCACCAAACCCATCCTCTACCGCCACTTCGGCGACAAGGGCGGGCTGTACGCGGCGCTGGCCAAGCGGCACACGGACGCGTTGCTGAACTCGTTGCGGGATGCGCTGGACGCTCCCGCGGAGCGCCGTGAGCGCGTCGAGGCGACCTTGGACACGTACCTCGCGGCGATCGAGGCACGGCCCCAGGTGTACCGGTTCCTGATGCATCCCGCGGAGGGCAGCACGGGGACCGACCAGGGGTTCGACGTGGGGAAGCACTCGGCTCCGCTGCTGCGGCGGATGGGCGAGGAGCTGGCGCAGGTCATCGAGGACCGGCTGGATCTGGGGCCCGCGAGTCAGCAGCTGGCCCGGGTGTGGGGGCACGGGATCGTCGGGATGATGCATGCCGCAGGGGACTGGTGGCTGGGGGAACGGCCCTGTTCTCGTGCGGAACTGGTGAAGAGTTTGGCGGATCTCCTGTGGGGGCGGCTGGCGGCCGCGGGGGACAAGGTGGGGGGTCCGGGGTTCTGATGGGTTGAGTTTCGGCTGACCGCCTGGGGGGTGAGCGCGCAGTTCCTCCCCCAGCCTTCGGCCGGGGGCACCCCCAGCGCCCCTGGGTGTGTCACCTCACCGGTGCCAAGAAGACTTCGCCACCTGTCGCATCAGCCTGCGCTTGCGCCAGCCCGTGACGTGGTCGGCGTAGACGCGGCCGTCCAGGTGGTCGGTCTCGTGCTGGAGGCAGCGGGCGAAGAAGCCGGTTCCGTGGATGGTGACCGGCTCCCCCGTCGCCGTGAAGCCCTCCACCACCGCGTGGTCGTACCGTTCCGTGCCCGCCTCCAGGCCCGGAAGGGACAGGCAGCCCTCCGGGCCGCGGAGGGTCACGCCGTCCGCCGTCACGAGGCGCGGGTTCACCACGTGGCCCAGGTGGCGGACCTCGTCGTCGTCGGGGCAGTCGAAGACGAACACCCGCAGCGGCTCCCCCACCTGGTTCGCCGCCAGCCCCACGCCCTCCGCCGCGTACATCGTGGCGAACAAGTCCTCCACCAGCCGGGAGAGTTCGGGGCCGTAGTCGGTGACCTCCGCGCAGCGGGCGTGCAGGACGGGGTCGCCGAGCAGGGTGAGGGGCCGGACCCGCCCGTGGGCGCCCGGAATGGAACCGTGTCGCATGGCCGCAAGGGTACGGTTCGGGTGGGCCCCTGCTCGCCGCGCAGGCATGGGCCGGAATTCGGGTGTGCGAATGGATCTCGATAGGCTGAGGTGCACACCACGTTGCCGGATGGCTGAGGCGCGGCGCGTACGCAAGGAGGATCGAGAACTGATGGCAGGCAACTCGGACCCGCTCACGCCGCGGGCCAAGCTGGCCGTGACCGCGGGCAAGGCGGTCGCGGCGGCGTCCCGGGCGGCGGGGCGCGGCAGCGGATCCGTGATCGGTGGCCGGGTGGCGCTCAAACTCGACCCCGACCTACTCGCCCGGCTCGCCCAGAACCTGGACGTGACCCTCGTCTCGGCGACGAACGGCAAGACGACGACCACCAGGCTGATCGCCGAGGCCCTGAAGGCCGCGGGGCCGGTCGTCTCCAACGCGCTGGGCGCCAACATGCCGGCCGGTATCACCTCGGCCCTGGCGGGCGGCTCGGAGTCCAAGTTCGGTGTGATCGAGGTCGACGAGAAGTACCTGGCCGGGGTGGCCCGGGACACCGACCCGAAGTGCATCGCCCTGCTCAACCTCTCCCGGGACCAGCTCGACCGCGCCGCCGAGACCCGCATGCTCGCCGAGAACTGGCGGGAGGGGCTGGCCGGGTCGAAGGCCGTCATCGTGGCGAACTGCGACGACCCGCTGGTGGTCTGGGCCGCGTCCTCCTCCCCGAACGTGGTCTGGGTCGCCGCCGGGCAGATGTGGAAGGACGACGCCTGGTCCTGCCCGTCCTGCGGCGGCGTGATGCAGCGGCCCGGCGACGACTGGTTCTGCGGTGAGTGCGGGTTCCGGCGGCCGACGCCGAGCTGGGTGCTCTCCGGGGACCACGTGCTCGACCCGCACGGGTCCGCCTGGCCGATCCACCTGCAACTGCCGGGACGTGCCAACAAGGCGAACGCCGCCTCGTCGGCCGCCGTCGCCGCCGTCTTCGGGGTGCCGCCGCAGGTCGCCCTGGAGCGGATGTACCAGGTACAGGCCGTCGCGGGACGCTACGACGTCGTGCAGTTCCAGGGGCGCGACCTGCGTCTGCTGCTCGCCAAGAACCCGGCCGGCTGGCTGGAGACGTTCTCGCTGATCGACCCGCCGCCGGCGCCGGTGATCCTCTCGGTCAACGCCCGCGGCGCCGACGGCACCGACACGTCCTGGCTGTGGGACGTGGACTACACGCGCCTGACCGGCCACCCGATCTTCGTGCTCGGCGACCGCAAGCTGGACCTCGCGGTGCGGCTGGAGGTCGCGAACCAGCACTTCCAGGTCTGCGACTCCCTCGACCAGGCCGTCCAGATGTGCCCGCCGGGCCGGATCGAGGTCATCGCGAACTACACGGCGTTCCAGGACCTGCGCCGCCGCGTCGGCAACTGACCACGAAGGACGAACAGTTCATGAGCGACAACCAACTGCGGCTGGTGTGGATCTACCCCGACCTGCTCAGCACCTACGGCGACCAGGGCAACGCGCTCGTCGTGGAGCGCCGGGCCCGGCAGCGCGGTCTCGACGTGGCCCGGCTCGACGTGCGCAGCGACCAGCCGATCCCGACCTCCGGGGACATCTACCTGATCGGCGGCGGCGAGGACCGTCCGCAGCGGCTCGCCGCCGAGCGGCTGCGCCGCGACGGGCACCTGTACCGGGCGGTGGAGAACGGCGCGATCGTGTTCTCCGTCTGCGCCGGCTACCAGATCCTCGGGCACGAGTTCATCAACGACCTCGGACAGCGCGAGCCCGGCCTCGGCCTGCTCGACGTGACGACCGTGCGCGGCACCGGCGAGCGCTGCGTCGGCGACGTCCTCGCCGACATCGACCCGCGCCTCGGGCTGCCCCCGCTCACCGGTTTCGAGAACCACCAGGGCGTCACCCAGCTCGGCCCCACCGCCCGCCCCTTCGCCCGGGTCCAGCTGGGCAAGGGCAACGGCACCGGGGACGGTACGGAGGGCGCGTACAACGACACCGTCTTCGGCACCTACATGCACGGGCCGGTCCTCGCCCGCAACCCGCTCATCGCGGACCTGCTGCTGAAGCTGGCGCTCGACGTGAACGCGCTGCCGCCGATCGACGACCGCTGGTACGAGGCGCTCCGCAGCGAGCGCATCGCGGCCGCCCAGCAGCCCGCCTGAGCTGCGTCGGAACGGACGATTCCGGGCCCGCCTGACAGGGTGTCCGCTCACATGTGCGGGCACGTCCAGCAGGCGGACGCCGGGTACGGAACGACCCCCTTGCGCGGGTAGGGTGACGGCGATGTCAGCCGGACAGCGTGGTCCGGTCCCAGGCCCACGTGGAGAAGGTTGCGACTGCCCCGGCCTGAACGCCGTCATCCGGTCCGTCGTGCACCGTGCCGTCGCCGACCACGGCGACGAGGTCATCGGTTTCCGGGACGGCTGGAAGGGCCTCCTGGAGTGCGACTACCTCAAGCTCGACCTCGACGCCGTGGCCGGCATCCTGGCCCGCGGCGGCACCATCCTCGGATCGTCCCGGGTCCAGCCCTCGCACCTGCGGGACGGCGTGGAGCGCGCCAGGGGCCATGTCGCCGAGCTCGGCCTCGACGCGATCATCCCGATCGGCGGTGAGGGCACGCTGAAGGCGGCCCGGCTGATGTCCGACGCCGGTCTGCCGATCGTCGGCGTCCCGAAGACCATCGACAACGACATCGCCGTCACCGACGTGACCTTCGGCTTCGACACGGCCGTGGGGGTCGCCACCGAGGCCCTCGACCGGCTGAAGACCACCGCGGAGTCCCACCAGCGGGTGCTGGTCGTGGAGGTCATGGGCCGGCACACCGGCTGGATCGCCCTGCACTCCGGCATGGCGGCCGGCGCCCACGCCATCGTCGTACCGGAACGCCCCTTCGACATCGAGGAGTTGGCCCGCCGGGTCGGCGAGCGGTTCGAGGCGGGCAAGCGGTTCGCGATCGTCGTCGCGGCGGAGGGGGCCAAGCCGAAGGCGGGGACGATGGCCTTCGACGAGGGCGGCAAGGACATCTACGGCCACGAGCGGTTCGCCGGGATCGCCCGGCAGCTCTCCATCGAGCTGGAGCAGCGGCTCGGCAAGGAGGCGCGGCCGGTCATCCTCGGGCACGTGCAGCGGGGTGGCACGCCGACGGCGTACGACCGTGTCCTGGCGACGCGGTTCGGGTGGCACGCGGTGGAGGCCGTGCACCGCGGAGAGTTCGGTCACATGACCGCGCTGCGGGGGACGGACATCGTGATGGTGCCGCTGGCGGAGGCCGTGGAGACGTTGAAGACGGTTCCCTCCGGGCGGTACGACGAGGCGGAGACGGTGCTTTAGGGGCAGCGCCGCAGGAGGTACTGATTCGTCGCCGGGTGCGGACCGTGCGTGGTTGCTCGCGCCCCTGGAGGTAGGGACACTCGCCCCGGTCGCAAGTGCGGTCGGGGGCGGTTCTACTCTGGGGTCGGCAAGAAGTGCACAACCCCCCACGAATCAGGAGCCGCCGGATGGATCACAGCGGGCACGGCATGACGATGGATCTGCCGCCGTTCACGCTGGGGCGCGGGCTGGAGTGGTCGGCGGATCCCTTCTTTCTCGTCGCGTGCCTCGCGGGGCTCGCGCTGTACGGGTGGGGTGTGGTGCGGCTGCGGCGGCGCGGGGACGCGTGGTCCGTGGGGCGCACGGTGTCGTTCGTCGTCGGTGTGCTGACGATCATGCTCGTCATGTGCACCAAGCTGAACGACTACGGGATGGTCATGTTCAGCGTGCACATGGTGCAGCACATGGTCATCAGCATGCTGTCGCCGATCTTCGTCCTGCTGGGCGCGCCGATGACGCTCGCGCTGCGCGCGCTGCCCGTTGCCGGGAAGGGGCGGAAGGGGCCGCGTGAGCTGCTGCTGGCCCTGCTGCACAGCCGGTACATGCGGATCATCACCCACCCCGCCTTCACGATCCCGCTGTTCATCGCGAGCCTGTACGCGCTCTACTTCACCCCGCTGTTCGACTTCCTGATGGGCTCGAAGGCCGGGCACGTCGCGATGATGGTGCACTTCCTCGCCGTCGGTGTCGTCTTCTTCTGGCCGATCATCGGCGTGGACCCGGGCCCGCACCGGCCGGGGTATCTCATGCGCATGCTGGAACTGTTCGCGGGCATGCCGTTCCACGCGTTCTTCGGCATCGCGTTGATGATGGCGTCGGAGCCGATGGTCGAGACCTTCAAGCATCCGCCCGCCTCGCTCGGCATCGACGCGCTCTCCGACCAGAACGCGGCCGGCGGGATCGCCTGGGCGTTCAGTGAGATCCCGTCCGTACTGGTGCTGATCGCCCTGCTGTTCCAGTGGTACAACTCCGAGCAGCGTCAGGCCCGGCGCCTGGACCGCGCCGCCGACCGGGACGGCGACAAGGAGCTGGAGGCGTACAACGCCTATCTGGCCTCGCTGAACGCACGCAAGGGCTGACGGGCTCCCCACAAGAAGCAGAACCGGGGCACCATGGAGGCAGTCGGACCATGAGGAGGGTGTCGCGATGCCCGGTTCTGCGAACGGCTCGAACGGTGCCACCAAGGCGATGGGGGTGCTCACCGTCGGCGGCCTCGTCGTGGTGACGGCCTACACGGTGGCCCTCGGCAGCAACGGCTGGCTCTGGTTCGGCTGGGTGGTCCTGGGCCTGCTGACCCTGGCGATGGTGGTCACCCAGAGCAACTGAACACCCCGGCCCCGTACGGCGCGCCCCATAGGGGCGCTGGGGTACCCCCGGCCGAAGGCTGGGGGAGGAACTGCGACCGGCCGCCACACCGCCGCAGCCGACAACGGCGCACCACGCACCGCTAGTGCACCCCGGGCTGGTACTTCGGCAACCGCGCGGTGATCTTCATCCCCGCCCCGGGCGCCGTCTCGATGACCAGCCCGTGGTCGTCCCCGTACACCTGGCGGAGCCGGTCGTCGACGTTGGAGAGCCCGATCCCCCCGGAGGGGCTCGTCTCGCCCGCGAGGATGCTGCGCAACAGGACCGGGTCCATGCCGGCGCCGTCGTCCTCGATGACGACCAGGGCCTCGGCGCCCGCGTCCTGCGCGGTGATCTGGATGTGGCAGGTGCCGGTCTTGCCCTCCAGGCCGTGTTTGACGGCGTTCTCCACGAGCGGCTGGAGGCAGAGGAAGGGCAGGGTGACCGGGAGCACCTCGGGGGCGATCTGGAGCGTGACCGTGAGGCGGTCACCGAAGCGGGCCCGGACCAGCGCCAGGTAGTGGTCGATGGCGTGCAGTTCGTCGGCGAGGGTGGTGAAGTCGCCGTGCCTGCGGAACGAGTAGCGGGTGAAGTCGGCGAACTCCAGGAGGAGCTCCCGGGCGCGCTCGGGGTCGGTGCGGACGAACGAGGCGATCACCGCGAGCGAGTTGAAGATGAAGTGCGGGGAGATCTGGGCGCGCAGGGCGCGGATCTCGGCCTCGATGAGGCGGGTGCGGGAGCGGTCGAGGTCGGCCAGCTCCAGCTGGACGCTGACCCAGCGGGCGACCTCGCCGGCCGCCCGGACCAGGACGGCGGACTCGCGGGGGGCGCAGGCGACCAGGGTGCCGTGGACGCGGTCGTCGACGGTGAGCGGGGTGACCACGGCCCAGCGGACCGGGCAGTCGGGGATCTCGCAGTGCAGCGGGAAGGCCTCGCCGCGGCCCGACTCGAGCGGCCCGGCGAGCCGTTCCATGATCTCGGGGCGGTGATGGTCGCCGACGCCGTCCCAGACCAGCAGGTTCTCGTGGTCGGTGAGGCAGAGCGCGTCGGTGCCGAGCAGGGTGCGCAGCCGGCGGGCCGAGCGGCGGGCGGTCTCCTCGGTCAGGCCCGCGCGCAGCGGGGGCGCGGCCAGGGAGGCGGTGTGCAGGGTCTCGAAGGTGGCGTGCTCGACGGGGGTGCCGAGGCCGCCGAGGCTCTCGGGGCGTGCGGTGCGGCGGCCGAGCCAGAAGCCGGCGGCGAGGAGCGGGAGGACCGCCACGAGGAGGCCCGCCAGGAACCCGGTCACGCCTTGACCTCCGCGCGCAGCTCTTCGGGCAGGTGGAAGCGGGCCAGGATCGCGGCCGTGCCGGGCGGTATCCGGCCCGGGGTCGCCAGGGAGACCAGGATCATGGTGAGGAAGCCCAGCGGGACCGACCAGAGGGCGGGCCATGCCAGCAGGGCGTGCAGGCCCCCGGTGCCGGGGAGGTCGGCCATCGTCGCGGCCACCGCGCAGAAGGCCGAGCCGCCCCCGGCCAGCATCCCGGCGGCGGCACCGGGCGGGGTGAGCCGGCGCCACCAGATGCCGAGGACCAGCAGCGGGCAGAAGGAGGAGGCGGACACGGCGAAGGCCAGTCCGACGGCGTCGGCGACGGGCAGACCGCCGACCAGCACGCCGGCGGCGAGCGGTACGGCCATGGCGAGGACGGTCCCGAGCCGGAAGTGCCGTACTCCCCGGGAGGGGAGGACGTCCTGGGTGAGGACTCCGGCGACGGCCATGGTGAGGCCGGAGGCGGTGGAGAGGAACGCGGCGAAGGCGCCGCCCGCCACCAGCGCGCCGAGCAGGTCGCCGCCGAGGCCGCCGACGACCCGGTCGGGCAGCAGCAGGACGGCGGCGTCCGTCTCCCCGGTGAGGGTGAGCTCGGGGGTGTAGAGGCGGCCGAGGGCGCCGTAGACGGGCGGCAGGAGGTAGAAGAGGCCGATCAGGGCCAGCACGGCGACCGTGGTGCGGCGGGCGGCGACGCCGTGCGGGCTGGTGTAGAAGCGGACGACGACGTGCGGCAGGCCCATGGTGCCGAGGAAGGTGGCGAGGATCAGGCCGTACGTGGCGTACAGCGGGCGTTCCTCGCGGCTCTCGGCGAGCGAGGTGGACATGCCGCCGTTGGTGCCCCGGCCGGTGGCGGGGACGCGGGTGCCCTGGGCGAAGGTCAGGCGGGTGCCGGCGGTGATGCGGTGGGTGCCTTCGCGGAGGGTGACCCGGGTGTCCCGGAGCGGGTGGCCGTCGACCGTGCCGGAGACGGTGACCGTGAGGGGGCGGTCGATCCGCAGGGAGAGGCCGTCCTGGACGTCCACGACGCGCTGGGTGCGGAAGGCGGCCGGTTCGTCGAAGGCGTGGACGGGGGCGCCGGCGCGCTGCCAGGCGAGGACGAGGAAGAGGGCGGGGACGAGCAGGGCGGTGAGCTTGAGCCAGTACTGGAAGGCCTGGACGAAGGTGATGCTGCGCATGCCGCCGGCGGCCACCGTGGCCACCACGACGACGGCGACGATGAGTCCGCCGAGGGCGTCGGGGGCCCCGGTGAGGACCGCCAGCGTCAGTCCGGCGCCCTGGAGCTGGGGCAGCAGGTAGAGCCAGCCGACGCCCACGACGAACGCCCCGGCCAGCCGCCGTACGGTCCGCGAGGCGAGCCGGGCCTCGGCGAAGTCGGGGAGGGTGTAGGCGCCGGAGCGGCGCAGCGGGGCGGCGACGAACAGGAGGAGGACGAGGTAGCCGGCGGTGTAGCCGACCGGGTACCAGAGCATGTCGGGGCCCTGGACGAGGACCAGGCCCGCGATGCCCAGGAAGGAGGCGGCGGAGAGGTACTCGCCGCTGATCGCCGCCGCGTTGAGGCGGGGGCCGACGGTGCGTGAGGCGACGTAGAAGTCGGAGGTGGTCCGGGAGATGCGCAGGCCGAAGGCGCCGACGAGCACGGTCGCGACGACCACGAGGGCGACGGCCGGGACGGCGTAGCTGGAGTTCATCCGGTCCGGCCGGGGCTGGAGTTCATCGGTCCCATCGGTCCTCGACGAGACGGACGAAGTCCTCCTCGTTGCGTTCGGCGCGGCGCACGTACCAGCGGGCGAGCAGGATCAGCGGGGCGTAGAGGCAGAAGCCGAGCACCAGCCACTCCAGGCGGCGCACCTCGGGGGCGGCGGCGAAGACCAGCGGCAGCGGGCCGACGAGCAGCGCCAGGACCGCGAACACGACGAGTGCGACGCGCAGTTGGCTGCGCATGAGGGAGCGCACGTAGGTGTGGCCGAGAGTGGTCTGCTCGTCGATCTCGGTGCGCGGCCGGTAGTAGCCGGAGGTACGGCGGCTGCGGCGGGGCGGGCCGGTGACGGTGACCCGGCGCTCGGCGGGGTCGGCGGGCATCGTCAGGCCCTCCTCATCAGCAGGTCCCGCAGCTCGCGGGCGTGCCGCCGGCTGACCTGGAGCTCCTCGGTGCCGACCAGGACGCTCACCGTGCCCGCGTCCAGGCGGAGTTCGCCGACGTGGCGGAGGGCGACGAGGTGGCGGCGGTGGATGCGGACGAAGCCGCGGGAGCGCCAGCGGTCCTCCAGGGTGGACAGCGGGATGCGGACCAGGTGGCTGCCGCGCTCGGTGTGCAGGCGGGCGTAGTCGCCCTGGGCCTCGACGTGTGTGATGTCGTCGACCGCCACGAACCGTGTCACGCCGCCGAGTTCGACGGGTATGTGGTCGGGGTCGGGTTCGTGCACGGGTATCCGGGGTGCGGCGCCGCGCAGTTCGGCGGCCCGGCGTACCGCCTCCGCGAGGCGTTCCTTGCGTACCGGCTTCAGGACGTAGTCGACCGCCTTGAGGTCGAAGGCCCTTACCGCGAAGTCCTCGTGGGCGGTGACGAAGACGACCAGCGGGGGCCGGGCGAAGCCGGTGAGCAGCCGGGCCAGGTCCAGGCCGTCCAGGCCGGGCATCTGGACGTCGAGGAAGACGACGTCGATGGCCTCGGGGCCCTCGGGGCCGGACTCCAGGGCGCGGGTGATGCGGCGCAGCGCCTCGGTGGCGTCCCCGGCGCCCTCGACGCTGCCGATGCGCGGATCGGCGTTGAGCAAGTAGAGCAGCTCCTCCAGCGAGGGGAGTTCGTCGTCGACGGCGAGGGCGCGCAGCATGAACGGAGTGTAGGCGGCGGAACGCGGCGCTGGACATGTACCGGACGTGGACGTCCGCGCCGGATGACGTGGTGTCCCCGAAGTGTCTTCGCCCGTGGTTACAGTGCGGGCATGAACAGCGGCACCGCCCCCTTCGACGATCTCGACCGGAAGATCACCACCGCGCTGATGGCGAACGCGCGGACCAGTTTCGCCGAGATCGGCGCGGCCGTCGGGCTCTCCGCGACGGCCGTGAAGCGCCGGGTCGACCGGCTGCGCGAGACCGGCGTGATCACCGGGTTCACGGCCACCGTCACCCCGGCGACCCTCGGCTGGCGCACGGAGGCGTACGTCGAGGTGTACTGCGAGGGCGCGGCCCCGCCCCGGCGGCTCGCGGAGGTGGTGCGCAACCATCCGGAGATCACCGCGGCCATGACGGTGACCGGCGGCGCGGACGCGCTGCTGCACGTGCGGGCCCGGGACGTGGACCACTTCGAGGAGGTACTGGAACGGATCCGGGTCGAGCCGTTCATCCGGAAGACGATCAGTGTGATGGTGCTGTCGCATCTGCTGCCGGAGAGCCCGGAGGCCGGGGCCACGCACCCCGTTCCGGAGTAAACGCACCGATGCTGCGTTTGTATGACCGGAGACGCAGCGTTCCTGCGCAGGCGCGCAACATCTGTTGCTTGTCGTCCGTATCCGACGCTTTCTACCTTGGTGTCAACCCCCAGTCGACACCGCGGGAAAGCGGAGGAACCCCTCTGTGTCCGAGAGCCGTGTGCCGCGCCTCAGGCGCTTCCTTGTCTGCGAACCCAGACATTTCGCCGTGCAGTACGCGATCAATCCCTGGATGAACCCCGACACCAGGGTCGACGTCGACCTGGCCCAGGAGCAGTGGACCGCGCTGATCAGCGCCTACCGCACCCATGGCCACAGCATCGACCGGCTGGAGCCGGTCCCCGGCCTGCCCGACATGGTGTTCGCCGCGAACTCGGCGGTCGTCGTCGGCGGCCGCGTCTTCGGCTCGCTCTTCCACGCGCCCGAGCGGCGCCCCGAGTCCTCCCACTACGACCTCTGGTTCAAGACCGCCGGCTACGACGTGTACCGCCCTGGCTCGGTGGTCGAGGGCGAGGGCGACCTGGTCTGGACGGGCCGCTACCTGCTCGCCGGCACCGGGTTCCGCACCACCCGCGAGGCGCATCGCGAGGCCCAGGAGTTCTTCGGGCACCCGGTGATCAGCCTGACCCTGGTGGACCCTTACTTCTACCACCTGGACACCGCGCTGTTCGTCCTCGACGAGGACAACATCGTCTACTACCCCGAGGCCTTCTCCCCCGGCAGCCGCGAGGTGCTCCACCGGCTGTTCCCGGAGGCGGTCCTGGCCACCCGCGACGACGCGCTCGCGTGGGGCCTGAACTCGGTGTCCGACGGCCGCCACGTCTTCATCGCGCCGCAGGCCGAGGCGCTCGCCGCCCGGCTCGCCGACCAGGGCTACGAGCCCGTCCCCGTCGACCTGTCGGAGTTCCACAAGGCAGGCGGCGGCATCAAGTGCTGCACCCAGGAAATCCGCTGACATCCGCCGAGGACCAGGAGATCCCCCTGATGACCGCACCCGCACGCGCACGCACCTCCGCCGAGCTGATCGAGGCGGAGGGCCCGGTCCTCGCGCACAACTACCACCCGCTGCCCGTCGTCGTCGCCCGCGCCGAGGGCACCTGGGTGGAGGACGTCGAGGGCCGCCGGTACCTCGACATGCTGGCCGGCTACTCGGCTCTCAACTTCGGCCACCGCCACCCGGCGCTGATCGAGGCCGCGCACCGCCAGCTGGACCGTCTCACCCTCACCTCGCGCGCCTTCCACAACGACCGGCTCGCCGAATTCGCCGAGCGGCTGGCCGAGTTGACCGGCCTGGACATGGTGCTGCCGATGAACACCGGCGCCGAGGCGGTCGAGTCCGGCATCAAGGTGGCCCGCAAATGGGCGTACGACGTGAAGGGCGTCCCGGCCGACCGGGCCACGATCGTCGTCGCCGCGGACAACTTCCACGGCCGTACGACGACGATCGTGAGCTTCTCCACGGACGAGACGGCCCGCGCGGGCTTCGGCCCGTTCACGCCGGGTTTCCGGATCGTGCCGTACAACGACCTGGCCGCGCTGGAGGCCGCGGTCGACGAGACCACGGCGGCCGTGCTGATCGAGCCCATCCAGGGCGAGGCGGGGGTACTCATCCCCGACGACGGCTACCTGACCGGGGTCCGGGAGCTGACCCGCCGCAAGGGCTGCCTGTTCGTCGCCGACGAGATCCAGTCCGGCCTCGGCCGCACCGGCCGCACCCTCGCCGTCGACCACGAGGACGTGGTGCCGGACGTGCTGCTGCTCGGCAAGGCGCTGGGCGGCGGGATCGTGCCGGTGTCGGCGGTGGTCGCCCGGCGGGAGGTGCTCGGGGTGCTGCACCCCGGCGAGCACGGCTCGACGTTCGGCGGCAATCCGCTCGCGGCGGCGGTCGGCGCGGCGGTGGTCGAGTTGCTGGAGAGCGGCGACTTCCAGCGCCGGGCCGCCGAGCTGGGCGTGGTCCTGCGGGACGGCCTGACGGAGCTCGTCGGCAACGGCGTGGTCGGCTTCCGCTCGCGCGGGCTGTGGGCGGGCGTCGACGTGGACCCGGCGATCGGTACCGGGCGGGAGATCGGCGAGCGCCTGATGCGCGAGGGCGTCCTGGTCAAGGACACCCACGGCTCCACGATCCGGCTGGCGCCGCCGCTGACCGTCACGGCGGAGGAACTGCGGTCGGCGCTGGGGGCGTTGGAGAAGGTGCTGGCGGCCTGAGCGGACGGCGGCCGCGCCGGTGGGCGCGGCCGCCGCCGTCTGTGCTCAGCCCTTGCCGAGGAGCTTGTTCATCTCCTTGATCTCGGCGTTCTGCGCGGTGACGACGGAGTCGGCCATGCTGGTGGCCGGGCCGTAGTCGCCCTTGGCCTTCTCGGTTCCGGCCATCTCCACGGCGCCTTGGTGGTGCTGGACCATCATGGTCAGGAACATCGTGTCGAAGTCCTTCCCCTTGGCCTGCTTCAGCATGGTCATGTCCTTGTCGGACATCATCCCGGCCATGCCGGCGTGGCCGCTGTGGTCCATGCCGGCCATGGGCACGTCCTCGCCCCAGGCCTTCAGCCAGCCGGTCATGGTGTTGATCTCCGGGTCCTGGGCCTTCTCGATCCGGGCGGCGAGGTCCTTCACCTGGGCGGAGGAGGCGCGGTCGGCGGCGAGGGAGGCCATCTCCAGGGCCTGCTGGTGGTGCGGGATCATGGTCTGCGCGAAGGCCACGTCCTGCGCGTTGTGCGCACCGGCGGAGGCGGTGGCGGAGGCCGCCGCCGAGTGGGACGCGTGTGCGGTGTCGGCGCCGTCGTCGCCGCCGCACGCGGTGAGGGCGAGGGTGGCGGTCGCGGTGAGCGCGACGAGGACGGCACGGGTACGCGTAACGGTCATGCTGGAACTCCTGCGAATGGTGTGAGCCGGGCACGCGGGAGCACGGCCGCTGCGCTGGACGCGCACGGCCGGCTCGGGTGCCTCTAGATCCGCAGGAGCTGGAGTTCGGCCAGGTCGGGGGGTGCTCGCGCACCGTCCGGGGCCGTGGCGGGGCGGGACGCCGCCTGGCAGGCGGCCGGGCGGACGGGGACCGGGTCGGGGACCGGCGTGGGCAGCGCCCGTCCGCCGCTCACCGCACCGGAGGCGCAGGTCGCGTCGGCGTGGTGCGCGTGGCCGCCGCCGCAGTGGCCGCCGCCGGAGCAGCCGTCGTACGCGGTGGCCGTGACCGCCGCGCGGGAGACGGGCTGCTCGGGCCCGCCGTGCACGCCCATGAGACCGCCGGGTGCCAGCGCGTGCATGCCGAACAGCCCGGCCAGCAGGCCTAGCACGAGCAGGGCGCGCCACCGCCGGTGCGGCGGTCGCGGGGCGGGCTGCTCGGTGGGGTGGCGCATCGGGGCCATCCTATGGGGCGCCTGAGAGCGAACCGGTACCGGCAAGGGAATGACGTGGGGTCGGAGGCCGGGGAGGGGCCGGCGTCGCCGGTTCCGCCGACGGTCCGGCGCCGGTCACCTGCCGCCGGCGTCGCCGTCACCGTCGTCGCCGGGCGGGAGGGTCTCGTCCGGGAGGACGTGGACCGCGGCCTCCTCCGCGCCCGCCGCGCCGCCGTCCACTCCCGCGTCCTCGGCGACCGCTTCCTTGGTGGTGTCGGAGCGTACGCCTTCGTCCGGCGCCACCAGGCGGCCGGCGCGGCGGTCGCCGGTCTCGGCGTCGTACGGCTCGCCCTCGCCCCCGGGCAGGTCTCCGACACCGTCGCCCTCGGGCGCCGCCACGTCCGGGACCTCCTGGCCGAGCCGCTCGTCGAGGGACTCGCCCGCGCGCTGTTCGTGGGCGGTCGTCCCGGTCCGGGTCACGCCCAGCGGTTTCTCCGGAGGCGAGTAGCCCTCGTCGAGCATGTCGTCGTAGGTGCGCTCGTCGAGCGCGTCCTGAAGGTCCAGGGGCGCGGCGTCCTCCTGCTCCTCGTTGCCGCCGACGGGCTGATAGGCGTCGTCAGCCATGTTCTCGTCGGTCATGTCCGGGCCTCCTTCCGATCACGGGCGGGTGCCCTTCCCGGAGTACCGGACACCGGTCGGGTCATGCCTCGTTCCCGGTGGGACGTCCGGGAGCGGTCCATCACCCGGTCCGGTGCCCGCGGACGGCGGTCTACCGAGCCGCCATGCCCCGCCTGAGGGTCGAGGCCTCCGCCGCGCGGGCGGTCGCGCTGGCCGCAAGGGCCAGGACGAGCGCCACCACGCCGGTGACGACGTTGTTGACGATGGTCTTGGTCGTGTTCACGGGGCCGGCGACCGCCCACGGCGAGATGATCGTCCACACGCCCAGCAGACAGGCGCACCACGCCATGCTGTGGGTCCGCTCGTAGGCCCGGCCGAACCCCCCGCTCATCGCCAGGGCGTAGGCGATGCCGACGATCAGGTTGGTGACGGCGAGGGTGGACAGGCCGCTGAAGCCGGTGATCCACGGGGAGGCCGCCAGGTAGATGCCGGTGAGGAACGCCAGCGTTCCGACGGCCTGCCCCTGAGCGGTGCTCGTCGCACGCTCGGCCATCTCATGACGCATGCGCATCTCCACGATGTCCGGATGCGTCTCCATGGACGGCCTCGGAGATGTGGTCATTTTCTTTCACCTCGAAAGCGAGACGGGTTCCTCGGGCTGTTCCGAGGACGCGTTCCGGGTACCCGACAATCCGGGCAAATTGGGTGATAAAGGTCACATCTCGGCGTGATCGGGGTACCGGCACGGTCTTCTCGGTTCACCCGTCCGACCAGGCGTGTCGGCTCTCCGGTTCGGGGGCACTGGAACACGATGGGCCCGCTCGAACAGGCCTGGGCGGGCGGGAGAGACAGGGACCGCATGGACGCGAGGGGCACAGCGCGGCAGACGCGTACGCACCGTTCCCGGCAGTCGGTGTCCGGTCCGGCCGGACCGGACACCGACGCACGGCGCCGGGTGCCGCGCACCGATGTGCTGCTGCGTGATCCACGGCTGGCCGAGGCGGCCGCGCGGCTGGGCGCGTCCGCCGTCAAGGCCGCCGTCCGCCGGGCGCAGGAGGGGGCGCGGACGGGGCGGATCCCGCCTGAACCCGAAGCCGTGGCCGACGAGGCGCTGGCCCTGCTGCCGGACACCGCCTGCGGACTGCGCGCCGTGATCAACGCCACCGGGGTGCTGCTCCACACCAACCTGGGCCGGGCGCCGCTGTCGGCGGCGGCCCGGCGCGCGGTGGCCGAGGCCGCCGGGCCGACCGACGTGGAACTGGACCTGGCCACCGGGGTGCGGGCCCGGCGCGGGCGCACGGCACTGCGGGCGCTGCAGGACCGGGTGCCCGACGCCGGGGCCGTGCACGTCGTCAACAACGGTGCCGCCGCATTGGTGCTGGCGGCCACCGCGCTCGCCGCCGGCCGCGAGATCGTGATCAGCCGGGGCGAGATGGTGGAGATCGGCGACGGCTTCCGGCTGCCCGACCTGCTGGCCGCCACGGGGGCCCGGCTGCGCGAGGTCGGCACCACCAACCGCACCACCGCCGAGGACTACGCGGCCGCCATCGGGCCGGACACGGGTTTCGTGCTGAAGGTGCATCCGTCCAACTTCCGTATCACCGGCTTCACCCGTGCCGCGGGGGTGGACCAGCTCGCGGGTCTGGGCGTGCCGGTCGTCGTCGACATCGGCTCCGGTCTGCCGGCGCCTCATCCGCTGCTGCCCGGGGAGCCGGACGCCGCCACCCAGCTGCGCGCCGGTGCCTCCTTGGTGACGGCCAGCGGCGACAAACTGCTCGGCGGACCGCAGTGCGGGCTGCTGCTCGGCGAGGCCGGCCTGGTCCGCACCCTCGCCCGGCATCCCCTCGCCCGCGCCCTGCGCGTCGACAAGCTGACCCTGGCCGCCCTGGAGGCGACGCTCACCGGACCGCCCACCCCGACCGCCGAGGCGTTGACCGCCGACCCCGCCGCGCTGCGCACCCGCGTCGACCGGCTCGCCGCCTCCCTCGGCGCGGACGGTGTCGATGTGCGGGCCGTCGAGAGCGCAGCGACGGTCGGCGGGGGCGGCGCGCCCGGGGTGACGCTGCCCAGCGCGGCCCTGTCCCTGCCGGAGCCGTTCGCGGCCGCCCTGCGGACGGGACGGATCCCGGTCGTCGGGCGGCTGGAGGGCGGTCGCTGTCTGCTGGACCTGCGGGCGGTTCCCGCGCAGGACGACGTGCGTCTGGCCGAAGCGGTGCGTGCCGCGGCCGGCGGATAGGGCGGGCGACATGCGGGTGCTGGCCACGGCGGGGCATGTCGACCACGGCAAGTCCGCCCTGGTCCGCGCGCTGACCGGAATGGAACCGGACCGTTTCGAGGAGGAGCGGCGCCGGGGCCTCACCCTCGACCTGGGGTTCGTGTGGACCCGGCTCGACCCTGACGGGGAACCGCTGGCGTTCGTGGACGTGCCCGGCCACGAGAGGTTCGTGCCGACCATGCTGGCCGGGGTGGGGCCCGTCCCCGCGGTGCTGTTCGTGGTGGCCGCCGACCAGGGCTGGCAGCCCCAGTCCGAGGAGCACCTGGCGATCCTGGACGCCCTCGGCGTACGGCACGCCGTCCTCGCGGTGACCCGCAGCGACCTGGGCGACCCGGAACCGGTACTGGCCGACGCGGCCGAGCGCATGGCCGCCACCTCGCTCGGCGCGGTCCCCGCCGTCGCGGTCAGCTCGGTGACCGGCGCCGGGCTCGGCGAACTCCGCGCCGAGCTGCGGAGGCTGGCGGCCGCCCTGCCCGTGCCGCCGGACGACGCGGACGTACGGCTCTGGCTGGACCGGGCGTTCACCGTGCGCGGTCACGGCACGGTGGTCACCGGCACGCTCGGGGCCGGCACGCTGCGGGTCGGGGACCGGCTGGTGACGGGCGACGGCACGGCGTCCCTGCGGATCCGTGGGCTGCAGTCCCTGCACGAGGACCGCTCCGCCGTCGCCGGGGTGGCGCGGGTGGCCGTCAACGTGCACGGGAGCGGGGCGGACAGGCTGCGGCGGGGTGAGGTGCTGCTGACGCCGGAGCGCTGGCTGCGCACCGGCGTCGTGGACGTCCGGGTCGTCGGGGAGCCGGTCGCCGACCTGCCCCGCACGGTCACCGTGCACATCGGCACCGCCGCCGTCCCGGTGACCGTGCGGCCACTGGGCGAGGACACCGCCCGGCTCGCCCTGAGCCGGGAGCTGCCGTTGCGCGTCGGCGACCGTGCGGTGCTGCGCGAACCGGGTGGCCGACGCGTGCCCTGTGCCGTGACCGTGCTGGACGTCCGTCCGCCGCGCCTGTCCCGGCGGGGGGCCGGACGGGCCCGGGCGGCCGAGCTCGCGACCATGACCGGCGCTCCGGACGCGGCGGCGGAGCTGCGCCGGCGCGGGCTGGTCCGGCGTTCGGAACTGCTCGCGATGGGTGTGCCGGCGTCCGGGCCGGCCGTCGCCGGGGACTGGGTCGCCGACCCCGGCCACTGGGCCCGGCTGGGCGAGCAACTGGCCGACGCGGTGGCACGGCACGCAGCGGAGCACTTCCTGGACCCCGGCCTGCCGACGGAGGCCGCCCGCCGTCTGCTGGGCCTGCCCGACCGCTCACTGGTCGACGCGCTCGCCGCCACCGCTCCCCGGCTCGCTCTTCGCCAAGGCCGGTTGCACGGTCCCGGCGCTCTCCGTCCGGCGCTCCCGCCGGCCGTCCGGGCGGCCGTCGACGCCGTCCGCGGGGACCTTGCCGAGGCCCCCTTCCGCGCCCCGGACGCGGGCCGGCTCGCCGAGCTGGGTCTCACCCGCAAGGCGGTGGCCGCCGCGGAGGCGGCCGGGGCGCTGCTGCGGATCGCCGACGGGATCGTGCTGTCGCCCGGCGCGGACGCACGAGCGGCCGCCGTACTCGAACGGCTCCCGCAGCCGTTCACGCTGAGCGAGGCCCGGCGGGCCCTGGACACCACCCGCCGGGTGGCCGTACCGCTGCTGGAGTACCTGGACGCCCGCGGGTACACGGAGCGCGTGGACGACACGCGCCGGTGCAGCCGGCCGCAGGCAGGGGCCGGGGGCGGAAGCGTCCGGCCCGTGTCCGACCGCGACCGGCACGGGCACGAGCGGGAGGACGGAGGCGGACGGGAATCGAACCCGCCTGCCCGAGATCCTCGGGCACCTCGGTTTTGAAGACCGGGAGGGCCACCAGGCACCCACACGCCTCCACCGACCGTCACGCTAGTTCCCCAGGAGACCGGTATGACACCAGCGACCCGCCAGGCGTCCGTACGGCTCACGCAGTTCGCCCACGGCGGCGGCTGCGCCTGCAAGATTCCGCCCGGTGAGCTGGAGGAGGTGGTCAGCGGACTGACCGCGCCCTCGCTCACCGGTGGCGACAGCCCCCTGCTGGTCGGCCTCGCCACCGGGGACGACGCGGCCGTGGTCGGCCTTCCCGGGCGGGCGGGGACGGCCGTGGTGTGCACCGCCGACTTCTTCACCCCGGTCGTCGACGACCCCTACGACTGGGGGCGCATCGCCGCCGCCAACGCGCTCTCGGACGTGTACGCGATGGGCGGCCGGCCGCTGCTCGCCGTCAACCTCCTCGGCTGGCCCCGCGACCGGCTGCCGTTCGAGCTCGCCCGTGAGGTGCTGCGGGGCGGGCTGGACGTGGCCACCGAGGCCGGGTGCCATGTCGGCGGCGGGCACAGCGTGGACGATCCCGAGCCCAAGTACGGCATGGCGGTCACCGGTGTCGCCGACCCGGCGCGGCTGCTGCGCAACGACACCGGGCGCCCGGGTCTGCCGCTGTCGCTGACCAAGCCGCTCGGTGTGGGCGTGCTGAACAACCGGCACAAGGCGACCGGCGAGCGGTTCGAGCAGGCGATCGCGACGATGACGGCTCTGAACCGGGACGCGTCCGCCGCCGCCCTGGCCGCCGGGGCGAGCTGCGCCACCGACGTCACCGGCTTCGGGCTGCTCGGCCATCTGCACAAGCTGGCCCGCGCCTCGGGCGTGACCGCCGTGCTCGACACCGCCGCCGTGCCCTACCTGGCGGGTGCCCGGGAGGCGGTGCGGGACGGGTACGTCAGCGGCGGCACCCGGCGCAACCTGGAGTGGGTGGCGCCGTACACCGACTTCGGGGACACGGACACCGACACCCGGCTGCTGCTGGCGGACGCGCAGACCTCCGGAGGGCTGCTGGTGGCCGGAGAGGTCCCGGGGGCGCCGGTGATCGGGGAGCTGGTGCCCCGCGGGGACCACTCGCTCGTCCTCAGGTGATCAGGGCTCCGTGCCCGTGTGGTCGTCGATGCCGGCCCGCGCCTGGTAGGCGCGCACCAGCTCCACCGAGGCGGGGCCGCGCGGACGCCGGCCGGGGCGGATGTCGACGGCGAACGCCTTGGTCTCCTGGATGTGGGTGTTGGGGTCGAGGGACAGGTGCAGCAGTTCGTTGGCCGCGTCGCCGGTGCTGTAGCCGTTCGGGCCCCAGTGGTAGGGCAGGCCGACCTGGTGGAGGCGGCGGCCCTGCACGGTCAGCGGGGCCATCCGGTCGGTGACCAGCACCCGGGCCTCGACCACGCCGCGGGCGCTGACGATCGTCGCCCAGCCGGTGTGCTCCAGGCCGCGCTCGGCGGCCAGTTCGGGTGACACCTCGCAGAAGAACTCCGGTTGCAGTTCGGCCAGATAGGGCTGCCAGCGGGACATGCCGCCCGCGGTGTGGTGCTCGGTGAGCCGGTAGGTGGTGGCCACGTACGGGAAGACCTCGGAGCCGGGCTCGGTGCCGCTGGGCTGGTAGCGGTTGTCGGGCTTCGAGGGCAGCAGCTGCCGTACCGGGTTGCGCTGCTGGCAGTAGAGCAGGTTCGGGAACGGCGAGTCCTGTGGCTCGTAGTGGGTGGGCAGCGGGCCGTCGGTGAGGCCGGAGGGCACGTACAGCCAGGCCTTGCCGTCGGCCTGCATGATGAACGGGTCGGTACCGGAGAGGGCGTCGGCGGCCGTCGCGCCGGGCGGCGGGCGGTGCTGCGGCGACTTGTCCGCGGTGAAGTCGGGGACGTCGTGGCCGACCCACTTCGCCTGTTCCTCGTCCCACCACACCAGGGCCTTGCGCTCGCTCCACGGCTTGCCGTCCGGGTCGGCGGAGGCCCGGTTGTAGAGGATGCGCCGGTTGGCGGGCCAGGCCCAGGCCCATTCGTTCGCGACCCAGTTCTGTTCCTTGCCGGGTTTGCGGCGGGCGGCCTGGTTGACGCCGTCGGCGTAGACCCCGCAGTAGATCCAGCACCCGCAGGCGGTGGAGCCGTCGGCGTTGAGCTGCTCGTAGGAGGCGAGCGGGTTGCCCTCGGCGTCGTAGCCGTTGATCTCGGCCAGGACCGCCTCCGCGTCGGGTTCGGCCTGGGCACCCCTGGTGGGGTAGTCCCAGGCGAGGTCGAGCACCGGCTGGTCCATGGGGTCGGTGGAGCCGGCCAGCTTCTCGCGGATGATGCGGCCGAGGTGGAAGGCGAACCACAGGTCGCTGCGGCAGTCCCCGGGCGGTTCGACGGCCTGGTGGTGCCACTGGAGCAGGCGCTGGGTGTTGGTGAAGCTGCCGTCCTTCTCGGTGTGCGCCGCGGCCGGCAGGAAGAAGACCTCGGTGCGGATGTCCTCGGTGCGCAGTTCACCCGTCTCGATCTCGGGGCCGTCCTGCCACCAGGTGGCCGACTCGATCAGGGAGAAGTCGCGGACCACGAGCCAGTCCAGGTTGGCCATGCCGAGACGCATCAGCTTGGAGTTGGCGTTGCCGACGGCCGGGTTCTCGCCGACCAGGAAGTAGCCCCTGCAGACTCCGTCCAGCTGGGCCATGGTCGTCTCGTAGGTGGAGTGGGAGCCGGTCAGGCGTGGCAGGTAGTCGAAGCAGAAGTCGTTCTCCGGGGTGGCCGCCTCGCCCCAGTACGCCTTGAGCAGGCTGACCAGGTAGGCGCGCATGTTGCCCCAGTAGCCCTTGCGGGCGGCCTCCGCCTCGACGAAGGCGTCCAGGTCCTGGTTCTGGTGGGCGTGCGGCATGGGGATGTAGCCGGGCAGCAGGTTGAACAGGGTGGGGATGTCGGTGGAGCCCTGGATGGAGGCGTGGCCGCGCAGCGCGAGGATGCCGCCGCCGGGCCGGCCGATGTTGCCGAGCAGGGTCTGCAGGATGGCCGCGGCGCGGATGTACTGCACGCCGACCGTGTGCTGGGTCCAGCCGACCGCGTAGGCGAAGGCCGTCGTGCGGTCGCGCCCGGAGTTGTCGGTGACCAGTTCGCACACCTGGCGGAAGACGTCCTGCGGGACCCCGCAGATCTGCTCGACCGTCTCCGGTGTGTAGCGGGCGAAGTGCCGTCTGAGGACCTGGAGGACGCAGCGCGGGTGGGTGAGCGTCTCGTCCCGCTCGGGTTCGCCCTCGCCGATGTCGGCGCCGCCGGAGCCGTGCGCCTCGCCGCGCGCGGCCTCGGAGACCGAGCCGCCGCCGTCGGTGCGCTTGTCGTACTCTTCGTCGCGCTGGCCCGAGGCCGCCTGCACCTCCATGCCCTCGTACTGCCAGCTGTTGTTGTCGTAGGAGCGGCTGTCGCGGTCGAGGCCGGAGAAGACGCCGTCGAGGTCCTCGGTGTCCCGGAAGTCCTCGCTGAGGACCACGGGTGCGTTGGTGTACGCGACGACGTAGTCCCGGAAGTACTTCTCCTGCTCCAGGACGTAGTGGATGATCCCGCCGAGGAAGGCGATGTCCGTGCCCGCGCGCAGCGGTACGTGCAGGTCGGCCAGCGCGCTGGTGCGGGTGAACCGCGGGTCGACGTGGATCAGCTTCGCGCCGCGGGCCTTCGCCTCCATGACCCACTGGAACCCGACCGGGTGGCACTCGGCCATGTTCGAGCCCTGGACGACGATGCAGTCCGAGTGCTGCAGGTCCTGCTGGAAGGTGGTCGCGCCGCCGCGTCCGAACGAGGTTCCCAGACTGGGAACGGTGGAGGAGTGTCAAACACGCGCCTGGTTCTCGATCTGGATCGCGCCGAGCGCCGTGTACAACTTCTTCAGCAGGTAGTTCTCCTCGTTGTCGAGGGTGGCCCCGCCCAGGCTCGCGATGCCGAGGGTGCGCCGGGTGCGGGTCTCGTCGACCTCCCACTCCCAGCCCGCCCGGCGGGACTCGATCACCCGGTCGGCGATCATGTCCATCGCGGTGTCGAGGTCCAGGTGCTCCCAGGCGGTGCCGTGCGGGCGCCGGTAGAGGACCTGGTGCTCGCGGGCGTCGCCGGTGGTGAGCTGGAGGCTGGCCGAGCCCTTCGGGCAGAGCCTGCCGCGGGAGACCGGCGAGTCGGGGTCGCCCTCGATCTGGGTGACCTTGCCGTTCTCGACGTAGACGTTCTGGCCGCAGCCGACCGCGCAGTAGGGGCAGACCGACTTCACCACGCGGTCCGCGCTCGCCACGCGGGGGGTCAGCCGGCCGCTGCGCGCGCTCTTCGCGGCGGCGCCGCGGCCCAGCGGGTCGGTGCCGGTGAGCTGGCGGTAGACCGGCCAGGAGTCGATCCAGGTGCGTACGCCCATGGGTCAGTCCTCCCGTTCCGTTCCCCGGCGGTCGGCGGGGCGTCCGCCGGCCGCGTCCCGGACTCGGTCCATCTGCGCCACCGCGGTCCCGGCGGTGGCGACGGCCGCCGGCGGGCGCCGCGGGGCGTGCGGTTGCGGGCGGGCTCGGTGCGGGCCGCCAGGCGCGGACGACCTACTCACCGAGCCGTTCGCGTTCCTCCTGGGAAAGATTCTCGCGCAGCCGGGCGAACACGGCATCCTCGAAGGCCATGTGCCGGCACAACTGGTCGGCCAATACGCGAGCAGGCGCAGCACCTGACTCCGGGTGGGCATCGGCGCCGCCTCCCCTCCGCGTACGGTTCGTCTCGCTGCGCCGGAGTACCCGCGCCGCACCGGCCGAAACCGGCGCTGCCGCCGACCGCGCCCGGCACCGGCTCGGCGACGTCGGCCACTGTCTGTCCGTTCGCCTGGCTGGGCCGCGCACCGGTGCCGTGTCCGGCCGCGCTGCGCCCGCCGACGTCACGGCCGGGTCGCCGTCCCGTCTCCTTTCCTCGCGTCCAGCCGCTCCCGTTGCGGAACGACCGTGTACTTCGGGTCCTCGGCAGAGGCGACCCCGGCGTGGAAGACGCCGAACCGCAGCGCCGCCGAGCCGGTCAGCAGGGCCGCGCCCGCCACCGCCGCGAGCACCCGGGCGGGCCGTCGGGTGTCGAGGCCGCCGAGGGCCGCCACGGCCGCGCCGCCCGCCGTGAGGAGTTCCGAGGTGCGCAGCAGGGTGTGTGCCCGGCCCTGTCCGTAGGGCTCGGACAGCAGGCCGCCCATCCGATGCTTCATGAGCCGGAAGGCGCCCAGCTCGAGGGCGGCGCCGAGGGCCGCCAGCCGCCGCGCGGGGACGGTCTGGGCCGGCGGGGTGGCCAGCAGCGCCAGCCCGGCCGCCGCGGTGGCGCCGGACCCGGCGAAGACGAACGGCAGCTCGCGGTACCCCTCGTGCCAGGACGGCACGGCGGTGTCCGAGATCAGCACAGCGGTGTAGGTGACGACCGCGGGGCCGAGGACGGCGGCCGACGCGGTGGCGGCCGTACCGACGAGCCGGTGGCGCCCGGCCACGTCGGTGGCCGCCGCCGCCATGGTCAGCGGGGCGTATCCGGCCAGCAGCCACGAGCCCACGCTCATCGGAGAGGTCGGCTTGAGGACGCGCAGCATGTTCAGGAAGCGGCCCGGGCGGCCCAGGTCGTGGACGAGCGCCGCCAGCGAAAGGGAGATGGCGCCGGTCGCGCCCAGCTTCGCGGCCCGGGCCAGCGCCGGGCGGCCGGTGAACTGCGCCCCGGCGGCCAGCAGCGAGGAGCCGCCCGCGAGCCCGCCCAGGTAGAGGTAGCCGGCGATGTCGAGCGGCTTCCAGGTGGGCTTGTTGAGGATCGGCCTGCCGTAGTACGAGGAGAACTCGGCGTCGGGCACCATGCTCCGCTCGCCCCGGTCCCGGCGGCGCCTGCCGTGCTTACCGGTCGGCGCGTCCCGCCCGGGCCTGGTGCCTCGGACGCCTTCACGTGACACATCGGAACCGCTCATCACCGCCTCCTTCGGCCGGCGCCCACGAAACTGGTCACGGCGAGCGCGGCGAGCGAGGCCGCCGCCAGCGCCGCGTGCCGCCACATGTCCGGGAGGTCCCGGGTGGTGACGACCGGGTCCGGGGGCAGGCCGTACACCTCCGGCTCGTCCAGCAGCAGGAAGAACGCGCCGTCGCCGCCCACCCCGTCGCCGGGGTCCTCGCCGTACAGCCGGGCGTCGGGTACACCGGCCGCGTGCAGTCGGGCCACCCGGCCGGCCGCCCGCTCGCGCAGCTCGTCCAGCGGGCCGAACTGGATGGAGTCGGTGGGGCAGGCCTTGGCGCAGGCCGGTTCCATACCGGTGCCGAGGCGGTCGTAGCAGAGCGTGCACTTCCAGACCCGGCCGTCGTCCTTGCGCTGGTCGATCACGCCGTAGGGGCAGGCGGGCACGCAGTAGCCGCAGCCGTTGCAGATGTCCTCCTGGACGACGACCGTGCCGAACTCGGTGCGGAACAGCGATCCGGTGGGGCACACGTCAAGGCAGGCAGCGTGGGTGCAGTGCTTGCACACGTCCGAGGCCATCAACCAGCGCAGTTCGGTGCGTCCGTCGGGTCGGACCGGGGAGATCTCCCCGGCCGGCGCACCCGCCGGTGCGGTGTCGGCGGCCGGTGCCGTGGCGCCCGGCCCGGGCGAGGCGGGGGAGGCGCCGAGGGTCCGGGCGGCGGCGAACACGTCCACATCCTCGTGCGAGACCCCCGGTTCCTGGACGCCCAGCGGTTTGCGCTGCTCGATGAAGGCGACATGGCGCCAGGTGTCGGCGCCGAGCCCCTGGGTGTTGTCGTAGGACATGCCGGTCAGTTCCAGGCCGTCCTCCGGGACCGCGTTCCACTCCTTGCAGGCCACCTCGCACGCCTTGCAGCCGATGCACACGGTGGTGTCGGTGAAGAAGCCCATACGCGGCGGGCTGTCCGGGTACCCGGCCGCTCCCGCCACGTCCGGCTGCAGACCGTACAGCAGGTTCTGGTGCCCGGGATCCGGCCGCGCCCGGCGGGTCGCGTCGGTGCCGCTGTCGGTCATGGCTCGACCTCCTCGCTCCACTTGTCCTCCCCCGGTCCGCCTCGGCCGCTCCGGGGGACGCCGGTACGAGTTCCACGCGACGGCGCTCCCACTCGGTGACCGGCAGGTCCACCGGCGTGCCGAAGTACCGGCGGCGGGTCGAGGAAGAACGTCGGCCGGACGCCGGTCACGGTCAGGATCAGCAGGCCGTACAGCGCGAGCGCGTCCGGCAGCCGCTCCCCGCGCCCGGCCGGCCGGGGCGCCCCCTGCGCTTCGGACACCGCCACGCCGCGCTCACCTTCTGCCGCCGGTTCTCCGCCACCCCGGGTGCCTGCTTTTCCGATGCCCCGTTCCGAGCCTGGCACGGGTGCCCGCGCCTCGCGCGGCCGAAACCGCCTCCCGGGTCTCGGACGCCCGGCGCCCGGCTACTCGGCGGGCCCCGGACTTCGTCCAGGTGCGCGGCGAGGCGTCCGCCGAGCCGGCGGCCTGCGCACACGCCGAACCGGCCCGGCGTCCCGGCTGCTGTCTCACGCCGCACGGCGCGGGCGCGCTGCGGCTGCCGGGCGGGCTGTTCGACGCGGCACTGGACCGGCAGCCGGTGGCCAGGCGCGTCGCCGCGGCGGTCGGAGGGCTCACGCCCTCGGCCTGACGGCGGTCCGAAGCGCTCGGCCGCTGCCGTGACGAACGGGTTCATGACCAGAGCGCGTCGGCTTCGGACGGAATCGGCGACCTCGTCCGGGACATGGGGCGGACCGGCCGGCGCGGGGGATGTCGCTCGCCGGCGTCAGGCGTGGTGAAATCCGACGAGACGATGTTCGAACCGCTTGGTCGCGGTCAAGGTTACCGAGTTGCCGGGTTCTGCTTGTGCGGCCTTTGCGGGCAAGCTGCCTGATGATCCATCAGGCACCTCGGCAGAGGAGAGAGCCGTGTTCTACTACCTGCTCAAGTACGTACTGCTGGGGCCGCTGCTGAGAGTGGTGTTCCGGCCGCGCATCGAGGGGCTGGAGCATGTGCCGTCGTCGGGACCGGCGATCGTCGCCGGCAACCATCTCTCCTTCTCCGACCACTTCCTGATGCCGGCCGTCCTCAGGCGGCGCATCACCTTCCTCGCCAAGGCCGAGTACTTCACGGGGCCGGGGGTGCGGGGCCGGCTGACCGCCTTCTTCTTCCGCAGCGCCGGGCAGATCCCGGTGGACCGCTCCGGCAAGGAGGCGGGCCAGGCCGCGATCCGGGAGGGGCTCGGGGTGCTGGGCAAGGGCGAGCTGCTCGGCATCTATCCGGAGGGCACGCGCTCGCACGACGGACGTCTGTACAAGGGCAAGGTCGGGGTCGCCGTGATGGCGCTGCGGGCCGGTGTCCCGGTGATCCCCTGCGCGATGATCGGCACCTTCGAGGCGCAGCCGCCCGGCAAGGTCATCCCGAACGTCCACCCCGTCGTGATCCGCTTCGGCAAGCCCCTCGAGTTCTCCCGCTACGCCGGGATGGAGAACGAGAAGGCCGTCCTGCGTGCCATCACCGACGAGATCATGTACGCCATCCTGACCCTGTCAGAGCAGGAGTACGTCGACGAGTACGCGGCCGTCGTCAAGGCGGAGCAGGCGGCGGCGAAGGGCGAGAAGGAGCGCAGGTTCCCGCGGGCGCCGCTGAGTTGAGGTGGTGGGCGCAGGAGTGAGGGGCGGCCGGGGTGTTCCGGCCGCCCCTCCTCGTCGTACGGGAGCGGTGGTTACGGCTGCGGGGTGGCGTGCGGGCCGCAGGTGACGTCCGCACCGTCCAGCGCGCCGGTGAGCAGGTAGGTGTCCACCCGGCTGTTGATGCACGGGTTGACCAGGCCGGTCACGCCGTGCGAGCCGGCGCCCTGCTCGGTGATGAGGCGGGAGCCCTGGAAGCGCTTGTGCAGTTCGACGGCGCCGGGGTACGGGGTGGCGGCGTCCCGCGTGGACTGCACGATCAGCACCGGCGGCAGCCCCTTGTGGGTCCTGACCTCCACCGGGGTCTGCTGCTGGACCGGCCACGTGGCACACGGCAGGTTGAGCCAGGCGTTGGCCCAGGTCATGAAGGGGTACTGCTTGTTGAGCTCGGTGTTGTCGCGGTCCCACTTGTGCCAGCCGGTGGGCCACTTGGCGTCGGTGCACTCGACGGCCGTGTAGACGGCGTTGCCGTTCTCCGAGGTGATGTTGCCCGCGGTGTCGGTCAGGTCCGGGGCGGCCGCGTCGACCAGTGCCTGGGTGTCACCGGCGAAGTACTTGCTGAACACCGTGGCGACCGGGACCCACGAGGAGTCGTAGTACGGCGCGTTCTGGAAGAAGCCGATCAGCTCGGCCGGTCCGACGACCCCGCCGATCGGGTTCGCCTTGGCGGTGGCGCGCAGCTGGAGCCACTTGGCCTGGACGGCATCCCGCGTGGTCCCCAGGTGGAAGGCGGAGTCGTGCGCGGCGACCCAGTCCTCCCAGTCCTTCCAGCGGCCCTCGAAGGCGACGTCCTGGTCCAGGTTGGCCTGGTACCAGATGCTCTTGCGCGACGGGTTGACGACGCTGTCGACGATCATCCGGCGCACGTGGTCCGGGAACAGCGTCCCGTAGACCGCGCCGAGGTAGGTGCCGTAGGAGACACCGAGGTAGTTGAGCTTCTTCTCGCCGAGCGCGGCCCGGATGACGTCCAGGTCACGGGCGGTGTTCGCGGTCGTCATCTGCTGGAGCATCGCGCGGCCGGTGCGCTCGGCGCAGCCGTCCGCGTACTGCTTGGCGAGCTTGCGCTGTGCGGTCTTGTCGGCCTCGGTGTCCGGCACCGGGTCGGCCTTGGGGGCCTTCACGAACTCCTGGGGGTCCTCGCAGGAGATGGGCGCGGAGTGGCCGACACCGCGCGGGTCGAAGCCCACGAAGTCGTACGCCTTCGAGGCGTTGACCCACAGGGGGTTCTTGTTGGTGACCCGGAGCGGGAAGCGCATGCCCGAGCCGCCGGGGCCGCCGGGGTTGTAGACGAGCGCGCCCTGGCGCTCCGCCGGCGTCCCCGTGCTGCCTATTCGGTCGACGGCGAGCCTGATCTGCTTGCCGTAGGGCTTGGTGTAGTCGAGCGGCACGCTGACCCAGCCGCACTGGACGGGCTTGGTCAGGGCCCAGTCGGCCGGGCAGTCGGCCCAGTCGATCCCGGCCTTGGCGGCCCGTGCGGCCGCGATCGCCGCGCCCTGCTGCGCGCGGTCCTGGCCACCGTGCCGGGCCTCGGCACCGGCGGCGGGTGCCGCGAGGGCACCGGTGATCAGACTGGCCGTGACGAACGCTCCGGCCGAACCGAGCGCCAGCATCCGGCTCCTCGATCTGAAGTTGTCCCTCAAGTGGGCCCCTCCCCCTACCTCGTGACGAACGGTCAGGGGAGATCCTTGCGGCTGTGAGGTCCCTGAGAACAGGTCCCAACAGCCGTCTTTACCAATCCGATAACCGGACGCCCGCGTCCCGCTGAGCGGATCACCCGCCCAGCTGGGCCAATGCCTCGTCCAGGACCCGGCGCAGTCGCAGCGCATCGCCCGCCACCGCACTCACCAACACCGCCGGCCCGGCGAGCGGAGTGAGCGCGGCCCCCTCCCCCAGCATCCGTGCCCCCATCGGCCGCACCGCGAACTCCGGCCGCACGACGACGAGTTGCCCCACCGCGCGCAGTCCCGCCAGCACGGCGGGCCCGTCCCAGCCACCCGGCGCCCCGGGCCCGAAGGCCAGTTCCTGATCCAGCACCGCCTTCCCGGCCACCCGCACAGTGAGCCGACTGCCGAGCCGCCCGGGCTCCTCCCCCACCCGCCCGAGCACCTGCTCCTCCCGCAGCACGAGCCGACCCCGCGCCCCGACCTCGACGCGAGTCGTCACGCACAGATCACTCCCCTTGGCGGAGATCAACTGCTCCGGCAGCCACCGCAGTTCACTCCCGTCGGCGACATCGAGTCGTACGTCGTACCGGGCCTCCTCCTTCCCCTGCCCCGGCAGGGCGATGGTCGCGGCAGCCGACCCGACCCAGAGCCGGGCCCCTTCCTCGGCCCGGGCCTCGATCCCGAACCGGTCCCCGCAGAGCGGCCCGCTCATCGCCCCGACGACCATCACCCGGGCCTCGGCCCCGCTCCCCCGGGTACGCCGCAGCGCGAGCGGCCCCTCGCCCTCCAGCACGGGAAGCGAGGTACCGCCCCGCCCGTCGTCCCGTGCGACGATCCGGGCGACGGCGCGTACCCCCGTCGCCGTCATACGGCCCACGCCACGAGCCGCTCCCGCACCCACGCGGCCACGTCCGCGACACCGGCCGCACTGCGCAACGACTGGAAGACGACGGGCAGTTCGGCGCGCTGCGCCTTGGCGTCGGCGGCCATCCGCGCCAGATCCGACCCGACGTAGGGTGCGAGGTCCGTCTTGTTGACGACGAGCAGGTCGGCCGTGGTCACCCCCGGCCCGCCCTTCCGCGGAATGTCGTCCCCTCCCGCCACGTCGATCACGAAGATCTGCGCGTCCACGAGCCCCTTCGAGAAGGTGGCGGTCAGATTGTCCCCACCCGACTCGACGAGGATGAGGTCCAGCGGCCCGACCTCGTCCTCCAGGTCCTCCACGGCTTCCAGATTGGCCGAGATGTCGTCCCGGATCGCGGTGTGCGGACAGGCCCCCGTCTCGACGGCGGTGATCCGCTCCGGCGGCAACACGGCCTCCCGGAGCAGGAACTCGGCGTCCTCCCGGGTGTAGATGTCATTGGTGACGACGGCCAGCGACAGCTCGTCCCGCAGCGCCCGGCACAGAGCGGCAACGGTGGCGGTCTTCCCGGACCCCACCGGCCCCCCGAGCCCGATCCGAAGCGCCCTTCGCGCCCCGTCGGGCCGGTGGGCATCGGCGCTGAGGGCGGCGGGGCCGTGGTGGTGGTCGTGATCAAGATGCATGACAACTCCTTGTGAGAACGAAAACCGACCCGCCCCCCTCCCTCCCTTCCGGCATCCGAGGACGAAAGCCGGTCGGCACCCCCTTCCCTCCAGCCCGTCCGGCGTCTGAGGACGAGGCCGTTCAGGCCGAAGCGGGGGTCCGGGGGCGGCAGCCCCCGAAACGGGCGGTCGAAGGGGGCCCACCCCCTGGAGGACGGGACGGGTAGGGGCGGCGGGGGCGAGACCCCCTACGACGCGAACAACCGCACCGCCCACCCCCCATGCCACTCCGCCCCGATCTCCGTCAACGGCGCCGAAGCCGCAGGCAGCCCCTCGACCCCCGCCCCCGCGACCACCCTCCGCGCCGCCTCCACCCCCCGGTCGACCACGAGGTCCATCTCCCCCGCCAGCCGCGCCAGCACCCCCGTCGCCTCGAACGGATCCAGACTCAGCAACCGCACCACCGCCGTGGCCGGCCCACTCACACACTCGTACACCGCGCAGTACGCCGCGTCCTGCGCCGAAAGCCCCGCCGCTCTCGCCACGACCCCCAACACCACCGGCTGGTGCGCCCCCTTCGGGAACTCCCGTGCCACGGCGTCGAGTTCAGCAGCGGGCCAGGCCACCCGCGCGGCCCGCAGCAATTGCCGCCCGAGCCTGCGCGCCGCGCCCCGCAGCGCGGCCGACGGCGTCCGCGCATCCGCCGCCGCGTCCAACTCCCGTACGTCCACGCCGAGTACCGCGGCCGCGGCGAATGCCCCGGCCACCAGCCCGGCAGTGTGCAGCCGCCCCCGGCAGTACTCCTCCAGGCTCGCGGCCCCGGTGATCCGGCCCGCCTTGACCGCCGCCTCCGCCCCGCCGGAGTGCGCATGCCCTCCGGCGGGAAAGCGGCCGTCGGCCAGTACCAGCAACGCCGCCCGTGACATGACGCCCTCCAGTTCTCAGAAGAGGAAGTAACGCTGGGCCATGGGCAGTTCGGCGGCCGGTGTCGCCTCGACCAGCTCTCCGTCGATGTGCACGGCGAAGCTGTCCGGATCGACCCGGACCCGCGGGCGCGCGTCGTTCTCCCGCATGTCCGCCTTGGTCACACCCCGGGTCGACTCGATTCCGACGAACCGCTTCCCGAGCTGCAGCCGCTCCGGCAGGCCGTCCTCGATCGCCAGCGGGGCGACGAAGTTGAAGGAGTTGGCGGCCGGCGCCCGCCCGATCGCCCCGTACATCGGGCGCGGCAGGATCGGCTGGGGCGTCGGGATCGACGCGTTGGCGTCGCCCATCTGGGCGTAGGCGATCTGGCCGCCCTTGAGCACGAGCTGCGGCTTGACCCCGAAGAACGCGGGCTCCCAGAGCACGAGGTCGGCGAGCTTCCCGGTCTCGACCGAGCCGATCTCGCGCGCCAGCCCCTGTGCGAGGGCCGGGTTGATCGTGTACTTGGCGACGTACCGCCGTACCCGGTGGTTGTCGGCCCGCCCGTCGCCCGGCAGCGCGCCGCGCCGTCGCTTCATCACGTGCGCGGTCTGCCAGGTCCGCAGGATCACCTCACCCACACGGCCCATGGCCTGCGCGTCGGACGAGATGATCGAGATCGCGCCGAGGTCGTGGAGTATGTCCTCCGCGCCGATCGTCGACGGCCGGATCCGTGACTCGGCGAAGGCCAGGTCCTCCGGCACCGCCGGGTTGAGGTGGTGGCACACCATCAGCATGTCGAGGTGTTCCTCGGCGGTGTTCACCGTGTACGGGCGGGTCGGATTCGTCGAGCTGGGCAGCACGTGCGGTTCGGAGACGACGGTCATGATGTCGGGGGCGTGCCCGCCGCCCGCGCCCTCGGTGTGGTAGGCGTGGATCCCGCGGCCGCCGATCGCGGCGAGCGTGTCCGCCACGAATCCGGCTTCGTTGAGCGTGTCCGTGTGGATGGCCACCTGGATGCCCGTCCGGTCGGCGACGGTCAGGGCCGCGTCGATGACGGCCGGGGTCGACCCCCAGTCCTCGTGCAGCTTGAGTCCCAGTGCGCCGCCCCGGATCTGGGAGAGCATCGCCTCGTGCGAGACGGTGTTGCCCTTGCCGAGGAAGCCGATGTTGAGCGGGTACTGCTCCATCGCCTCCAGCATCCGGGCGAGGTGCCACGGCCCGGGGGTGACGGTGGTCGCCTTCGAGCCCTCGGCGGGGCCGGTGCCACCGCCCACCAGCGTCGTGATGCCCGCCGCCAGCGCCTCGTCGGCGATCTGCGGGCAGATGAAGTGGACGTGGGCGTCCACGCCGCCCGCGGTGAGGATGCGCCCGTTGCCGGCGATGACCTCGGTCTCGGGGCCGATCACCAGGTCGGGGTGGACGCCGTCCATGGTGTCGGGGTTGCCGGCCTTGCCGATGCCGGTGATCCGGCCGTCGCGGATGCCGATGTCGGCCTTGACGACGCCCCAGTGGTCGATGATCACGGCACCCGTGATGATCGTGTCGGGGGTGCCGTCTGCGCGCGTAGCACGCGACTGGCCCATGGACTCGCGGATGACCTTGCCGCCGCCGAAAACCGCCTCGTCCCCGGCGAGTCCGGGGCCGCCGGAGCGGTCCTCCTCGATCTCGACGAGCAGGTCGGTGTCGGCGAGCCGGATCCGGTCGCCGGTGGTCGGTCCGAACAGGTCGGCGTAGGCGGCGCGGGAGATCTCAGGCATCGAGGGCACCTCCGGTCTCGCCCCGCAGCCCGGGGACCACCCGGGCGCCGGTGAGCGGGACGAGTTCGACGTCGACGGGGATGCCGGGCTCGAAGCGGACGGCGGTGCCGGCGGCGACGTTCAGCCGCTTGCCACGCGCCGCGTCCCGGTCGAACTCCAGCCCGGGATTGGCCTCGGCGAAGTGGTAGTGGGAGCCGACCTGGACGGGCCGGTCGGCTGCGTTGAGGACGGTCAGCCGGGTGATGTCACGCCCCGCATTGAATACGACAGGTCCGTCGGCGAAGAGCACCTCTCCGGGAATCATCGGCGGCCGCCTCCTCAGACGATCGGGTCGTGGACGGTGACGAGCTTGGTGCCGTCCGGGAAGGTCGCCTCGACCTGGACGTCGTGGATCATCTCGGGGATGCCCTCCATGACGTCGTCCCTGGTGAGCAGCTTGCGCCCGGAGGCCATGAGTTCGGCGACGGTACGGCCGCCCCGGGCGCCCTCGAGGATGTGCGACGTGATGAGGGCGACCGCCTCGGGGTGGTTCAGCCGGAGCCCGCGGGCCCGGCGCTTCTCGGCCACGTCGGCCGCCACGTGGATCAGCAGCCTCTCTTGCTCGTGCGGGGTCAGTTGCACGTCCCACCTCACAGTCCTCGCTCCGGACCGTGCGGGGTCCGGTTGCCGCGGCCACCGCGACGGATTGGGCTCACGGACCCAGTCCGGCCAGGAAAACCCCAGGTGGCGTGGATGGGCAGGCTAGTTTGCCGGAGTTTCGGTGACGTTAACCGGACCTTGATCGCTTCATGACCGGCACATGAGCCGCACGACCGGCGCACGGGAGCGCATCTCACCGCGCCGGAGGCCGACCGCCGTCCCGTGTCACCCGAACGGCCCTCACCCGGATGCTCCGGGAAGGGCCGACGGTCGTGGCGAGGACCCGGGGGCCACTGGATCAGCTCGGCGACACGGCTCCTGGCACGCGCCGGGCGCCGGGCGCCGACCCGAAAGTGCCACGATGCGCAGTTGTTCGTCCGCGACACCGTCGTGGCTGGTCGCGCAGTTCCCCGCGCCCCTTCGGGGCGCTTGTTCCGCACAGTTCCTCCCCCGGCCGTCGACCGGGTCTACCCCCAGCGCCCCTTCGGGGGCGCTCGTTCAGGAGCCCGCGGCCCCCCTGTGCTCCGCCGCGATGCCGAAGCGGCCCCGTTCCGGGCGTACGGCGGCGGTCTCGCGGACCGTGGAGACCGAGCTGACCACGTGGTCCACGTGCTCCTCGGCGGGTTCCGGGAGCTCTTCGAGGCGTTCGAGGTCGGCGGCGGAGACGAGGGCGACCAGCGGCTTGCCGTGGCGCGTCACGACGACGCGCTCACCGCCGTACACCACCCTGTTGATCAGTTCGGCGAGCTCAGCCCTGGCTTGGGTCACCGGAATCTCGTAGGCCATGAACCCAGCTTACGGGGCACCCCGGACATCACATCTTGTTCGGCCACAGCGGAATCCCCTGTCAATGATCTGTACGTCCTGTACATTTTCAACAGAGGGCCCGGCACCGGGCCGCCTCAGTCGCGAGGAGGGGTACGCCATGACCCGACCGTCCGCCCGCTACGTCCTGCCCGAGTTCACGGAACGCACGACCGCGGGGCAGCGCACCCTGGATCCGTACGGCAAGCTCCTGGAGGAGCGGATCGTCTTCCTCGGCACGCCCGTCGACGAGGTCTCGGCCAACGACGTGATGGCGCAGCTCATGTATCTGGAGTACGCGGCTCCGGAGCGGGACATCTCGCTGTACATCAACTCCCCGGGCGGGTCCTACAGCGCGATGACCGCCATCTACGACACGGTCCAGTACGTGAGCTGCGACGTGGAGACGGTCTGCCTCGGGCAGGCCGGGTCGTCGGCGGCGGTCCTGCTCGCGGCCGGCACACCGGGCAAACGGTCCGTGCTGCCCGGCGCCCGCATTGTGCTCCAGCAGCCGTCACTGCCGGAACCGGTACAGGGCCAGCCGAGTGATCTGGCCATCCAGGCGGCGGAGTTGGACCGGGTGCGCGCGATGCTCGAAGGGATGCTGGTCCGGCACACCGGGCGCACGGCGGAACAGGTGCACCGGGATCTGGAACGGGACCTGGTCCTGGACGCCCCGGAAGCGCTGGCCTACGGGCTGGTGGACCGGGTGATGCCCGCTCGCCGCCCCTCCCTCGGCCTGCCGGACGCGGGGTGAGGCGCCGATGCTGCCGCCGGAGCTTCCGCCGCTGCCCGCGCTGACCCGCGCCGAGGGCGAGCTGATCGACCGTTACCTGGACGTGGTGGATTTACTGGGCCGGATCAATCCGGCGCAGAACGAGGACACCTACCGCGGGCTGCGTGCCGCGCAGGCGCTGGTGCGCGCGGCGGCCGAGCTGCGTGACGCGCTGGCCCTGATGCATCAGCGGGGCGAGACGGAGCTTCACGGGGACACGCTGGCACGGGCGTTGCGGGTGCTCGACGGCGAGCGCCGGACCGCTCGCGTCGCACTCCCGCCCGACTGCGTACGGTGACACCCGCCGGACTCCGGTCCCGCGCGTCGACGGTACGAGCGGGCCGGATTCGAAACGATCCAAAGGGGTTACCGCCGTCCGGCGGAGTGTGGCGTGGTTTTACCTGACCGCGAGGACCGCTCAGGTTGCCCGTGCGGGGGTGCCCGCGAGCGGCTTCCGCGCAGGTCCGGGGCTACGCAGGGCAGTTGACGGAGAATCGAACACAGTGCTGTCCACCCGAACGGGTGGGTGGTGAGTAACCCCACAAATCCCCGGTTCCGTTGGGATTTTCGGACACGCGTGAGTGAAGATCCCTGTCTGACGACAAGCCCCCGCCACAGCGGCGGGGCGGTCTGGGCGGACGCCGAGTCCTGCCGCCGCCCGGATTGACCCGTCGACAGAAGTGCATCGGCAGGAGTGGAGGACCCAAGCACGTCGGGTCGCCGGCACGGTCGCTCCATGACCGCGCCGAGCAGCCCTTGGGGTGAAGCCGTGGCGACACGGCCGGGCAACTTCGCCAGCCCGAATCCGACAGGTCATCCTTCACAGGCGGCTGACGAAGGGTTGCGCATGACTGCGCTCAATCGTGTTCCGTCGCTGATGGCCCGGGCCGGTACGGCCTCGGCGCTGACCATCGCCGCCGTGGGCGGCTCGATCGTGATCCCGGGTGTCGCCTCCGACGCCTCGGCCGCCACGATAGCGACGAAGGCACTCCAGGTCGCTGCCTCGAAGAAGGGCGCGCCCTACCGGTGGGGTGCCACCGGGCCGAACAGGTTCGACTGCTCCGGGCTCACGCTGTACTCGTTCAAGAAGGCGGGCAAGACCCTGCCGCGAACAGCGGCCCAGCAGTACAACAAGACCCGTCACATCTCGGCCGGCAACCGCAAGGCCGGGGACCTGGTCTTCTTCCACTCGGGTTCCAGCGTGTACCACGTCGGCATCTACGCCGGGAAGGGAAAGATCTGGCACGCCCCGAAGACCGGGGACGTGGTGAGGCTCCAGAAGATCTGGACGCGCAGCGTCTGGTACGGCCGGGTCAGCTGACCCCACCGCGAGCGGGCCGGCAGGGGCTCAGGGCTACGGCTCCTGCTGGCCGGCCGCGGTGACGGTGCCGGCCGGGACCGTCCAGGGAAGTTCGATGGAGACGGTCTTGCCGCCCTCCCGGGTGGGGCGTACCCGAAGCTTGCCGCCGCACTCGGCGGTCAGCCAGCGGATGATGACCATGCCGCGCCCGTTGTCCTGCTGGACCGCGGCGGGGAGTCTCTTGGGGAAGCGCGGATGACTGTCCGTGACGCCGATGCGCAGCTGCTCGTCACGGTCGAGCACGAGGTCCACCGTGAAGGTGGGTGACTGCCCGAAGGTGTGCTGCACGGCGTTGGTGGCGAGCTCGGAGACGATGAGGCGGACGGTGTCCGCGGTCTCCGTCTCCGGCGGCAGCCCCCACTCCGCGAGGGTGTCCAGCACATAGGAGCGCGCGGCGCAGACCGAGGCGGGATCGCTCGGCAGAGTGACGGATGCTTCCAGATGGTCTGCCATGGCGACGTCGTCCCTTTCCTCGGGACCGGAGTCCGACACGGGGCGGATGGTTCGAGTACGGTCCCGGACTGGTGCTTCTTCGCCAGACTGCCATTACCGGGCCGGTCACGGGGAGCGATCCACCAAGATATGCATATATCTGTCGCTCGAAGCGGTGAACTCTGCGACCTCAGACCGTATTTGGGCGGCTCGGAAGGAGTAAGGAGTAGCCCATGCAGAACGGTCCCGCGGTGCGCCGCCGGAAACTGGGCGCCGAACTGCGCACACTGCGCACCGGCGCCGGCCTCACGAGCGGCGAGGCCGCCCGTCTGGTGGGCTGGCATCAGTCGAAAGTGAGCCGGATCGAGACCGGCGCCAGCGGTGTGAAACCGGCCGATGTGCGGTTACTCCTGGACGCCTACGGCGTGGCCGAGGGGCAACTGCGCGAGTTGCTGCTGGTGTTGGCGGGGTCGGAGGACACTGCGGGACGGCACCACTGGTGGCACGCCTATCGTGGGGTCCTGCCGCCCGCCTACCGCGATTTCATCAGTCTGGAGTCACAGGCAGGCACGATGCGCACGCTGGAGACCCTGGTCGTGCCGGGACTGCTGCAGACCCCCGAATACGCGCGTGCGGTGACCCGGGCGGCCATGGACGGGCGCGCCGACGACTCCCTGGACACCCTGGTGGAGGTGCGCCTGGCCAGGCAGGACGTGCTGCGCAACGATCCGCCGCTGAAGCTGAGCGCGGTCCTGGACGAGGCGGTGCTGCGCCGGGAGGTGGGGGGTCCCGGTGTGATGGCGCGGCAGCTGGAGCGGCTGATGGAGGCGGCCCGGCTGCCCCAAGTACGGCTCCAGGTACTGCCGTTCGCAGCGGGGGCGCATATCGGCATCACCGGACCTTTCGTAATCTTCTCATTTCCGAGCACTTCTGATCTGGACGTGGTTGTTATCGACCAGTTGACGAGTAGCCTCTACCTGGAGCGGAAAGAAGACCTCCAGGCCTACACGGAGGCCTTCAACACGCTCCGGATCCACGCCCTTTCCCCCGAGGACTCGTTGGATTACATCGCCGCAATAGCTGACGGCGCGTAAGGAGGCACCATGACTGCACTGCCTCGGAACGTACCTTCAAGTGCTGATCTGCACGGACTGCGGTGGCTGCGCAGCAGCTACAGCACCGGAGCCAACAACTGCGTGGAGACGGCACGGCCGCGCTCCGGCCCCTGGGCCGGACTGCTCGCCGTGCGCGACTCCAAGGCTCCGGCCGGACCCGCGCTGCTCTTCTCCCCCGAGAGCTGGGCAGGGTTCATGGCGGCACTCGCCGACTGATCAGCCCCGAAGAGTCTGATCAGATGTGAATGAAACCGATCAGACTCGCACACCATCCGTTCCCGACTCCGTATCCGCTCGCGAGCCAGGCCCGACCGTGTCACGCCGACTCATGGTCGTGTCTTGCCGATCACACGTACAGCGCGTTCGATCTCGGCCCCGGAGAGGTCCGCACGGGCGGTCAGCCTGAGCCGTGAGATGCCGTCCGGCACCGACGGCGGACGGAAACAGCCCACGGCCAGGCCTGCCGTCCGGCAGTCGGCCGCCCACTGCACGGCCTGCTCCGGGGACGGGGCCCGCACGGAGACCACCGCGGCGTCCGGACGTACCGCTTCCAGACCCGCGGCGGTCAGCCGTGCGTGCAGTTCCGCGGCCACCTCGCGGGCCCGCGCCGCCCGCCCGGGCTCGCGGCGCAGCAGCCGCAGGGCCGCCAGCGCCGCCCCTGCCGCGGCGGGGGCCAGACCGGTGTCGAAGATGAAGGTCCGGGCCGCGTTGACCAGGTGGTCGATCACCCGGGCCGGGCCCAGCACGACCCCGCCCTGACTGCCCAGCGACTTCGACAGGGTCGCCGTGACCACCACGTCGTCGGCGCCGGAGAGCCCGGCCGCGTACGGCGCGCCTCGCCCGCCGTCCCCGAGGACCCCGAGCCCGTGGGCGTCGTCGACGAGCAGCCCGGCGCCGTGCTCACGGCACGCCTTTGCCAGCGCGGCCAGCGGCGCCGCGTCACCGTCGACGGAGAACACCGTGTCGGAGACGACCACGGCGGGCCCCTCGTGCGTCCCGAGGGCCTTGCGCACGGCGTCCGGATCGGCGTGCCCGACGACCTGGGCGGCGCCCCGGGCCAGCCGGCAGCCGTCGATCAGGGAGGCGTGGTTGAGGGCGTCGGAGACGATCAGGGAGCCGTGCGGGCCGAGCGTGGTGACGGCGGCGAGGTTGGCGGCATAGCCGGAGGAGAAGACCAGGGCGGCTTCGAACCCGCAGAAATCGGCCAGTTCCCGCTCCAGCTCGGTGTGGAGCTCCGTCGTACCGGTCACCAGCCGGGAGCCGGTGGAGCCGCCGCCCCAGGTCCGGGCCGCCTCGGCCGCGCCCTCGGCGACCTCCGGGTGGTGGGCGAGGCCCAGGTAGTCGTTGCTCGCGAGGTCCAGCAGCGGCGAGTCGGCGGGGCGGGGGCGCAGGGTCCGTACGAGTCCGGCGCGGCGGCGCTGCTCCGCCTGTTCGTCGATCCAGCCGAACGCCATGGCCCCTCCGGTGAATTTGTAGGCAGTGGACAGACCCTAGCGGGATCCCCAGGCGCCCACTGTGTGGCAATACCCACACGTAGATTTATCGAGCACAGGATCAACGCAGGTCAGAGGCTGTATCACACAGTGCGCAGATCACCCGGCGAGCGGCGGAACCGGCCCCCGCATGTCTCGTTCCCGCCCCATGCTGGTGGGCGCGATGGGCGAGTCCACCGAGAGGTCCCAGATGATCAGCCCCTCGAGGTGCGCGGACGGCCCGGCCCGAGCCGGGGCAAGCTCGACCCGCACGAACGGCAGACTCTCCGCCGTCACCTGGGGAACCGGCTCGGAGTCCGGGGCGAACAGCGCACCAGGCAGCCCGCGGGCCGCCTCGAACCGGTCCCGCAGTCAAGGAAGAGGCCGTGTTCCTCCAGTCGCTGATGCGCGAGTTCCCGCCATCCGTGGTCGAGAACAGCAAGAGACATCGGTAGGCCCACACAGCTCCCGCTCTTGGGTCGAGCCGCCCGGTGGCGTCTTCGTCGAGCCCGACGGCCACGGGCTCGGACACTCCCGGGGCGGGCTGACCCGCCGGACAGCTCGGTGACTCCCCACAGTTCCAGGTGGTCCTGGGCCATATTCGAAGTGTTCGACGCGCCTGCCGAGGCCCCTTCCAGAACCGCGCTGACCCGGCGGGCGCGCAGCACGGCTGTACACCGTCTCCCATGGGCCGTACCGCTCGGGATCCGCGATCAGCACGGTCGCTTCGTAGCGGACGGCGAGCTTGTCGTACCTCGTCGCCACTGGATCCGCCAGGCACGGTGCTCGCCGAGACCCTCCCTGCCTCGCACCGCCCAGTCCCGCTGGGAACTGGGGCCGTCAGCAACAGCGGTTCGAAGTCCGCTCGGCCACGGTCTGAGTACGACTCTCCCCGCTGGTGGCGTACAAGGAGCAGTCCTTGCACGTGCTCAACATCCCACGGAGCGGGGCGGCGGAGGGCACTGGAAACCCTTGGTCCTTGTGTGCGTGTGCAGTTCACGTTGAACTGGTAACCGAGGTACTCGTAGTGCCAGAAGCTACGCAGTGGTGCCGGAGGCCTCGCTGACGAACTCCTCCAAGCCTCGGCCGCCCCTCCTACGCGTAGATGCCCTCCCCGGCAGGGACGGTGCTGTGCGGGAGGTCGGCGAAGGGCACGAAACCGACGAAGCCACGCTCGGCCAGCGCCGCGCGCGTCAGGGACGCGGGGTGGCCCGTGGAGGCCGCGGCGGGGCCGTTCTCGGCAGGTTCGGGTTCGGGCGTTATCGCGGTCTACCTCCGGGGTGGATCGGCCGGCCCGTAGGCTCGCGGCGGTCGGGGATGCGGCTGTAGAGCCTGCCAGCCTTCGTCTCCGTAGTGAACCGCACTATGTTGGCAGGACCTTTGGTCCTCGGCGACGAACTCGTAGAAGTCCATGTTGGCGATCTCCAGGTTGCACGCCATGGATCCGACCTCGCGGCAGGGAAGGACGGCCTGCCGTCCTGGGCTGTCGTACAGGTCGACGACAGTCAGAGGTAGTTCAGGCTCGGTAAAGGTCCGGGCGTCGGCGAGCGCGACCAGCGTGGTGTGCTCGTCGGGCGGGACGAGCACCGGGACCTGGCCCGGCTGGAGGCCTTCGAAGGCAGAGTTGTCGACGACCAGCGCCGTCAACGGGAAGTGCTCCACGTCGATCTCGTCCAAGTCCAGATCCGCGCCGACCCAGCCGTCTGGGTCCGTCCCGCCCAGTTCGCCGAGCAGGGCCTGCCAGCCGGCCTCGTCGTCGAAGCAAGTGCGCACCAGCAGGGCCGCGCCGGTGGAGGGAAGAGGCGGGAAGGACCGGCGCGGCGGTGCCGACGCGGGCGTGGGGAAAGCCGGCCGGCCGCCGTCGCCCTGGTACATGCCGTACCGGTCCATGTCGCGCACCAGGTCGTCGAAGGCGAGTGCGCCGCCCAGCAGGTCGGCGAGGATCTCGCCGAGCCGGGTCGACGGGATCCGGACGCCGCGGCCGGGTATCGCCGCCAGGTCCACCAGCAGTGGGCCGTCCCCGCCGTACACCACCGGGATGTCCGCCATAACGGCGACCGGCGGCACGGGACTGCTGCCGGGAACAAGCGCCGGGATGTTTCCCCCGTGCAGGTGGTCCCACGCGCTGTCCTCGACCATGCGCAGCCGCACGCCGCTGCCCTCGAGGACGAGCCCGTCGTCTTCCCGGCGGGCTGCGATCTCGTCGAGGAGCCCGCCCCACAGGGCCCTGCCGTCCTCGTAGCACGTGCAGACGAACAGCACCTCACCGGGCGCCGGCTGCGGAAACTCGGGAAAGGACATGTCTCTCCTTACGGCGGTGTGAGATGAGTCAGCCGGCGACGGGGGTGGCGAACTCGTCGGGAGTGGCGAGGCGGGCGATGAGGGTACGGCCGACCCGCTGGAGTGCCTCGTCGTGGTCGGTGCTCTGGAACCTGCCGCCGCGCCGGGGCAGGGCCAGCTGCTCGCGGAGCAGGGGCAGTGCCGGTGCTGCGAGAGGGCCCATGCGGTCCAGGCAGCCGACGACGTGGTTGGCCGTCGCGGGGTTCTTGGCCATGGACTGCAGCAGGGCGTTCAAGACGGACGGTGCCTCCGCCTCGCCGCCGATCTCCCAGAGCGCCGCCGCGCAGTGCACCCGCACCCATGTCGTGCGTCAGGAGGTTGCGCAGGCGCGGCAGGGCGGCGGATGCGGGCGGGCCTATCTCGCCGAGCAGATCCGCCGCGTCGTCGATGCGGAAGGTGATGCGGTCGTCGAGGAGGCCCAGCAGAAGCGGCATGACCTCGGCCAGGTCACCGCCCACGGCCCACAGGGCGGTGACGGCGGCGGGGCGTGAGTGTGCGTCGCCGGCGGTGGTCAGCGACCGGATCGTGTCCCGTGCGCCGGCCGCTGCCCGGCCGAACGCCGCCAGCGCCTTCAGCGCTGATCGCGTGATGCCGTGCTGGTCATGGTGTATCGCAGTACCGAGGGCGTCCACCACCGCAGTGACCGCGGCCGGGTCGCCGAGGTGTTGGACAGAGGACTCCTCGACCGCCTCGGCGAGTTCGTCAGCAGCAAGGCACGCGGCTTCCAACTGGCGTAGGAGAGCGAAGGCCTGCTTGCCGAGCGCGTCCTCGATCAGCCGCGGCTGGCTCGCGTAGTCGCCGCGGAAGAACTCGCGGAGCCGGTCGGCCTCGGCTTCGATGCCGCGGCTGCGGCCGGCGCGTTCGAGGGCCGACCGGAGCCGGGCGCGGGTGAGCCGGGCGGCCTGGCTCGGGGTGGGGGCGAGCTTGAGCAGTTCGCGTGCTTCGGGGCGGCACAGGCCGTTGGCCCATCCGGCGAAGGCGTCCAGGGCGGCGGGGTAGTACTCGCACAGCAGCGAGCGGAGTTGGTCCTCGGCTCCGCTCCTGCTCAACGGCGTCGCAACCGGGCTGACCTTCATACCCGCCGCCTCCCTGGTCGTCGGCGGCTTCGAGCCCGAGCACGCCGGGTCAGCCTCCGGTCTGCTCCAGACCACCCAGCAACTCGGCGGCGCGATCGGCCTGGCCGTCATCGTGTCCGTCTACTCCATCGGGGCCGTGCCGGGCCAATTCGTCCCCGGTGCCCCCGCCGCCTTCCTGACCACCGCCGCCTTCCTGACCACCGCCGCCTTCACGGCCCTGGGCTTCACCACAACCGCGCTCGTGGTGCGAACCCGCGGCGAGACCCCCACCGCCATCGCCTCAAACAAGTCTGCCGCCGCAGACCGCGGGATGGCCGACTTGGGCATGCAACAACGAGTAGCGCGCGAGTTCCAGGAATCTGGGCGGCCCTTGGCGGCGAACCTGCACGCAAGTCGCGGTTTCGCTGTCTTGTCGGAATGGGTTCCGGATCCTACGGCTGCGCTTCGCGGCCGGCCTGGGCGCGATTCGGTTGGCGGTTCCCGCGGCCAACTGACGGAGAGGTGCGCAGCCGTAGGCGCTCGCCCTGGGGCCCGAACATAATCAGGTACTCAACAGGCCCGCCGGAGCCGGCGTTCACCACCCCATGCGGGGTGCGGGTGTCGAACTCGGCAACGTCCCCGGCAGTCAGGACGAGGTGTTGGTCTCCGAGCGCGAGCGACAGCCGCCCGTACAGGACGCACAGCCACTCGTAGCCCTCGTGGGAGACCTGCCGCGGCCGCGCGGGCGGACCCTCGACAGCGGGCAGGACGTGCTTGTGGGCGTGCAGGCCGCCGACGTACCGGGTCAACGGCAGCACCGCCTTGTCATCCCCGAAGCTCAGCGGCGCCGTAGCGTGCGGCTCGGCCGCGGGGGCGGGCGCGGTGCCGGCCAGTTCGTCCAGGGAGACGCCGTACTCCTTCGACAGCTGCAGCAGCACCTCCAGGGTGGGCTTGCGCCGGCCGGTCTCGATCCGGGACAGCGTGCTGGTCGAGATGCCGGTCGCGCAGCTGACACCGGCGAGTGTCGCGCTGTGGTGCTCGCGCGCGGCCCGCAACCGGGGCCCCATCGCTGCCAGCGTGCCGTCCACGTCGTCGACTGCCACCTCTCCCGCTCCTTCTTGCCGTGCCGCTCCACTGCTCTGTCCTGCGAGTTTGCCAGAAGGGCAAGGCTGATCGCGTCGGACGGGTGCCGCGCCGCATGATCGATGGGTAGCCGCGTCCGCCCGTGAATCGAGGAGAAGCCCATGCAGCCCGAGCCGACCGCCGAGCTCCGCCACCGCACCGTCGAGGCCCCGGCCGGGCGCCTGCACCTGGTCGAGCAGGGCGCCGGCCCGCTGGTCCTACTCGTCCACGGTTTCCCCGAGTCCTGGTACTCCTGGCGCCGCCAGCTCCCGGCCCTCGCCGCGGCCGGCTACCGGGCGGTGGCGATCGATGTGCGCGGCTACGGCCGTTCCTCCAAGCCGGAGGCGACCGACGCCTACCGGATGCTCGACTTGGTGGAGGACAACGTCGCCGTCGTGCGTGCCCTCAGCGAGGACAGCGCGGTGGTGGTCGGCCATGACTGGGGCGCCAACATTGCCTCCGCCTCGGCCCTGCTCCGCCCCGAGGTCTTCCGTGCCGTCGGCCTGCTGAGCGTCCCCTACGCGCCGCCCGGCGGCCCGCGCCCGACCGACATCTTCGGCCAGATCGGCAGCCCCGAGCAGGAGTTCTACGTCTCCTACTTTCAGAAGCCCGGCCGGGCCGAGGCGGAGATCGAGCCCGACGTCCGGGGCTGGCTCGCGGGCTTCTACGCGGCCTTGTCCGCCGACACCATGCCCGCCCAGGGCGAGCCCGACCCCCACTTCGTCGCCCGCGCCGGCGGCCGGCTGCGCGACCGCTTCCCCGTAGGGGTCCTCCCGGCCTGGCTGAGCAAGGACGACCTCGACGTCTACGCTGGGGAGTTCGAGCGCACCGGCCTGACCGGCGCCCTCAACCGTTACCGCAATATGGACCGCGACTGGGAAGACCTCGCCCCGCACCGCGGAGCCCCGATCAAGCAGCCGTCCCTGTTCATGGGCGGCGCCCTGGACGCCTCCACCACCTGGATGTCCGACGCCATCGACGCCTACCCCACCACCCTCCCCGGCCTGTCGGCCTCCCACCTCTTGGACACCTGCGGCCACTGGATCCAGCAGGAGCGCCCTGACGAGGTCAACCGCCTGCTGACCGACTGGCTCGCCACCCTCCAGGGCTGAACCAGGCAGGCTACCTGGGCAGCTTGGCGGTTCGTTCGGGGTGGACGGCGGTGACGTAGCGCATGGCGGTCTGCTCGGTGATGCCAGAGAGACGCATCAGCCTGAGCGGGTCGGCGCGTTCGGCTGCTTCGTTGAGGATGCGGTCTTGTCTCAGGCCGCTCAGTCACCCGCACGCGGATCACAACGCCTCGTGGCGCACCCCCTCGTAGCGTAGAGACAGTGCATGCAGGGGAAGTCGGGAGGCATGGCAGAGAAGCGTGGGAGGACGGAGCAGACCAGAATGGAAGGGCTTCCACGTACGCGGTGACATGAAGGGGCAAGTGATGAATGAGGTCTCGCGGTCGGGACGGCCGACGCTCGACGAGGTGGCCGCGCTCGCCGAGGTCTCCCGCTCCGTCGCGTCCCGGGCACTCAACAACGCTCCGCATGTCAGCCGCGCCAAACGCGAGGCGGTAGAGCGGGCCGTACGGGAACTTGGATACGTGCCGAACCCCAAGGCCAGGGCGCTGGCCACGCGCCAGGCGGGAGCAGCGGCTCTCGTCATCTCGCAGCACGATCCCTCAGTGCTCGCGGACCCCTTCTTCGGACAGGTCATCGCCGGAGTCTCCAGTGTCCTCGAAGAGGCCGACCTGCATCTCATGCTCTGCCTGGCCGCCTCCGACCGGGCCCGAAAGCGGGTCGGGGACCTGCTGCGGTCCCGAGGCGTGGACGGCGTGATGATGATGGCGCTGCACGCCGACGACCCCCTGGCACACCTGGCAGCGGAGACGGAGCTGCCGGTCGTCTTCGGCGGACGCCCCGGAGGCGCCGACCCGCGCTGGTACGTGGACATAGACAACGTCGCCGGCGCACGGCGCGCTACCGAGCATCTGCTCGCCGGCGGACGCACCGACATCGCCACCATCTGCGGGCCTCTGGACACGGAGGTGGGCCGTGCACGCTACCAGGGGTACCGGGAAGCGCTGCTGCTCGCCGGGAGGAGGCCGCACGCCCCCGAGGCCGGGGACTTCAACGAGCCCAGCGGGGCCGTGGCCATGGCCAGGCTGCTCGAGAAACATCCCGCCGTGGACGCAGTGTTCGCAGCGAACGACAACATGGCGGCGGGGGCCCTGCGTGCACTGCGCGCAGGCGGCCGCTCGGTTCCGCACGACGTCGCCGTCGTGGGCTTCGACGATCTCCCTGTGGCGCAGATCGCACACCCGCCGCTGACCACCGTTCACCAGCCGGTCCGTGCCCTGGGACGGGAGATGGCCCGCATGCTGGTCGGTGTCATCGAGGGCGCAGACCCCACTCCCCTGCTGCTGCCGTCTCATCTGGTGGTGCGTTCCAGCGCCTGACCGTGCGGACCACCCTCGCGGGATCCCGCACGGGCGGCGGCCATCCCGGAGGATGGCCGCCGGTCAGGTCACGGGTAGTACGGCGTGTACGTGATCGAGGAGACCTTCAGGTAGCGGGCGCCGTCCGCCGTTGCCCAGGTCGAGTTGTCCGGATTGCCCGGCCAGTCGCCTCCCACCGCCGTGTCGACGATGAAGTGCATGCCGGTGCCGGCCGGCGTGGTGTAGGGCTTCGAGCCCGTGATGGTGCCGTCCACCGCGAAGTCGACGTGGTCGGGCCACCACGTGAACGAATACGTGTGGAACGCGTTCGTCCACCCCGAGGAGTTGTTCTTCGAGTACTGGGTCTGCCCGTTGTTCTGGTCGTGAAGTGTCTGGTACACGGTGTGGTTGTTCTGACCGACGATCTCGGCGGCGTCGAACTCGGGCAGCCACGGGTTCAGGTAGGCCGCCCACACCGCCGGGAGCAGCCCGCGTCCGTCGGGCATGTTCGCGGTGAAGCTGTAGGTGCCGTAGCCGTAGAGCGCCTTCGACTCCACGCGACCCGAGTAGTACGTCCCGTCGGCGGCCTTGTATGTCTTGATCATCAGGGTGCCGCCGTCGTACCAGACGCAGTTCGGCGTGTACGTCTCCAGCTCGTTGTTGGCGGTCCACCTCCCGTTGATGACATTCCACGAGTTGACGGTCTGGGGACTCCCCCAGGAACTGGCATGCGCCGGGTGAGCGGAGAAGGGCAGCAGCAGGCACGCCGTCACCAACGTGACCGCGCTGCGGACCGACGTGAAGAGACCAGCTGGCATGGTGAGCTCCGTTGCTCGGCCGTGAATGCATTTTGGAAGCGCTTCCAGCAAAGGTGGCACTTCGCTCCGATGACGGTGAACATGACAGCGCCGTAACTTCCTGTCAATAGCGCCGACTTCAACTGTTGAACAAGGACGGGCCGATCGCTTCGATGAGTGAGCTCGATTGAACTGAAGGCAGTGCCGAGCCGGACGTTGCCGGTCACCGAGTTCAGCGCGTGAATGCAAAGGTGAGACGACGCGACCGCACGCCTTCGTTCCTCATGCAGCCGTATACATCATCCACTTCAGTCTTGACACGGGCTCTCGTGCACTCAATCATCACCAACCTGGAAGCGCTCCCAACCGTGCACCGATGGCGGAGAGCCGTGAGATTCGAGGCTCCGTCGGTGCAGTCGCCCGGCACACCCACACCTACGTACTGAAAGGGAGACTCCACCCCATGATCAATGGCAGAGCGCTCCGCCGACTGGCCCTTGCGGCCTGTGCGGCGGCTCTCGTGGTGACGGGCCTCACCCCCGGCGCCCAAGCCACCCCCGGACCAGCACCGAGCCGAACCCTGGGCAGCGGCACACGCTTCTACGTCGATCCACACAGCGAAGCCGCTCACCAGGCCCTCTCCGACCTGCGGGCCGGCCATCTGGCCGACGCGCGCAACATGGCCGAACTCGCCAGCTGGCCCGAGGCGGTCTGGCTGACCGACGGAACCCCCCAACAAGTCGGCGATCGCGTCCGAGGCATAGTCCGGGCCGCGAAGGCGACCCGCTCCGTCCCACTGCTGGTCCTGTACGACGTTCCTGGTCGCGACTGCGGCTCCTATTCGGCCGGCGGCGCGGCCGACTCGGCCGCCTACGACGCCTGGGTGAAGGCTGTCGCCAGAGCCATCGGCACCTACAAGGCCGTCGTCATCGTCGAACCGGACTCACTCGCGCTGCTCCCCAAGGACTGCGGCCCGGACACCGACCCGACAGGTTCGCTCACCACCGCCCGTATCGCCGAGGTCAGATCGGCCGTCGGCACCCTGGAAGCCGACCCGGCGACCTCCGTCTACCTTGACGCCGGCAACAGCAAATGGCAGCCCGTCGGTGAGATCACCGGCCGACTGATCGACGCGGGCCTGCGACAGGCGCAGGGATTCGCCCTCAACATCTCGAACTACCAGCCGACCGACCAGCTCAACCGCTATGGCACATGGGTGTCCACATGCGTCTGGTACGCCACGGAATCCCTTGACCCCGCTGGGCGGGCCGACCAGTGTGCCAGCCAGTACTACTCCTCGGCTGCCCCCAACGACGGGCTCCCGGGGGACGCGGTCGAGTTCGACGACCCTTCGACCTGGCACTGGACCGACGCCTGGTACGACAGCAACGTCGGCACACCTCGTACCGACCTGCTCACCCACTACGTCCTGGACACCAGCCGAAACGGACGGGGTGCATGGACCGCCCCGCCCGGCAAGTACACCGACGACGAACCCTGGTGCAACGCCCCGGGCCGCGGAGTCGGCAACCGCCCCACGACGCAAACCGGCGTCCCCTTGGCCGACGCGTACCTGTACGTGAAGACCATCGGCCAGTCCGACGGCACCTGCCACCGCGGCACGGCCGGACCGGGAGACCCCGAGTACGGCGGCGTCGAGGATCCGCCCGCCGGTGCCTGGTGGCCGGACTTCGCCCACACCCTCGCCAGCAACGCCAACCCTCCGCTGACCCCCAACCACGCGCACTGATCACACCGCTTGGCACACCAACCCGGCTCCCCCGGTGTCGGCCCCCGATAACCCACCTGCGGTGAGCTGCACCCCGTTTCGTGAAGTCCATGAAGCAGGACGAGCTCCGCGAGCGAACCGTCCGCGAGGTCCGCACCACCGGTCGTCCGATCGGGCACGTCGCGAAGGACCTGGGCATCCACAAGGAGGCCCTGCGCGGCTGGGCCCGCCAAGCCGAGGCGGACACCGGTGAACGCGACGACCGGCTGACCAGCCCCGAACAGGAAGAACTGAGGCAACTTCGCCGGGTAAACGCGTAGTTGAGGCGGGCGAACGAGATCCTGAAGGCCACGAGCGCGTTTTTTGCGGCGGAACTCGACCGTCCCCGGACGGGGCCGACCAGGTGATCGAGCACCTCAGGGACAAGGACCTCGGGACCGGGTTGGCCTGCCGGGTGCCGGGGCTGTCCGAGTCGGAGTACTACGCGCGCGAGAAGCGACCGAAGTCGGCCCGCCGGCTGCGCGACGAGCAGCTCATGCCGCTGATCGATCAGGTCCATGCGCAGTCCGGCGACACCTACGGCGTCCGCCGGATCACCCGCGCGCCCAAGCGCAGGGGTGTGCAGGTGGCCCGCTGCACGGTGGTCCGTCGCCGCTGACCTCGCCTGGACCGGTGGGAGCCCGACACTGCGCAGCCCACGAGTGGAACTGGCTTGCGGTCGAATCGCCGAGATCCGACGATGCGCCGATGCAGGCGACCAAGCGCACGACCGGCTCGCTCTCATCCTCCTCGACCACCTGGTTGAGGTGATCATCAGCCGTGATGTCAACCCACAGCTCACGAGGAGCTGAACCGGCTGGTCGAGTACTGGCGAACGCGGCTATGCGAACCTGCGGAATGGTTGAGCGTTCGGTGAGGCTGCCGAGCGGACCCGACCGCGGTCAAGGCCAGTCGGGGTGTGACACCGGCAGGAGTCCGTGATCGATTGGTCGGAGTTTCTGTAGCTGCCACGTGCCTCCAGGCTGCGGCCGAAGTACCACCGTCTGCTGGTGGCGAGGCGTTCGGCGACTGACCGTGCAGTTCAAGCCCGGCGGCACCGCGCATGCGGTGGAGCAACTCGGCTGGATGCGGGCGCAGTTCTTCGCCAACCGCCCGGACGACCGCCCGGCGGCGCGTAAACCTGCGGGCCATGTCTCCGCGGCGTCGAGGTGGGCCGACCGCATCGGATGCCTGTGCAACGCGGCCGGCCGTGCCCTTCTCAGGTGCGACGCGGGCGAGGCAGCAGGGCGAACGCACTCTCCGCAACCGAGGTCAGGCGGTCGGGGCTGTGGCCGTACGCGCCCACGACATCGCTCCCGCGGATGATGGTCAGCAGCAGGTACGCGAGGTCGTCGGGATCCGCGTCGGGGTCGATGTCGCCGTTGCGCTGCGCCGCTCGCACACACTCGGCCACCGCCGTCGCGACCACGGAGAAGCACTCGTTGGCCAGGCGTTTCACCTCGGGGTCGGAGGCGCCGATCTCCAGGGCCATCTTGGCGGCGAAGCAGGCCGCCCCCGCCCGGTCAGAGGCGGGGGGTACGTCGGCGGCGAGCGGCACCCCGTGGACGGCGCGGAGCAAGTACGCGTGCAGTCGTTCCAGGGCACCCTCGTCCGGTCCGTCGAGCATCTTCCGCGGACCCTGCCCCAGCCGGGCGAAGTAGCCGGCCATCGCCTCCAGCAGCACGCCGTGCTTGCCGTCGAACGCGGCATAGAGGCTGCCGCGGCCCATGCCGGTGGCGGCGCTGATGTCGTCGACGCTCGTGCCGTTGTAGCCCGAGGCGCGGAACTGCCGCTCGGCGGCATGGAGGACGTGGTCGCGGTCGAAGCTTCGTGGTCTCGCCATACACCGAAGGTAAAGCCGACCCGCCGCGCTTGACAACTCAGTACAGAACTATCTAGGTTTCCGACTATTCAGTACACAACCGTCCTGAGCTCACCGGACAGGCTTGGTCCGGGCATGCAGGACCGGTGCGGACCGTGTCTACCTCAGCACACCCGACCCCGCACAGCGCCCGACGAAGTCATGCCCACAACCAAAGGAGCCAGCATGCAGACAGCTCCCCGAGTGGCCCTCGTGACGGGCGCCTCCTCCGGGATCGGGCGGGCGGCGGCGCTCGCCCTGGTGGGCGCCGGCTTCGCGGTGGTCGGCACGAGCCGCAACGCGGCGAACGCCGAGCCGCTCGCCGGAGTGACGTTCCTCGATCTCGACGTGGCCGGCGACGAGTCGGTCCGCTCCCTGGCCGAGGAGGTGATCGAGCGGTTCGGCCGGATCGACGTCCTGGTCAACAACGCAGGCGTGGGCGCGGTGGGCGCCGGCGAGGAAAGCTCGATCAACCAGGCCAAGGACGTCTTCGACATCAACGTCTTCGGCGTGATCCGGATGACAAACGCGGTGTTGCCCCACATGCGCGCCCAGGGCAGTGGCCGCGTGGTCAACGTCTCCTCGATGATGGGTCGGGTCCCAGCGCCCTTCATGGCCGTCTACGCCGCTACCAAGCATGCGGTCGAGGGCTACTCCGAGTCCGTCGACCACGAGCTTCGCGAGCACGGCGTCCGGATTCTGCTGGTCGAGCCGGCCTACACCAGCACGAGTTTCGAGGCGAGCAGCATGGGGCCCGACTCGCCCCTGCCGGTCTACGCCGCGCAACGGGAGGTCTCCCGAGACGTGCTGGCCACGGCCCTGCGCACCGCCGACGACCCGGCCGTTGTCGCGAAGGTGATCGTCAAGGCCGCCACCGACTCCCAGCCCAAGCTCCGGTACCCCGCCGGCCCGATGGCCAGACGCGTCAGCCTCCTGCGCCGGTTCGTGCCCTCGCGCACCTTCGACAAAGAACTCCGCAAGCTCAACCGACTGGCCGGCTGACCCCGCAGTACACCCGGCGCGCGAGGAGACGCACATGTCCACCACCACAGACACCGAAGCCAGCATCGGCATCTGTCGTGCGACCGCTCTTGGAGAAGGCTGACACACATGAAGTTCGAACACGTCACCTTCGACCTGTCACACGGCACCTTTCACGCGCTGCAGGGTGGTGATCCCGATGGTCGACCGACGCTCGTCCTGCACGGCTTCCCGGACCATCCGCCGACCGCGAAACCCTTCCTCGCCGAGCTCGGAAGACGCGGCCGTCACGTCGTCGCACCCTGGCTTCGCGGTTACGCGCCGTCCCCGACTGCGGGGCCGTTCGACTTCGCATCCCTCACCAGCGACGTGCTCGCGCTGATCGACCGCTGGTCTCCCGGGCGAGCCGTGGAGTTGGTCGGCCACGACTGGGGCGCCATGATCACATACGACGCCTGCGTCACTGCGCCGGAACGGATCGAACGCGCAGTCGCGCTCGCAATCCCTCACCCACTCACGTTCATAAGCCGGCCGCGCCCCGCTCAGCTACGCCGGAGCTGGTACATGGGGCTCTTTCAACTGCCGGGAAGCGGCTGGATGGCCACCGCCCGCGATCTTGCCCTCATCGACCGCCTCTGGCGCCAGTGGTCGCCCGGCCTCTCGCTCGATGCAGCTGTCCAGGCGGAGCTGCACGAGCACCTGCGGGCGAGCATGCCCGCGCCCATCAAGTACTACCGGGAGATGATGCGACCCGGCATGCTCAGGGCGGCGCGCCGCCTGTCTCAGCCGATCGAGGTACCCCTGCTGCACCTCCACGGTGCCGACGACGACTGCATCCTCCCCCCGAAGGTCGACGACCGACATCGGTTCGCCGCCCCGCACGCGATGGAGGTCGTCCCCGACGTCGGTCACTTCCTGCACATCGAGGCCCCCGAGGCGATCGCGGAACGGATCGCGGCGTGGGCCGAGTAGCGGATCACTCGACCCTCGCGGCGAGACCACCGGGATGGGCGGCGCGCGGCCGACCGGCTGCCGGTGGGCGCGGCACGCGGACATCGGCCGGGGAGAGCAGTCCTGGACCACACTGGTGGACCCAGAGGGCAACGAGTTCTGCGTGCTCTGCTCGCGACGGAGTTGGCAGACCGGAGCGAAGCAGGGCGATCGAACATGACTGAAGGGCGGCGCGGCACCGAGCCGGCGTCGACCGGTGATCCGATCACTCGGGGTGGGGTACCTATGGCACAGGCAGCGGACGCTCCGCGGACCGTCATCATGACCGTGGACGACGACCCGGGGGTCTCCCGGGCCGTCGCCCGTGACCTGCGGCGGCGCTACGGCAAGTCCTACCGGATCGTGCGCGCGGAGTCCGGCGAGTCCGCGCTGGAGGCGCTGCGGGAGCTGAAGCTGCGCGGTGATCTGGTCGCGGTGATCCTGGCCGACTACCGGATGCCGCAGATGAACGGCATCGAGTTCCTCGAACAGGCCCTGGACGTGTATCCGGGTGCCCGGCGCGTGCTGCTGACCGCGTACGCGGACTCGAACGCGGCGATCGACGCGATCAACGTCGTCGACCTCGACCACTACCTCCTCAAGCCGTGGGACCCGCCGGAGGAGAAGCTCTACCCGGTGCTCGACGACCTGCTGGAGGCGTGGCGGTGCAGTGACTTCCGGCCGGTGCCGAGCACCAAGGTCGTCGGTCACCGGTGGTCGGCGCGCTCCTCGGACGTACGGGAGTTCCTGGCCCGCAACCAGGTGCCGTACCGCTGGTACTCCACCGAGGAACCCGAGGGGCAGCGGCTGCTCGCGGCCGCGGGCCAGGACGGGCAGCGGCTGCCGGTGGTGATCACGGCGGACGGTACGGCGCTCGTCGAGCCGGAGGTGCCCGAGCTGGCCGCGCACGTGGGGCTGGCGACGACACCCACGGCCGACTTCTACGACCTGGTCGTCATCGGCGGCGGGCCGGCCGGGCTGGGCGCGGCCGTGTACGGGGCCTCGGAGGGGCTGCGTACGGTGCTCGTGGAGCGGTCGGCGACCGGCGGGCAGGCCGGGCAGAGTTCGCGGATCGAGAACTATCTGGGCTTCCCGGACGGGGTGTCCGGCGCCCAGCTCACCGACCGGGCCCGGCGGCAGGCGGCGAAGTTCGGGGCCGAGATCCTCACCGCGCGTGAGGTGTCGGGTCTGGAGATCAACGGGGCGGCCCGCACCGTGCGCTTCTCGGACGGGTCGCAGATCGCGGCGCACAGCGTGATCCTGGCGACCGGTGTATCGTACCGGCAGCTGGAGGCGCCGGGTGCCGACGAGTTGTCGGGCCGCGGGGTGTTCTACGGGTCCGCGCTCACCGAGGCCGCCGCCTGCCAGGGCCACGACGTGTACATCGCCGGCGGCGCCAACTCGGCCGGGCAGGCGGCGATGTACCTGTCCAGGGGCGCCAAGTCGGTCACGCTGCTGATGCGCGGAGCGGACCTCACCGCGTCGATGTCGCACTATCTGATCCAGCAGATCGCCCAGTCGCCGAACATCTCGGTGCGGGCCCACACGGTCGTCGGGGCCGCGCACGGCGACGGCCACCTGGAACAGCTGACGTTGCGCGACACGACGAGCGGTCAGACCGAACTCGTCGACGCGCAGTGGCTGTTCGTGTTCATCGGCGCGGCCCCGCTGACCGACTGGCTGGAGGGCACCGTGTTGCGGGACGAGCGCGGATTCATCCTCGCCGGGCCCGATCTGACCGCCGACGGGCGGCCACCGGCGGACTGGGAGCTGGACCGGCCGCCGTACCACCTGGAGACCAACATCCCCGGCGTGTTCGTCGCCGGGGACGCGCGCGCGGAGTCCGCCAAGCGGGTCGCGTCCGCCGTCGGAGAGGGAGCCATGGCCGTGATGCTCGTCCACCGGTACCTGGAGCAGTCATGAGCGGGCAGTTGATGCCGTGCAACGCGGCGGAGATCAGTTCGCTGTTCCTGTTCGAGAAGCTCAGCGCCGAGCAGATCGGCAGGCTGTGCAGCGAGGGACGGGTCGAACTGTTCGATCCGGGGCCGGTGTTCACCGAAGGTGACCCGGCGGCCTGCTTCTACGTGATGATCGATGGCACGGTCGTCATGTCACGCCGGGTGGGCAGCGACGACATCGAGGTGAGCCGCACGTCCCAGCCAGGGGTGTACGCGGGGGCCGTGATGGCGTACGTCGGGGACGGGAAACCGCAGCGGTACATGAACTCGGTGCGGGTGTCGGAGCCGACGCGGTTCTTCGTGCTGCCCGCCGATTCGTTCGCGAACTTCATGCACGAGTGGTTTCCGATGGCGGTCCATCTCCTGGAGGGGCTCTTCCTCGGTGCGCAGACCTTTCAGCGGGCCGTCGGGCAGCGCGAACGGCTCCTGGCGCTGGGCTCGTTGTCCGCGGGTCTCACCCATGAGCTCAACAACCCGGCCGCGGCCGCCGTACGGGCCACCTCGTCGCTCAGGGACCGGGCCGCGCACATGCGCAACAAACTCAGCGCCATCGCCTCGGGCCCTTACCACGGCGACGCCCTGAAGGCCCTGGTCGACCTCCAGGAGCGCACGGCCGAGCGGGTCTCCAAGGCGCCGGCACTGCGCCCGCTCGAAGCGTCCGACCGGGAGGACGAACTCGCCGACTGGCTCGACGACCACGGCGTCCAGAACGGCTGGCAGATCGCGCCGACCTTCGTGCAAGGCGGTCTCGACGTCGAGTGGCTGGAGCAGATCGCGGCGGCCGTCGACGAGCAGGAAATCCTGCAGAGCGCCATCGAGTGCCTCACCTACACGGTCGAGACCGAGCTGTTGATGTCCGAGATCGAGGACTCCACCACCCGCATCTCGCACCTCGTCGACGCCGCCAAGCAGTACTCGCAGCTGGACCGCGCGCCCTACCAGGTCGCCGATGTCCACGAACTCCTCGACAGCACGCTGCTGATGCTGTCGGGCAAGATCGGTCCCCAGGTCAAGGTCGTGCAGGAATACGACCGTTCGGTGCCGAGGATTCCGGCCTACCCGGCCGAACTGAACCAGGTGTGGACCAACCTGATCGACAACGCCGTCTTCGCCATCAAGAGCGCCGGCGGCGAAGGGACGTTGACCGTACGCACCGCTGTGGTGCACGACCGGCTGCTGGTGGAGTTCCGCGACACGGGCCCGGGAGTACCGGCCGAGATCCGCGGCCGGATCTTCGACCCGTTCTTCACCACCAAGCCGGTGGGCGAGGGCACGGGGCTGGGGCTCGACATTTCCTGGCGGATCGTCGTCAACAAGCACCACGGCGACCTGAAAGTCGAGTCCGTACCCGGCGACACCCGCTTCCAGGTGCTGCTCCCCCTCACCGCCACCGACCCCGACACCGAGCCCGATACCGTCCCCGACCCGGCCCAGGAGCCGTCATGACCAAGGACACCGGCATCGACCCCAGCGTCCCGCCCAGCGGGGCCGGCTGCGTCGAATGCGACGCCGACGGCGGCTGGTGGTTCCATCTGCGGCGCTGCGCCCAGTGCGGCCACATCGGCTGCTGCGACGACTCACCCGCCAAGCACGCCACCGCCCACTTCCGGGACACCGGCCACCCGGTGATCCGCAGTTACGAGCCGGGCGAGACCTGGTTCTGGAACTTCGAGACGTCCGAGCTGTACGAGTCCGGTCCGGCCCTGGCTCCCCCGGACGCCCACCCTGCCGACCAGCCCACGCCGGGACCGGCGGGGCGCGTGCCGGCGAACTGGCGGACACGCTGCGCTGAGCTCGGCCGACCAGGGCTGTCAGTGGTGGATGTCAGGATCCATCTGTGCCGCAGAACCTGTTCGGCACTTCACTCATCGGCCGCGACGACGAGCTGACCCGTCTCGCATGATCGAGTTCTTCGCCGCCCGCATCCGGCAGGGGCAGCGGGACGGTGACGTCGGCTAGGACGTCGACTCCAGAGCGCAGGCGCTGCTCTTGCAGAACACCCGCGCCGGGCTGCGGGTCATGGCCAAGCCGTGCGACCGGCCGACGCTCCACGGAATCACCGACACGGCCCTCGCGGGCCTCTGAGACAGGACACTTCGGGCGACCGCACCTCTTTGCACCCTGGTTTTGACTCCTAGTTCAAGAATGCGCGGTTCTTCATACCGAGTGTCCAAACTCTGATCAACTTCACAGGCCAACGAAATATGGAGAATGCCCGTATTGCGGCATTCTCCTCGCCTGAAAGGACAGAAGCATGGAACGCAACGAGTCTCCCGACGCGGCATACGCGAGAACCTGGAGCAACGGCCGGGGCGAGGTGCGGTTCCTCACCAGGGCCGACGGCTCGCGGCTGCGCTACTACACCGTGGGCACCGGCCCCGCCCTCGTGCTGATGCACACCGTGCGCGGCCAGCTCGACTACTTCCAGCGCGTGATCCCGCTGCTGTGGGACCACTACACGGTCTACGCGCTGGATCTGCCCGGGATGGGATGGTCCGACATCGTCCCCGGCGCACAGTACGAGGAGCCGCAACTGCGGGCCGCGGTCGTCGAATTCGTCCGCGGACTGGACCTCCACGACGTCACCCTGTCGGGCGAATCGCTCGGGGGCGCCCTGTCCCTGTCGGCATCGATCGACCTGAAGGACCGCGTCAGCCGGGTCGTGGCGTTCAACAGCTACGACTACCCCCAGGGCGGGGAGCGGGGAAACTGGCTCTCCCGCGTCATCATCTCCAGCGTGCGGATGCCCGTGCTGGGCCCCCTCTTCGCCCCCCTCGAGCCGCGGCCCATCTTCCGGGCCATTCTGCAGGGCGGCTACGTCGACAAGACCAAGCTGCCCGAGGACTTCATCACCGAGCTACTGAGAAGCGGCCGCCGCAAGGGCTACGCCAAGGTGTCCCGAGGGATCTTCCGCAGCCTCAGGGGATTCGACCGGGCCCGCGAGCGCTACCCGCGCGTGTCGGCACCCGTCACCCTCGTCTACAGCGAAAACGACTGGTCCCGGCCCGCCGAGCGAGACCGCGTGGCCAACGCGCTGACCGACGTCCACCGCATCACCGTGCCCCGCACAGGCCACTTCTCCGCACTGGAGCGCCCCGACGACATGGCACGCATCCTGCTCGACGCCGCCTGAGCAAAACGACCGGCACCCCCCGCCCATCCCCGTCCAGAGATGAGGAAACCCCATGACTCAGGCCGTCCCCCACCTCGTCAACCTCCTTGTCATCGACACCGAGGACACCTTCGACAACGTCCGCCGGCGCTACGAATCGCTGGTACCCGCCATCGACTTCGCCGAACTCGCCGAGGTGGCCGGCACAGGCGACCTCGCGGCGTTGCAGGCCTACATCGCCGCACACACACCTCATTCGTTTGCCATCTACTGGACGCTGGACCCCATGCCGGTGATGCGACTGTCGGGACATCAACACCGCGCCGTCACCTACATGATGGGCAACAACGTCATCGCGGAAACCATGTTCCGACACGACCCCGGCACCATCCTGTACGCCCCACTGCGCACCGCGATCTACGAGACCGCCTCCGGCCCCGTACAGATCAGCATCGACCAGCCGTCGAGCAAATTCGCCAGCTTCGGCGATCCCCGCATCGCCGAGGTCGGAGCACAACTCGACACCAAAGTCGCTGAACTGCTCCGCCTCATGACACTGCCGGTACCACCGGAGCTGATCACGACCTGACCCTTGCCACTCCAGCACCGTGTCCGACCTGGTCAGAGGCATCGTCGGGAGTGAAGTGGGCTGGTGGCCCATCAGCGGCGGTCTTGCCGGACCGCCCCCCTCCGATGAGGGGCATCGCCGCCGGCGCCGCCTGCTCGGGTAGGACCGCCACATTGGCACCGTCAGCACCGCCGCGGTCTTCGGTCGGGTACTCGGCACGGTGCTACAGCACCGGCCGGACGACTCGGGCCCTCAGCTCGGGATCCACCTCCTTCGGCATGACATGCAACCTTCCAACTCAGAGAGATGCCGCATCAAGCCGGCCCCTACCTGGTCCACGCTGAGTCTCGATCAGAGCGTGGCACTGCGGTCTTCTGCTGTTCGCCTCGGCGAAGACTTCGCCGGCATCTACGGACCCGAATCCATCGAGCGGTTTGGGCTGCTGCTCGGCGGCACGCTCACCGAATGGGCGTCGTGGCGGTGAGTGACGGCACGTGAACGCCGCCTTCGCGACCCCGCCCTGATCGGTGCCTTGCTGCTGGCAAAGCCCGTGATCACCTAGAAGTCCAAACTCGACATTCCGGGCATCATCGCGGTGAGCGAGGGCCGACCTGTCGCACTTGACAACTCAGTACAGAACCATCTAGGTTTCTGACAGTCCAGTACACAACGGTCCTGAGCCCACGGACAGGCTGCGTGCACGCCTGGCGCGATTGACGGCAACCCATGCCTTTGAACTCCTCCACGCCGCCCGGCCTTGCGACGCCTTCAAGGGCCGGCAAGGCACGGTCTGATCCTCGCGATCCTGGCGGCGGCGGGTTTCATCGCCGTACCGGATCTCTACATCACGAACGTCCCAAGCAAACCGGGGCCGGACTCTCCACAACAGCCCACGACGGTCGCCGACCACTTCCTGGGCCTCCTGAACAGCTGCCCATCTGCAACCACCCAGAACTCGAAGGGCCGACCGAACCATGACTGACAAGGAAAAGCAGGAGGCCATGGCTGTGACCACTCCTGCGTACGCGAGCGACGCACTGGCCGAGGGGACCGTCGACGCGGTGGTGATCGGCGGGGGCGCCGCGGGGCTGAACGGTGCACTGATCCTCGCTCGCTCCCGCCGCTCGGTCGTCGTGATCGACAGCGGCTCCCCGCGCAACGCGCCCGCGGAGGCCGTGCACGGCCTCATCGCCCTGGACGGCACCCCGCCGCCCGAGATCCTTCGACGGGGCCGGGAGCAGGTGCGCCAGTACGGCGGACGCGTCGTGTTCGGAGAGGTGGTCTCGGCCGAGTCCGCCGCCCCGTCGGCGGACGGGGACCTTCGGTTCACCGTCACCCTGGCCGACGGCCGCAGCATCACCGCCCGCCGCATCCTGGTGGCCACCGGCCTCACGGATGTGCTGCCGGAGGTGCCCGGGCTCGCCGAGCACTGGGGGCACAGTGTGGTGCACTGCCCGTACTGCCACGGCTGGGAGGTGCGCGACGAGCCCATCGGTATCCTCGCCACCGGCCCGGCCTCCATCGGCCCCGCGTTGTTGTTCCGGCAGCTGACTGAGGACCTGACCTACTTCACCCACGGCACCGACCTGGACGAGGACAGCCGCGCCCGCTTCGCCGCCCGCGGCATCCGCGTCATCGACACCCCGGTCACCGAGGTCGTCAACGACACCGACGGTGCCCTCGCCGGGGTGCGCCTGGCCGACGGCCAGGTCGTGGCCCGCCGCGTCCTTGCGGTCGTCCCGCAGATGCAGGCCCGAACACAGGGCCTGGACGGACTGGGCCTGCCGGTGCGGGACCTGCCGAATGTGGGCCGCACTTTCGCCTCCGGCCCGGACGGCACCACCGAGGTGCCGGGTGTGTGGGTGGCCGGCAACGTCACCGATCCGGTCGCCCAGGTCGGGGCCTCCGCAGCGGCCGGCGCACTGGCCGGCATTGACATCAACAAGAAGCTGGCCATCGCGGACACCGACGCGGCCCTCCAGGGCTGAAATCCCCACCCACCACCCTCACCTTCACCGGCGAGGAAACCAATCAGATTCCAGACGGCTTTCAGTCATGCCCACCAAGCAAGGGAAGAAAATGAGTACCAGCATCGACCGCGAGGCGCCCGCCTCCGGGAAGAAAGACTCGGGCCTTCGCGGCTCACATGCCGTGCGCTGGTGGGTGCTGGTCGTCATAGGCATGGCACAGCTCATGGTCATGCTCGACGCGACCGTCGTGAACATCGCGCTGCCCGAGGCGCAGCAGGATCTCGGCTTCAGCGACGGCAGCCGGCAGTGGGTCATCACGGGTTACGCGCTGGCGTTCGGCAGCCTGCTGCTGCTCGGCGGCCGACTGGGTGACCTGTTGGGCCGACGTACCCTCTTCGTGATCGGCCTGGCAGGTTTCGGGGCCGCGTCCGTCGTTGGGCGGGGCGGGCGGCGCGGTCGGGCTGCTGGTCGGCGGCATGCTCACCGAATGGGCGTCGTGGCGCTGGGTGATGTACGTGAACGTCGTCTTCGCGGTCCCCGCCCTGATCGGTGCCTTGCTGCTGCTGGCCAAGCCCGCGATCACCAAGAAGCCCAAACTCGACATTCCTGGCATCCTCGTGGTGAGTGCCGCGCTGTTCGCCGTCGTCTACGGGTTCGCGCACGTCGAGTCCACCAGCTGGACCGACCCGGTCGCCCTCGGCTCCATGATCGTCGGCGCGGTGCTGCTCGTGGTGTTCGTCTGGCTGGAGACCAGGGTGGCGCATCCGCTGCTGCCGCTGCGCGTCGTGCTGGACCGGACCCGCGGTGGTTCGTTCATGGCGGTGTTCGTCATCGGCATGGGGATGTTCTCGATCTTCCTGTTCCTGACCTACTACTTCGCGGCCAGCCTCGGCTACTCGCCGATCAAGACCGGTCTGGTGTACCTGCCGATGGTCGCGGCCGTCGTCGCCTCGTCGACCACCATGCCTGTGCTGGTGCTGCCCAGGGTCGGCCCGAAGATCGTGATCACCGCCGGCTTCCTGGTCGCCGCAGTCGGTATGGCCATGCTGACCCAGATCGAGTTGGACAGCACCTACGCCGCCCACATCATGCCCGGCATGATCCTGATGGGTCTCGGCATCGGCGCGGTGATGACCACCGCGTTCCAGGGGGCGACCTCAGGCCTGCACCACGAGGACTCGGGTGTCGCCTCGGCGCTGATCAACACCGGTCAGCAGGTGGGCGGCTCGATCAGTACGGCGCTGCTGACCACCGTTGCCTCGTCGGCCGCGACCGACTACCTGGCTTCGCACAAGCCCAGCGCGCTGGCCGCGGCGCAGGCCGGGGTCGAGGGCTACACGGCCACCCTGGCGTGGGGCTCCGGGTTCTTCGTGGCCGGCGCGGTGATCGCCGCGTTCCTGATCCCGAACCGGGCTCTGGAGCCGTCCGAGGGCGAGCCCGTGATGGCCCACTAAGCCTAGATCCACCCTGGAGATGCCCTGCTACCCGCGATGACTGTTGTTCTCAGGACACGAATCAGCACAGGAAAGCAGGGCATCTCCAGAGTGGTGGATACGCCGTCACTGCGCGCCCGGCACTTCGAGAAGCAGCTGGGCCGGCAGGAGATGTTGGTCCCGGAGCTCGCACGGCGACTGGGGGCCGGCCCCGACCGGCCGGAGGAACCCAGGCCGACCGCCCTGGTCGCTGCCGCCCTCGCCTGCGCGGATGCCGCTACGGCGGGCTGGGTGTCTGCGAACTGTCCCCATGGCCGTGCTGCTTGACCGCGCAATGAGCGCCTTCACCGAGTAGCCCCGCGCGTGCCCTGCTCCGCCGTTCGCGCCGTGCCGGGCGCCCCACGCCGCCCGGCGCACTGCCGGCGTCAGTCGGAGGGCCGAGGTCTGTTCGGCTCGCTGTCGGTGCGGCGGCTTTTGCTCAGGCTGGCGGCGTACTCCGTTCGTGAGCTGCCGGCGGCGTCGGCCCACCCGCATGATCACAGACGCACTGAGCGGTACGGACAAAGGCTGACGCGAGTTCGGCCCACCATGGGACTCGTGAGGTGGCGGCGCGATATCGTCGAACCGTGACGGTGCGGTACTACCTGTACATCAGCGACGCCAAAGTCGACATGCTGCTCTCCCAGATCGACCCCGCGTTCGGTCGCCGGAGTACCACCGAAGCAGGCCTGAGCGTCAAACTGTTCAGCATCAAGCGCAGCGTCGAGGCCCCTGCGCCCGACCGTGCGGCCAAGCTGGAGCGGGTCCTGCGCCACCTGGAGGAGTCCGGGCAGACCGGATCGGTGGACGAACCGGGACCGTACTTCCGTGGCACCCTCCCCATGCAGTGGGGGTCCCTGCCCGGCGGGAACGGCGGGCCACTGGTGTACTTCGGCGGCCGGACCGACCGGACGGTCCTCGGACTCGGCGGCGCCGGCAGCCATGTGATCGGCGCGAGCGCACCGCAGGCCCAGGAGTTCGCACCGTCCTCGGTACCGACGCTCCTGACCGGTCTCGCCACGGCGTTCGCCGCCGACGGCGTCGAGATACCGGCCGAACAGCCGTCCCTGGCCTGGGTACACACCGCCGGACGGCTGCTGCGCGGTCCCCGGCAGCCCGTGGAGTTCGTCGCCCGGCGTCTGCTGGCCGGCCCCAGCCCCTACCCCGAACTCGACCCCAGGCCCGATATGCGGCTGCTGCTCGGCAGCCCCCTGTACGTAGCCCTCGCCGACTGACGGCGCGTCGATGACACCGGAGGTCTGGCAGCCCGGCGACATCGTCCTCGATCTGTACGAGGTGCTCGACGTCGTTCACAGCGGAGGCATGGGCCTGGTCCACCGAGTACGCCACAAGGGCTGGAACGTGGACCTTGCGGTCAAGACGCCCCGCCCGGAACTGGTCGCCTCGCCGGAAGGCAGAAGCCGGTTCGAGGCCGAGGCGGGCACCTGGGTGGGACTCGGCCTCCACCCGCACACCGTCAACTGCGCCTATGTACGCACGATCGACGGCCGGCCGAGGGTGTTCGCCGAATGGGTCGACGGCGGCAGCCTGGCCGAGGCCGTTGCCGGCGGCCGGCTCTACGAGGGCGGCCCGCACACCGCGGTCGGCCGGGTGCTGGACATCGCCGTGCAGACCGCGTGGGGCCTGCAGCACGCGCACGACAGCGGCCTCGTCCACCAGGACGTCAAGCCCGCCAATGTCATGCTCGAACCGGACGGCACCGCCAAAGTCACCGACTTCGGGCTGGCCGGAGCGCGCCCCGCGGACCCGGCCGACGCCACGGACACCGGCGTCACCTTCGGCGGTATGACCCCCGCCTACTGCTCCCCGGAGCAGGCGCTCGCCGCCGCCGGCCGGGAGGTCCGGCTGACGCACGCGACCGATGTGTGGTCCTGGGCGCTGACCGTGCTGGAGATGTTCACCGGTCGCCGCCCGACCCAGCACGGCCAGGCCGCCGCGGAAGCCCTCGAAGTACTGCTGGAGGCCGGCCCGGCCGACCCCCGCGTGCCCGCCGTACCCCCGGCGGTCGCGGGACTGCTGCGCCAGTGCTTCATGCCCAACGCCGAGGCACGGCCGGCCGAACTCGACGAAGCCGCCCAGGTCCTGGCCGAGGTGTACGCCGACGTGACCGGCACGCCGTTTCCGCGCCGTGCACCGCGAGGCGTCGCGCTGCTCGCCGACGGACTGTCCAACCAGGCGCTGTCCCTGCTCGACCTGGGGCGTACGGAAGCGGCCGAGGACCTGTGGCGGCAGGCGGCCGACGTCGATCCGCACCATCTGGCCGCACGCTACAACTACGGCCTGCACCTGTGGCGTTCGGGTCGCAGAACCGACCTGGAGGTGCTCTCGGACATCGAGGGCGGGCGTGTCTTCGGCGGGGCCCCGCAACTCGCCGACCGGTTGCGGGGATTCATCCACCTGGAACAGGACGACCGGAAGCGGGCCGCCGAGTCACTGCACAGGACCACGCGCCGAGAGGGCCGCCCGTCCGAGGAACACGACGAGCACGAAGCACCCGTGGCGGCCGACACCGTCGAGGCACTGGCCGTACTGGCGGAACGGCCCGCGCCGACCACGGCGCGGCTGACCGGCCACGGCGCCTACGTCACCGCCGTGGCGGTGACCGCGGACGGCGCTCTGGTGCTGTCCGGTGACAGTGACGGCGGCGTCCGCGTGTGGGATACGGAAAGGGGCCGCTGTCTGCGCGAACTGACCGCGGCCGGTGCCGAGGTCGTCGCCACCGCCGTCTGCGCCGCGGGCCGCACCGGGCTGATCCTCCGCAAACAGGCGCCGCTGGAAGCATGGGACCTCACCCATGGGACCCCGATACCTCTGCCGCCGGAAATCGGCGCCGACGGCAGCGGCACCGATGCCCCCACGGCGGTCGCCCTCAGCGGCGACGGATCCACGGGCGCCACCGGCCATGCGGACGGCACGCTCCGGTTCTGGGACGTTCGAACCGGAGCGCCGCTGCACCGCGTGGCGGCCCACAGCGCCCCGGTTGCGGCGGTGACCATGACCGCCGACGGTGCCTTCGCGCTGTCCACCCCGGCCCACAGCCCCAGCGACCAGCGGGTCTGCGCCTGGAACGTCACCGACGGACGACGCCATGCGGCACTGACCCCGCCGCTGGACGAACAGGGCTACGGAGCATGGGGCGTGCACGTCAACTGGTGTGCGCTCTCGGCCGACGCACGCTATGCACTCCAGGTCTGGGACAGCGGGAACATGGTGCTCTGGGACGCCCGAAGGGACCGCGTCGTAGCACGGTCGCCACACTCCCTGCGCGTCATTCACCATGCCATCGCCCTCGCACCGGGCGGCTCCCTGGCAGTGGTGGGAAGTTCGCAGCCGCTGCGCGTACTCGAACCGGCTACGGGCCGGTGCCTGCGCACATACGACAACGGGCCCGAGGGCGGGGACGGGCCGCAGGGCGTCCACGGCAATGCCGACGCGGACACCCGTTACTCCCACACCGTCGCCATCAGCGCGGACGGGAGGTTCGCCGTCGCGGGCTCGCAGAAGGTGATCAGCGTGCTGCCGCTGCCCGCACCCGGCTACCGTGCCCCCTGGCTCTACGCCCGGCCCAAGGGCGCCGACGAACTGTCCGACGGCACGCGGGCGTTCGACACCGCCATGGAGCAGGCGCTGCACCTCTTCGACGAGGGCCGGTACGAGGAGAGCGCCGCCCGACTACGGGCTGCGGAGGCCGTACCCGGCTTCGGACGCCATCCCGACCTGCGCGAGGCCTGGGCGGCGGTGGGCCGGCATGGGCGCCGGTCGGGACTGCGCAGCGGCTATCAACTGTTCGATCTCGACGGACACCGGCACTTCACCCAGCCGCCGGCCCTGGCCGTCAGCAGGGACGGAGATTTTCTCGTCACCGGCCGGTGGACGGGGGAGATCGACCTGTGGAACGCGGCGAGCGGCCGTCTCGACCGGGAACTCGACTGGCCGTTGCCGGTGGCGCGCACCCTCACCCTGGTCTGCGGCGACCAGGCGACCGTCATCCACGGCAGGAACGGGCAGGTGGCGCTGCTCGACCTCGTCGACGACAGGGCATGGGACCTGACAGGTCCGGACGACGCCGGAACCGTCGAGACCCTGGTGTACGCGTCAGCCGCGGACCGGCTGCTCACAGGCGACGACACCGGGATTCTGTGCAGCTGGGACCTGGGGTTCGACGGGGAGCAGCGCACCCTCCATGCCTCCTGGCAGGCCCTTCGGGCCCACCGCGGCCCCGTGGCCGCGGTCGCGCTCAGCTCGGACGGCCGGTACGCGGCGTCACGCGAGGACACACACGCCGGCCTGGACCTGGCCTCCGCAATACGCGGGGACGAAGTCTGCGGTTGGGACCTGGAGTCGGGCGAGCGGCTGTGGACCCGTAGCGGAGTGCCGCCCCAGACGGCCCTGGAGATCACCCCGGACGGCGGGACGCTGCTGGAGTACGGCCCCTTCGGGGTGACGGCCGTCCGTACCCTCACAGGCAAACGACTCTACGGGGTGGCCGACACGAGCAACGCCAGCCTGCTGGCGATCGCACCCGTCGGCGGCCGGGCGGTCGTGGCGACCGCCGGGGCGCTCATCGTGTTCGACCTCGCCACCGGCCGTGTGCAGCGGAAGATCCCCACCGAGCACCTGCCCACCGCGCTCGCGCTCACCGCCGACGGGCGGTTCGCCGTCCTCGGCACCATCACCCAGCGGATCGACGTGGTGGACCTGGACACCGGCGAACTGCTGCGCACACTGACCGGACACCGCGGTACCGTGCACGCCCTCGCCCTCAGCGAGGACGGCCGCACCCTGATGTCCGGGGACTACGACGCCACTGTGCGCGGCTGGGAACTGGACTGGGAATTCACCTGGGAACCCGGCGCCGTAGCGCAACCGCGCGCGAAGCGCCGTAGGCCTCGGATGCCGTGGCGTACTCGGTAACGCTGGTCCCCGGCGACGGATCCGCCGCCGGACCGTACATCTTCACTCGGCGCACCACCTGCCTGGTCGGCCGGGCGGGCGAATGCCGCATCCGGCCTGCCGGCGACGACCGGAAGGTGTCCCGGCACCACTGCCTGCTCGACGTCGATCCTCCGCGGGTGCGGGTGCAGGACCTGGGCAGCAGCAACGGCACCTACGTCAACGGCCGACGGCTGCCCCCGGGGCCGGCCGTGCGGGATCTGGCCGAAGGCGACGAACTCCGCGTCGGCGACACGGTGTTACGCATCCGGGTCGGGACAGCAGAGCCCGAGAACGGTACGGCGGAGCTCGCGGAGGGTGCCGCGCGGGACCCGGTCGAGGCGACGCACACACTCCTCGACGCCGCGGAGACCGGCGAGCCGGCCCTCGCCCCCATCCGCGGCCACCGGGTGCTACAGGAACTCGGCCGTGGCGGGCAGGGCGTGGTCCACCTCGTCCGGGACGAGAGCACGGGCGAACTCCTGGCCCTGAAAACTCTGTTGGCCCACGGCGCCGTCGACCCCGCGGCCCGCGACGGCTTCCTGCGGGAGTTCGCCTGCACCCGGGCGCTGCGGCACCCCAATGTCGTGGCTTTTCGCAGCGGCGGCGCACACGGCAACACCTTCTATTTCACGAGCGAGTTCTGCCGGCTGGGAAGCGTGGCCGACCTGGTGGCCCGGGCCGGCGGCAGACTGGACCTCGGCCAGGCGGTGGGGGTGACCCTCCAGGTGCTGCGCGGACTGCACTACGCGCACACGGCCGAGGTGCCCGTACGACTGCTCGACGGGACCCTCACCGTCAGACGCGGCCTGGTCCACCGCGACATCAAACCGCAGAACCTCCTGCTCACCGGGGCCCGGGACGACGCGACCGTGAAGATCGCGGACTTCGGCCTGGCCAAGGCGTTCGACAGCGCCGGCCTGTCCGGGCACACCCTGACCGGCGCGATGGGCGGCAGCCTGGCCTTCATGCCGCGCGGACAGGTGATCGACTTCAAGTACGCCCGGCCCGAGGTCGACCTGTGGGCGGTGACCGCATGCCTGTACTGGATGCTCACCGGATCGCCGCCGCGGGACTTCCCGGCGGGCGTCGACCCCGTCGCCGTCGTCCTGCGCGAGCCGCCCGTGGCCGTGCGCGACCGGCTGGCCACGCTCCCGCCCCGGCTCGCCGACCTCATCGACAACACCCTCGTCGACACGCCCCGTCTCACCGTCACCACGGCCGCGGACCTGGCACACGCCCTGCGCCGCGCGCTCTGAACGGCAGTTGTCAGACAGGAATGCGGTCGGGCGTCATACCCCTCCCGCGCACACACCGGTGATGTTGCCCGACGACTGTTAGGGCGTGACTCTTATATGGGCTGGTCAGTTGATCGGATGTGTCTGTCCGATTAGTGATCACTGATGCGATGTCGGTCCGGATCGAGCCGCTGATGCCGGCCGATCCAGTCCGCGGGCGGCGATGGGCTGATCACCGCCGCACCCTGGAGGCCGTCGCGTGGAAGTATCGAACCTGCTCGCCTTGGCGCGACCTGCCGGACGAGCTCGGATCGTTCCAGACCGTTCACAAGCGATTGGTCAGGTGGGCCATCGACAGCACCTGGGAACGGATCCTCGCCGCAGTTCTGGCAGCGACCGATGAGAGTGACGACATCGGCTGGACCGTGTCGGTGGACTCCACTGTCTGCCGGGCCCATCAGCATGCCGCTGGGGCGAGAAAAAGGGGGCTTCGTACCGCGCGGAACCAGACGATCACGGGCTCGGACGCTCCCGCGGCGGCCTGAGTACAAAGGTTCATCTCGCCAGCGACAGCAAATGTGCTCGACGCCATGCCGAAGTCCGCGCAGCCGGGCGCGAAGAAAGCGATCCAGGGCATCTACAACGCCGAGGGCAAACAGCACGCGCAGGCGGCGATCAAGACGCTCGCCCAGCTCTACGGCGCGAAGTTTCTCACGCACGGCCGCCCTGGCCATGGTCTTCAAGCTCGTGGAGTCCGCCCAGCAGCGGTGGCGGGCCGTGAACGCACCCCATCTCGTCACCCTCGTCCGGGCAGGTGCCCGCTTTGAACGCGGCCAGCTCGTCGAACGTTTTGAGAGCCCCGCTGCATGAACCACCTCAACCGAACACTGGAGACCGTTCCGTGCGGGGCAACGGGCGCTCGTTTACCCTGGCACCGTGACCCTGGGCGCGACACGTCGTCTCCGAGCAGTGCTGTCCGACAACTCCCAACTTCCCGACGTCTTGGACAAACTCGGATACAGATCCGTCGCCGAGAGGCTGCCCGCGAGCACGTCCCTCAAGGATTTGCTCAGCAACGCTGAGCACGAGGCTCGATGCCGTCGGCATCCCTACTTGTCCGGCGAACACCTTCTGCTCGCAGCCTTCAAGGCTGCAGGAGATCGTGAACTCATCACCGAGTACACCAACGCACTGGATCGAACGCCCGCCCGGGTGCATCGATGGTGGCAACCGCGGGGACACGGCTCCGCACTCCGGGCTCGTGGTCAACGCATCCTGGAAGCGCAGCAACGCACCGCCCTGCAACGCGAGCGCCACCGCCCCTGAAGTACCTGGGATCCGAGCCCCCTGGGGACAGGATCCGCGCTTCGCGAAGCAAGCGACCCACAGGTACTGACTACTACTCGTGGAGAGCCCGTTCAGCAGGCCTTCGGTGCTGAGCTCCTCCAGCTCTTGGTCCTCCTGCGGGTGGCTGTGCACGCCAGCGCGCGACAGCGCAGGCGCCGGCGTCAACTCATCAGCGAACGCAGCACCGGCACGCCGAGGCCCCCAGCCCCGCCAGGACCGCTCCGGGGTCGAGGGTCGTCGCCATGAGGTTGAAAGGGGGCTTTGACGCATGCCGCACGCTCCACGGAGCGGCGTGGTTGACGGTGTGGGCGAGCTGCCGCAGGTGAGCGGCGAAGCTCACCAGGTCGCCGGCCACGTCGCCCGCCACGCCGGCGCACCCGACACAGACGCCCACGGGCAGCGGATCCGGCGCTGCCGGAACTGCGGCAGCCACGTGTCCACGAGCGGCAAGGGCAAACCGCACTCGCCCAGCGGCAAGGCACAATGAGGTCTTCTCGGTAACTTCTCGTGACGGATCGTGATCTTCATCAGGTGGTACACCCGTGTTCGGGCTGGAGCAGGACGAGAGCAGCGCGGGCGATCCGGGTGATGGCTGCGGGGTCGAGGCTGACCCTGCGACAAAGCCTTGAAGGTGACCTTGAGCAGGGCCGCGGCACGTTCGGCGATGCCGTGCACGCCCCGGATGACCCTGTTGAACGCCTGCTGGTGCTCGGCAAGTTCGCCGCCCCGGGCCTTTTGACCGGGTGGCGGAAACCAGGGCCGGCGTTCTCGTAACCCAGGTCGGTCAGGGTCGGGACATCCAAGGTGGCGGCGAGGTGGCTGAGGGCGTCGATCAGGCCAAGGAACTCACTGTCGCCGACCGGGTCGCGCGCCGGCTGGCCGAGCAACTGCACGTCGAAATGGAGCGGACAGTGGCGCCGCACCGGTCATGATCCGGCCGTGGCTGAGTTCCTTGTGGTGAGCCGTCGGGCGTTTCGCTACCGTGGCTGTCCGTTGGCTCCGGGCCCAGGTTTCGGAGTGCACAGGGCACACAGGGATACGGGGGATGGCCGGATGCGAAGCCTTGCGCGGATTCCGCTGGACGGTGGCGGTACGGTTCTGGTCGAGGCGGCGCCCACCACGGTGGAGGGGCCGCTGCAGGCCGGGCGCCTTGGGGATGCCATCCGCGACCTGCCGACGAGCCTTCAGACGGCTCTGGGCCCGGTGCGTGAGACTGCGCGCGCCGTTGTGGAGCAGCTGAGACACGCGGGACCGGGGGAGATCGAGGTCGAGTTCGGCGTCGACTTGTCGGCGCAGGCCGGTGCCGTCATTACCAAGAGCGAGGCGGGCTTCCACCTGAAGGTCCGGGTGCTGTGGCAGCAGGATGCGCCCGGCGCGCAGCCCTCCTGAAGGACGTCGCCGTGACTTCGACGGATACCCTTGACTCAGGCGTCGGCCGCGGAGGACCCGATGGTTTCTCGGCGAGCGTCGCCCAGGTTCTCGGCGATGACGGGCGGGTGGTCGGGGCCGGTTTCTTAGCAGCCGAGGACACTGTCCTGACCTGCGCGCACGTGGTCGTCGCCGCGGGCAGCGGGCCAGGTGGCCGGGTGCGGCTGTCGTTCCCCGCCGCCGCCGGAAGGCTTGAGGCCCACGGCCGTGTCACGGCCGAGACGTGGAGTCCTCCCGACGGTCAGGACATCGCCGTGGTGCGGCTCGACCGGGCACCTGCGGACGTCTCTCCGCTGCCGCTGGGCTCGGCGGCGAGCAGCAGGGGCCACCGCGTGCTCTCGTTCGGCTTCCCCACCCAGGCGCCGGCCACCGGACACTTCGGCCGGGCCGAGGCAGGCGGCCTCCTGCCCGCGACCTCCGACGGCGACGCACTACTCCAGCTGACCGCCGCGAACGACCTGACCACGGGCTTCAGCGGTGCGCCGCTCGTCGACGAGCTGACAGGCCTCGTGGTCGGTATGGTGACCGCCATCGCCGCGCCCGACGATCACCTCAAGGGGTTGGGCATCGCCTACGCCACCCCGGCCGACGCCCTTGCGGGCTCACTGCCTGACCTGGCCCTCCGCGACATTTGCCCCTACGTTGGACTGGACGCGTTCACCGCCGAGCAGGCCCGGTGGTTCCACGGCCGCGACGACGCCGTGGAGAAGATGCTCGTGGCCTTGGCCGGGCACCGGAAGGCGGTGCTGTTGACCGGCCCCTCCGGGGCGGGCAAGTCCTCCGTGGTCCAAGCCGGTTTGTTACCAGCTCTTGCTGACGGGCGCCTGCCGGACAGCGACAGATGGCTCCCGGTCCTCGCCCGGCCCGGGCAGGACCTGCTGGCTGAGCTGGAACGTGCAGGACTGCCCGGTACGGGCGAGGCCGGGTTGCCATCAGCCGCCGAGCTCAGGCTTGAGGCGGAAGCTGGCCGGGACCATCTTCTCTTGGTCGTGGACCAGTTCGAAGAGCTCTTCACTCAATCACCCGGAACCGTGGAGGCGGTCACCGACGAGCTGACGCGGCTGACGGCATTGCCGACCGCTGCCAGCCTGGTTCTGGTCATACGGGACGACTTCTACCCGCACATGGCCGCAACCGCCCCGGCTCTGCTGGAGGCCGTCGCGCCCGGTCTGGTCAACATCCCGGCGACCCTGAGCAGGCAGGACCTGCAAACCATCATCACCAGCCCCGCGCATGCGATGGGCGCCCGATTCGAGGACGGTCTGGCGGAACGCATCGTCACTGATGTGCTGGCGGCCGACTCGGTCGGCGCCACGACCGGTCGGGCTCCAGCGGTCCTGCTGCCACTGCTGGAACTGACCCTCAGCCAGCTGTGGCGACGGCGCGAGAACGGCGCCCTCACGCACCGCGCCTACCAGGCGATCGGCGAGGTCACCGGCGCCCTGACTACCTGGTGTAACACTGCGGTCGCCGATGTGATCGCAGAGCATCGACCGGTCGTCGAACGGATTCTCACCGCCCTCGTACGGCCCGCGGATGAATCAGGACGCATCCCCGCCGTCCGCCAGCAGATGCCGTTGAGCACTCTGCGTGACCTGGCTGGTGGCGCTGCCGACACGGCCGCCGGGCAAGCCTTCGACGAAGTCCTGACCAGGCTGACCCGCCACCGGATCGTCATCACTCGCACCCAGCACCTTGTCGGTGCCGCCGACGAGCCGGGAGAACCCGTTGCCGAACTGATCCACGACGCCCTCATCAAGGACTGGGCGCAACTACGCGACTGGGTAGCCCGCGACCGCAGCTTCCATGACTGGCTCCGGCGCGTGCGCGAGCAGCACTCCCGCTGGGCGGAACGGCGCGACTTCGAGGCCCGGGACCCCGATGTCCAGGACCAGCTGCGCCGAGTACGTGAACTGCCCCGATGGGCCCGCTGGTTCCTGCGTGCCGCGCCTCCGAGCAACAACGATCTGCTGCACGGGACGGACCTGGCTCTGGGCCGAGAGTGGTCGGCCGAGCGTGGACTCCCCGGCGCAATCGCCGCGTTCATCGAGCGAAGCTACCAGCACCAGCAGGCCAACGTCCGCGGCCTGAGACGCCTGAACGCCTTGCTGGCGGGCGTGCTCGTCATCGCCCTGATCACGGCTGGGGGCGCCGTGTGGCTGCAGCAGCAGGCCGTCACCGCGCAGCGGCAGGCGCAGTCCCGGGAAATCGCGGCGTGGTCCGGCGCACTGTTGCAGACCGATCCCGACCTCGCCGCACTCCTCGCCGTTCACGCCTACCGCAGCAGCACCTCTGACCAGGCCGTCGCCAGCCTCTACGCTGCTGCCAACCTGCCGCTGAGACGGCGGATCGCCACCCACAGCGGTGTCGTTTCCCTCGCCTACACCAAGGACGGGCGCGGCTTCGCCGAGGCGGAGAAGGGCGGGACCATACAGATCCGAGACGGCGCCACCGGGCAGCTCCGGGTGACAATCATGGCCCCACACCCGCTGCTCGCGATGGCCTACAGCCAGAACGGGCAGACGGTGGCAACCCTTTCCGGGCCCGGCCAGGGCTACGACAACGCGCTCCGGCTATGGGATGCCACGACGGGCAAGGCCCGCACCGCCTCGGCGAGTACGCAGGCCCAGCAGCTGGCCCTTAGCCCGGACGGACGGACGGTTGCCATCTCCGGCGGAGGAGGCAGTGACGTGGAGCTGCGGAGTTCGACCACGGGCCGACGGCTGGCTGCCTTCAGTGCATCCAACGACACGGAGCCGGATGCCGTGGCCTTCAGCCCCGACGGCCGTACCTTGGCAAAGTTAGGTGACGACGGCTTCGTGCGGCTGTGGGACATCCACACGGGTAAGGAGCGAACTGGCTTCCAGACAGCACCCGGCGACCACCTCACAGGGCACGCGAACGGCCTTTCGGTGGCATTCAGCCCCGACGGCAGCCGCCTAGCGACGGGGGACATCTTCGGCATTGTGCGGATACGAGACGCACACACCGGCAAGACCCTGGCCAGGCTCAGCGGACACACCTCCGGCGTGACCTCTGTCGCCTTCAGCCCGGACGGCCACACTCTGGCCACTGCCGGCGAGGACCACACGGTGCGTCTGTGGGACGTCGACAAGGGCACCGCTCGCGCCACCTTGGTCGGTCACACCTCCGAAGTCACGACCTTGGCCTTCGACCCACGCCACCACACGCTCATCAGCGGCAGCACCGACCGAACTCTGCGCGTGTGGTATCCGGACGATGGCGTGGCACGGACGACACTGCCCCGACTCAACGGGTCCCTGCAGGACATGGTGGTCAGCACGGACGGCCGGACCCTCGCCGTCTCGACGCAGACGCTCACAGACGTGGGCAACGTCCGGTTGTTCGACGTAGGCCGGGGCAAGCTGCGCGTCGAGTTCACCCAACCGGACGATGCCACCGCGCTGGCCTTCAGCCCGGACGGACAGACGCTCGCCGTTGGCAGCGACGGCGACAGCGCACGGCTGTGGGACGCGACCACCGGCAAGAGACGCCACACCCCTTCGACTCTCGGTAACGGCAGGACCTTGGTCTACAGCCCCGACGGCACAACCCTGGCCATCGACGGCTCGACCCTCTGGGATGTCCGGACGGGCACGTCCCGGAACATCACCGGGAAGGACGAGGAGGAGGCCCCGGATGTCGACGACACCATCCCCGTCACCTTCAGCCCGAACGGTAAGTACCTGGCAGCGGTTACTGCGGACCGCCGTAAGGTGCGGATCTGGGACCTCCAGTCGGGGAAAGTCAAGTCGGTGCTGGGCAGTCCGGGCCGTGTCTTGTGGATCGCCTTCGCACCCAAGGGGCTCGCCCTGGCGGTCGGCAGCGACGACGGCACGGTCCGGATCTGGAAGAACACCTTGGACGAGACACCGATCGCGTTCAGAGTTCCCGGCGGTGCATCGTCGCTTGCCTTCAGTCCGGATGGCCGTGTTCTCGCCATCGGCGGCTCGGACGGCGGCGTGCGTCTGTGGGACGCACCGACCGGGCAGATTCGCAAGACCCTCACCGTCCCGGGGGGCGGCGTCACATACCTGGCCTTCGCCAGTGCAGGCCGGACGCTGGCAGTCGCGGCCGACGACAGTACGGTGCGGCTCTTCGACATCGCCCTTCCTACCCCGGACCAGGCGGTGAACGCCATCTGCCGAGCAGTAGGAAGGGAGTTGACCCCACAGGAGGCCGATCGCTACCTACACAACCGCCGCGCCGAGCGAATCTGCATCCCGAACTGAGCGTCGAGCCTCCTCTCACGCTGGGCTCGCCTCGTTGTAATGCCAGTCAAAGAGTATGAGTGAGCCTTTGCCAGTAGCGGATCATGACGTTCTGTGATTGATCAGATGGTGCGGTCGTACTCGAGCTGGAGGAGGACGAGGGCTGCGGCGGCGATCTTCGTGATGCGGCTGGGGTCGAGGCTGACTCGGCGCAGGGCCTTGAAGGTGGTCTTGAGCAGGGAGTTGGCACGCTCGCAGACCCCGTGGATGCCGCAGATGACCTTGTTGTAGGTCTGCTGGGCCTCGGTCAGTTCGCGACCGGCGGGCTTCTTGTGAGGGGGGCGGAAGCCGTCACCGGCGTTCACGTAGCCGAGGTCGACGAGGGTCGGCATGTTCAGTTCGGCGGCGATCCGGTTGAGGGCGTCGATCAGGCCGTGGTGGCGGGCACAGGTGGTGTCGTGCTCCCGGCCCGGGCGGACCGGTGAGACCCAGATCGGCCAGCCGTCCGGAGTGGCGATGACCTGCACGTTCCCGCCATGGTGCTTGTGTTTTCCAGACCACCAGAGGTCTGCGCCGTTGGGGCCGGGAGCGGCGACGCGGTCGGTGCGGATGACGGTGCCGTCGAGGTTCAGATGTGTCAGCCCGGCCGCCTTCGCGCGCTCCAGTGCGGTGGCGAGGTCCGGTGCCTCGGCCGCCAGAACGGTCAGCCCCTCGTGGAGGTAGCGGTATGCGGTGGAGGCCGACAGACCGTTGTCGCACGCGAGTTGGGAAAGACGGGTGCCGTCGATGAACCAGCGCAGGATGAGCACCGCCTGGCGGAAGCAGCCCAGCGCACGCCTGCCCTTGCGGGTTCCGGCCGCGATGCGGTGATCGCGCAGCAACCGGGCCAGGTGCTCGGCGGTGGACCGCTTCACATCGAGCACCGCGGTGTATGTGACACTGGTCGACACGTGAGGCCCCTCGGTCAGAACAATCCGTCGCAAGATCGTTCCTATCAGGGGCCTTACGCCTGCCCGGACTTGAGGACCCGCATGGGCGGCAGTGCAAGCATCGCGATCACAGCGAGCGACGGGCGCTCACCGGGAAAGTCTCAATGGGCGGTGTGCATCGTGAAGTCGCAGGTCGCGGGTCTGGTGTGAATGACGATTCGATTACCCGCGCCGGTCGGCGGCGGATGACCATGGCGTAGATCATCGGGCAGGTCCGGTGCCGGCCGCCTGCCGGGTTCTGCTGCGCCCGCGTTCCGCCCCCGCCTACGATCCGCCAGGCCGACGGGCAAAACCTTAGAAGACTCGTTTATTGCCCGCTGAGCTCGAGCGCGTTGGCGTCAGGAACGAAGGGTGCGCAGGCCGGTGCGGATTTCGCTGACAAGGATCTCGGGCTGTTCCAAGGCGGCGAAGTGCCCGTCCTTGTCGGCCTCGCCGTAGTGGATCAGATTGCTGTAGGTGTCTTCGATCCAGCTGCGCGGCACGCGTGGGATGTCCCTCGGGAAGACGGTCACCGCGACCGGAAGCGTGACCTTCGGGCCGGTCGCCCACCGTTTCCGGATCCGGCCATCAAATTCTGGCCAGTCGCTGCTTGACGTCGTCGATCTCCGATTCCGGGATCGAGACGGTGAACGGGCGGACGAGGGTCGAGGTAGGTGGCGTCGGTGCGGTCATTGCCTTCTTCTCTCCTCCTGAGCTTCGAAGCACAGCGCGGCTCTCCGCTGCACACGGGTGTACAGTGAATCTCACTGTACACTCGTGTGCAATACTGGCGTCGTGTCCACCGAGTCCTCCCGCGTACGCTCGATGCACGAGACACGCGAACGCATCCTCGACGTCGCCCTCGATCTGCTCGGAGAGAACCCCGACGCCGGAATGGGCGAGATCGCCTCCACCGCCGGCGTCGTCCGTCGCACGGTCTATGACCATTTCCCCTCGCGCCTCGACCTGGTCCGGACACTCACGGAACGGGCCGTCGCCGAGATGACGGCCGTGCTCACCGAAGTCAACGCCTCCGACGCAGCAGCGGACGCGGCATGGGTCGAATTCATCGCCCGGCTCTGGCCGGTCGCGCACCGGTACCGAGTGCTGCTGGCGCTGCGCCGAGGCGAGTACGGCGAGGCGATCCACGCCCTGCTCGGGCCATTCGACGAGCTCCTCGCCGACCTCGTGAAACGGGGCCAGGACAGAAACGTGTTCGCACAGCATCTGCCCGCGGGCACTCTGAGCCAGATCGCCTACGGCGTCGTGTTCACCATCGCGGACAGCGACCAGTCGGACGGGGCCCTCGGCGCCCGAGCAGCGACGATCACGAGCCTGCTGATGCTGGGAGTTCCCGAGAAGCGCGCCATCACTCTCGTGGGTGACCAGCCCTAACCGGCTGCACCTGAACGGAGCCGTGGGTTGTCCCGCGCCGGGCACGACATCGTCACCGCACCCCGCTTAGCGCGTCCCGTGGGAACAGAGTGAGCGTCGACGGGTCTTCACCGAGGGTCGCGGCCTTGCACCGTTCGCGGTATGCGCGCAGGTTGAGCGCGTTGGCACGGGCGGCGGCGTTGAACCAGGTTCGCCTGTTGTTCTTGCCTGGGGTCCGCGGCGCGTCCAGCCTGTTGACGGTGGTATTCGATTTCGAGGGGGCACCCGTCCAGCGTGCTGCGGAGCGCGAGTGCCGCGTGCGTGGCCCGTTCGCTCAAGATCCGGTCGTGCGCCTCGCGGTCCCCTGCGGTCGCCGTGTGGGGGATGTCGAGAGCTTCCAGAACAGCCCGCACCACGTCACGCGCGGCGCTTGAGGGAGCAGCCTCTTCGGGGGTGTTGTAGGAACCCGCCATACTGACCCACTGGCCCTTTCGTCTCACCCATGACTCTCACCAAATCGGCGGCGGGAAGCGGACTTGGGGCCTCTGACCTGGTCTTTCGTGCTCTCTGTGGACCCTACGTACCGGGGTGGCCATGTTACATACCCCACACGTCGAACTGACAGGGTTGTGCAAACTCTCCTTGGCCCGGAGCAGCCTCGTAGTACAGGATCGGCTTTCATGGACCTGCTGAACACGCTGGTGGACAAGGGGCTTCGGCGCGAGCTGCCGACCCGCCAGGAAGCGCTCGCCGTGCTGGCGACCTCCGACGACGACGTGCTCGATGTGGTGGCCGCGGCCGGCAAGGTGCGCCGCCACTGGTTCGGCCGGCGCGTGAAACTCAACTACCTGGTCAACCTCAAGTCGGGCCTGTGCCCGGAGGACTGCTCCTACTGCTCGCAGCGGCTGGGCTCCTCCACCGGGATCCTCAAGTACAGCTGGCTGAAACCCGACGAGGCCTCGAAGGCGGCCGCCGCGGGCCTGGCCGGGGGCGCCAAGCGGGTCTGTCTGGTGGCGAGCGGGCGCGGTCCGACCGACCGGGACGTCGACCGGGTCGCGGGCACCATCAAGGCCATCAAGGAGCAGAACGAGGGCGTCGAGGTGTGCGCCTGCCTCGGGCTGCTCTCCGACGGCCAGGCGGAGCGGCTGCGCGAGGCGGGCGCGGACGCCTACAACCACAACCTCAACACGTCCGAGGGGACGTACGGGGACATCACGACCACGCACACGTACGCCGACCGGGTGGACACGGTCAACAAGGCGCACGCGGCGGGCCTGTCGGCCTGCTCCGGTCTGATCGCCGGCATGGGCGAGAGCGACGAGGACCTGGTCGACGTCGTCTTCTCGCTGCGCGAGCTGGACCCGGACTCCGTTCCGGTGAACTTCCTGATCCCGGTGGAGGGCACCCCGCTGGCCAAGGAGTGGAACCTCACCCCGCAGCGCTGCCTGCGCATCCTGGCGATGGTGCGGTTCGTCTGCCCCGACGTGGAGGTGCGGATCGCGGGCGGCCGCGAGGTCCACCTGCGCACCATGCAGCCGCTCGCGCTGCACCTTGCCAACTCGATCTTCCTCGGCGACTACCTGACCACCGAGGGCCAGGCCGGCCAGGCCGACCTGGAGATGATCGCGGACGCCGGGTTCGTGGTGGAGGGCGCGGACGAGGTGACGCTGCCCCAGCACCGGGCCGAGGTCCGCGGCGGCTGCGGGTCACACGCGGCCGAGGGCGCGGGCTGCGGGTCGCACCAGGGCGAGGGCGCCGGCTGCGGGTCGGTGTGCGGCTCCCACGAAGAGGCGGCCGACGCTGTGACCGTCCCGGCCAGCGAACCGCGCACCGACCTGGTCGCCGTCCGCCGCCGGGGTGCCGGAACGGACCTCGCGCCCAATGCCTGACCCCGTCCTGCCCGTCCCCGAGCTGCTGGAGCTCGACCGTCGGCACGTCTGGCATCCGTACGGTCCGATGCCCGGCCGGGCCGAACCGCTCGTCGTGGAGTCGGCGAGCGGGGTCCGGCTGCGGCTCGCGGACGGCTCGGGCGAGTTGGTCGACGGCATGTCGTCCTGGTGGTCGGCGATCCACGGCTACAACCACCCGGTGCTCAACGAGGCGGCGCGCGACCAGCTCGGCCGGATGAGCCATGTGATGTTCGGCGGGCTCACCCACGAGCCCGCCGTCCGCCTGGCGAAGCTCCTGGTCGACATCTCGCCGGCCGGGCTGGAGCACGTCTTCCTCGCCGACTCGGGGTCGGTGTCGGTCGAGGTCGCGGTGAAGATGTGCCTGCAGTACTGGCGCTCCCTCGGCCGCCCGGCGAAGCGGCGCCTGCTGACCTGGCGCGGCGGCTACCACGGCGACACCTGGCAGCCGATGTCGGTGTGCGACCCCGAGGGCGGCATGCACGAGCTCTGGTCCGGGGTACTGCCCCGACAGGTGTTCGCCGACGCGCCGCCCGTGGAGTACGACGAGGCGTACGCCGGGCACCTGCGGTCCGCGATCGAGCGGCACGCGCACGAGCTGGCCGCGGTGATCGTGGAGCCGGTGGTGCAGGGCGCCGGCGGGATGCGCTTCCACTCCCCCGCCTACCTACGGGTGCTGCGCGAGGCCTGCGACGCGCACGACGTGCTGCTGGTGTTCGACGAGATCGCGACCGGCTTCGGGCGCACCGGCGCGCTCTTCGCCGCCGACCACGCGGCCGTCACCCCGGACGTGATGTGCGTCGGCAAGGCGCTGACCGGCGGTTACCTGACGATGGCGGCGACGCTGTGCACGCCCGGGGTAGCCGAGGGGATCTCGCGGGGCGAGGTGCCTGTGCTGGCCCACGGGCCGACGTTCATGGGCAACCCGCTCGCGGCCTCGGTCGCCTGCGCCTCGCTCGGGCTGCTCCTCGGCCAGGACTGGCTCGCGGAGGTCAAGCGCATCGAGGCGGGACTGCGGGAGGGCCTGGCACCGGCCCGGGAGATCCCCGGGGTCCAGGACGTCCGGGTGCTCGGGGCCATCGGGGTCGTACAACTCGACCACGACGTCGACATGGCGGCCGCCACGGCCGCCGCCGTGCGCGAGGGCGTCTGGCTGCGGCCGTTCCGCGACCTGGTGTACACGATGCCGCCGTACGTCACGGGTGACGCGGACGTGGCACGGATCGCGCGCGCGGTGTGCGCCGCCGCGCGGGAGGGATGAGCATGCCGATCCTGGTGATCACGGGGACGGGCACGGAGATCGGCAAGACGGTCACCACGGCCGCGGTCGCCGCCGCGGCGCTGGCGGCCGGCCGCTCGGTGGCGGTCCTGAAGGCCGCGCAGACCGGGGTACGACCCGACGAGCGCGGGGACGCCGACGAGGTCGCGCGGCTCGCGGGTGCCGTGGCGGCGGCCGAAGTGGCCAGGTTCCCCGAGCCGTTGGCGCCGGGCACGGCGGCCCGCCGGGCGGGGCTGCCCCCGGTGCGGCCACACGACGTGGCCGAGGCCGCGGCCAAGCTGGCCACCGACCACGAACTGGTGCTGGTCGAGGGCGCGGGCGGCCTGCTCGTCCGGTTCGACGCGACGGGCGGCACGCTCGCGGACGCGGCCCGGCTGCTGAACGCGCCGGTGCTGGTGGTGGCGTCGGCCGGGCTGGGCACGCTGAACACCACCGAGCTGACGGCCCGTGAACTACGGGCGCGGGAGCTTCAGTTGCTGGGTGTGGTGATCGGCAGCTGGCCGGACTCCCCCGATCTGGCCTCGCGGTGCAATGTGGCCGACCTGCCGGAGGTGGCCGGGGCACCCCTGCTGGGCGCGCTGCCCGCCGGCGCCGGGGCGCTGGCGCCCGCCGACTTCCGTGCGGCGGCGCCGAACTGGCTCTCGGCCCGGCTGGACGGCACCTGGGACGCGGAGGCGTTCCGGGTGCGGGAGGCGTCCTAGGAGTGCAGGGCGTCGGTCGGGTGCGGCTGCGTGGGGGCTGGTCGCGCAGTTCCCCGCGCCCCTGAAGGGGCGCGTCGCCACCCCCTTCTTTTCAGGGGCGCGGGGAACTGCGCGACCAAACACGATGGCGCCGCACCCGACCGACGCCCTGCACTCCTAGGGCGACTCGCCGAGCAGCCGTACCAGTTCGATCCGCGACCGGATGCCCAACCGGCTGAAGACGCCCCGCAGATGGTGGTCGATGGTGCGGGGGCTGAGGTTGAGCCGGTCGGCTATCTCGCGGTTGGTGGCGCCCTCGGCGGCCATCCGGGCGACCATCAGCTGCTGGGCCGTGAGCACCGCGGCCGGGTCGGCCCCGGAGTGCGCGGTCAACGGGGTTCCCAGGGCGCGGAGTTCGGCGCGGGCCTGGGCGGCGCAGTGCGGGGCGCCGAAGGACTCGAAGGCCTCCAGGGCGCTGTGCAGCCGGTCCCGGGCCTCGGTGCGCTGCCGCAGCCGGCGCAGCGCACCGCCGAACAGCAGCTCGGTGCGGGCGCGTTCGAAGTCCCGGGTGCCCCGGGCGTGCAGGTCCAGTGCTGCCCGGTAGTGCTGGACCGCCTCGGCGCCGGGCGCGAGCAGGGCCCGGCAGCGGGCGCTGAGCGCGAGGTCGTCGGGGCTGCGGACGGCGGTGGCCCAGCGGTCGTAGTCGACGTGCGCGGCGCGGGCGACCCGGGTGTCGCCGGTGCGGACGGCGGCCTCGACGTAGTGCGGGGTGGCCAGGTGCCGGATGGCCCGGTGGCCGTGCCCGGGCCCGAAAGCGGCGAGGGCGCGCAGCCTGGCGGCCGCCGCCGGGAAGCGGCCGCCCGCCAGGTCGAGGAAGGCGAGCGCCCACTGGGCGAGGGCCGCGGGCAGGCCCAGTCCCTGGGCCAGGGCGTGCGCGCGGGCGGCCGCCGCACGCTCCCGGCAGGCCGCCTCGTCACCGGTGACGGCGGCGAACATCGCGAGCGCGGCCTGGAGGTGGCAGGCCCCGTTGTCGTGCCCGGTGGCCTGGGCCTGGCGCAGGGCCTCCTGGGCGGCGGCCTCGGCGGCCCGGGGGCGGCCGGTCCAGAAGTCGGCGTAGGCACGGAACTCCATGGCCTGGGCGGCCGTTCCCGGGATGCCGCGGGCCCGGGCGGAGGCGGCGGCCCGGAGGGTGGCGGTGACGGTGCGGGTGTGGTCGCCGAGCATCAGGGCGGCGATGCCGGAGTGGATCAGCAGGCCGGGGTCGTCGCCCGGCCCGCAGCGGCCGGCGGTGCCCTTGAGCAGGGCGCGGGCGTCGGCGTAGCGGCCTTCGACGGCGCAGGCGAGGGCGGCGAGGACGCCGGATGGCGGCAGGCCCAGCCACTGGGCGAGGACATGTGCCTCGCGGCAGCGTCTGAGGTCGCCGGTGTAGACGGCGGCCTCGGTGGCGAGGGCGAGGAGTTCCACGGCATCGGCGGAACGTTCCTGCCGGACGGCGGCGGTGAGCAGGGCGTCGAAGGCCTCGGCGGCGTTGCCGGCCCTGAGGGCGAGCAGGCCGTTGAGGGCGGAGTCGTCCGTGCGGGCGGCGAGCCGTCTCGCCCGGTCGGGCTCTCCGCAACGCCAGGCGTCGGCGGCGGCCAGCGCGAGCAGCCGGGCCTCCTCGGTCGGGTCGGGGCAGAGGTCGGCGGCGCGTTCGGCGAGGGCACGGGCCAGGGCGGGCCGCCCTTCGGAGCGGGCCCGGTCGGCGGCCGTGCGCAGTTCCGCCGCGAGCCGGGCGCTCGGGCCGAGGGCGGCGGCGCCCCGGTGCCAGGAGCGGCGGGTCGTCTCGCCCTTGCCGCCGAGCACCCGGGCGAGCAGCAGGTGGGCCGCGCGACGGTCGGCCGGTGAGCCGGTCTCGTAGGCGGCGATCCGGGTCCAGGGATCACGGAAGAACACCCCGCCGACACCGGCATGGGCGACCCCGGCCGCCTCCGCGGTCTCCAGCGGGCGGGTGTCGAGGCGGCCGGCGGTGACCGCGCGCAGGAAGGCGTGGGTGGCGACCGGGTACTGGTCGGCGGCGGCGAGCAGCAACAGCAGCCGGGTCTCGTCGGGCAGGGCGCGGATCTCCCGGCGCAGGGTGTGGAGCAACCCCGGTGCCAGTTCGGCCGGTTCGACCGGCAGCGGGTCGGCGCCGGCGGCCTGCCGTTCGGTGAGGCGCGGCACGAGTTCGGCCACGGCGCGCTGGTCCTCGTATACGACTCGTGTCACCCGGACGCGGACGCCCTCGGGGAGCGCCGAAGCCGGGCATGGCCCCGCGTCGGTCGGCTGCGGTGGCGAAGTGCGGTCAAGGTGTGGGGGGTTCACCGGTATCACCACACCAAAGACGTTACTGGCGAGTTAGTTGATTCGTAAAGACTGGCGACTTCACCGATGCGGCGCGCGTAGACCCGTCCTGACACTCCTGAACAACCCCACCCGTTTCAGGAGGCATCATGCAACGCGCCAAGCGTCGCATCGCAACCGCTCTGTCGGCGATAGCCGGTTCGCTCCTTCTGTCCCTCCCCCTGACCACCGGCACCGCGCAGGCGGCGAGCCACGACCCGATCGTGTTCGTGCACGGTCTCAGCAGCGACTCCAGCAGCTGGAACGACTGGATCGCGGACTTCGAGGCGGACGGCTACTCGTCCTCCGAGCTGTACGCGATCTCGTACGACTGGACGAAGTCGAACGTCACCACGGCTTCGACGCTGTCGACGTACATCCAGTCCGTCCTCTCCAAGACCGGTGCCTCGAAGGTCGACCTGGTGGTGCACTCCATGGGTGCGCTCAACAGCCGCTACTACCTGAAGAACCTCGGCGGTACCTCGTACGTGGACCACTTCGTGTCGGTCGCCGGGGTGAACCACGGAACCAGCGTCGCCTCGCTGTGCGGGTGGCTGTACACCTCCTGCAAGGAGATGACGACGGGCAGCTCGTTCCTGACCGCCCTGAACTCCGGTGACGAGACGCCCGGCAGCGTCTCGTACGCGGCGTACTGGTCGGACTGCGACGCGGCGATCGACCCGGACACCTCGGCGGAGCTGAGCGGGGCGACCAACGTCGACGTCGGCTGCATCTCGCACACCGACATGAACAACGACCACGGCGTCTACGAGCAGGTGCGCGACTTCATCGGCTGAGCCGTCCGCGGCAGCGGGGGTGCGACGGGCCGCGACGGGGGACAATCACCGTAGACCTGCTTCCGTCGGGAGGTCCGTCATGCGGCTGATGTCCGCCGGCGCCGGGACACCGGTGCGGGATCCCGTCCACCACCCGCTGTTCGCGCGTTTCTACGCCCGCTGCAGCGTCACCGCCGAGACCGGTCTCGGCGTGGCCGCGATCCGGGAGCGGCTGCTCTTCGGACTGTCCGGGCGGGTGATCGAGGTCGGCGCGGGCAACGGGCTCAACTTCGCCCGGTACCCCGGTTCGGTCGCTGAGGTCGTGGCGATCGAACCGGAGCGCACCCTGCGGCAGTTGGCGGCGGAGGCCGCCGTGCGCGCCGACGTCCCGGTGGACGTGGTGCCGGGCGTGGCGGAGGCGCTGCCGGTGAAGAGCGAGGCCTTCGACGCGGCGGTGTTCTCGCTGGTGCTGTGCAGTGTCCGGGATGTGCGGCGGGCGCTCGCGGAGGTACGGCGGGTGCTGCGGCCGGGCGGTGAGCTGCGGTTCTTCGAGCACGGCGCGGGGGGTGGCCCGGCGATGCGGCTCACCCAGCGGGCGCTGGACCGGACGGTGTGGCCGCTGCTGAGCGGCGGCTGCCATCTGTCCCGGGAGCCGGTCGCCGAACTGCGCGCGGCCGGGTTCGAACTCGGCCCCTACCGCCGGGTGTTCCTGCCGGAGAGCGGCCCGCGGCTGCCGTCCTCGTACTGCGCGCTGGGCGTCGCCCGCAAACCCCGGGAGGACTGATCCCAGGCTCCGCGGGAGAGCTCACAGGCTCCAGCGGCGCAGCTCCTGGGCGATGTCGGCGACGCTCGCCTCGCCGTTCTTCACCAGCCGGGCCAGGTCGCGGACCTGCTCGGGCGAGGTGACGACCTTGAGGCCGCTGGCGACCAGGTAGGCGTAGGCGACCGAGGACGCGAACAGGGCGTTCGAGCGCTCCAGGGCCGGGACGTGGATCAGCAGCTGGAGCAGGGCGGCGGCGCGGGCCTGCGGGGTGTCGTAGACGGGGACGTCGAATATCTCGGCCCGGTGCCTGGCGACGGCGGCGATCAGCGCGCCCCAGTCGGTGACCTGCGGGTCACCGGGGGTCTTCTGTTCGGCGAGCATGAGGAGCCAGGCGAGGTCGATCGTCAGGTCGCTCAAGGGATCAGTGACGGCCTTCGGTCTTGTCAGACGTGTCGGTAGCCTGCGGCTCGCCGAACTCCTCGGCGAAGACGGACTCGTACTGCTTCATGAAATCGGCGGCGGCCTCGACGAACGTACGGCCGGCCTCACCCGTGTCCTGCATGACCAGTTCCTCTATGTAGCGGTTGACGCTCACACCGCGCGCGAGAGCGCGTTCGCGGGCCGCCTTGGCGGTACCCTCGTCCACTCGCACGTTCAGCTGGGTCTTCGCCATGTTTCGAAGCTAGCGCGGATTCGCTAGCAATGCCAGCGCGCATCGGAATCGAAAAGTGATACCGGCTGTGGGACGGGTCACACTACGCTCGACCCGGACAAAGAGGCCGGACAGAGAAGTCGGACGACCGTCGTGCGAAACGGGGAGGCAGTCTTGTCCACAGCAGCTACGGAGGCGCCCGCCGCCGACGGGGTCGCGGCCCGGGCCCGCGGACTGACCAAGGCGTACGGCGCGGGCGAGACGGCGGTGCTCGCACTGGACTCGGTGGACGTGGACATCGCGCGCGGCCGCTTCACCGCGGTCATGGGGCCGTCGGGCTCCGGCAAGTCCACGCTGATGCACTGCCTGGCGGGGCTGGACACGGTGTCGGCCGGTCAGGTCTGGCTCGGCGGCACCGAGATAACGGGCCTCAGGGAGCGCGAGCTGACCCGGCTGCGCCGGGACCGGATCGGGTTCATGTTCCAGTCGTTCAACCTGATCCCGACGCTCAGCGCGGCCGAGAACATCACTCTGCCCATGGACATCGCGGGCAGGAAGCCCGACGGGAAGTGGCTGGACGAGGTGATCGACACGCTCGGGCTGCGGGACCGGCTCAGGCACCGGCCCGCCCAGCTCTCCGGCGGCCAGCAGCAGCGCGTGGCCTGCGCGCGGGCGCTGGCCTCCCGACCGGAACTGATCTTCGCCGACGAGCCGACCGGGAACCTGGACTCCCGGGCGGGTCTCGAGGTGCTGGGCTTTCTGCGGCAGGCGGTGGACCAGCTCGGACAGACGGTCGTCATGGTCACCCACGACCCGGGCGCCGCCGCCCACTCCGACCTGGTGCTCTTCCTCGCGGACGGCCGGATCGTGGACCGGATGGAGGGGCCGACGGCGGACGCCGTGCTCGAACGGATGAAGAGGTTCGACGTGGGACGCGGGTCCTCCGGGCCCGGGGAGGACTGACCCGGTGCTCAAGGCGACCCTGCGCAGCTTCCTCGCGCACAAGGGACGGCTGCTGCTGTCCGCGCTGGCCATCGTCCTGTCCGTGGCGTTCGTCGCGGGCAGCCTGATCTTCTCCGACACCGTCACCCGCACGTTCGACCGGCTGTTCGCCTCCACCTCCGCCGATGTGACCGTCGAACCGAAGGCGGACCTGAAGTCGCCTGTGCCGACCGGTGCCGTCCAGACCGTGCCGGCCGCGCTGGCGGGCGAGATCGCCAAGGTCGACGGGGTCGCGGCGACCCATGCGGACGTGTCCGTCCAGAACGTCGTGGTGGTCGACAGCCACAACAAGTCGGTCGGCCCGACCACCGGCGCCCCGACCATCGCCACGGACTGGTACCTCACCCGCCGCAGCCCCCTGAAGCTGACCTCGGGACACGCCCCGCGGGGCGCCGGCCAGGCCCTCCTCGACGCGGACACCGCCGCCGGGAAGCACGTGCGCATCGGCGACACGCTCACCGTTCAGGCCCAGCCCGGCACCTTCGAGGTCGAGGTCGTCGGCATCGCCACCTTCACCACCACCAACCCGGGCGCGGCCCTGGTCTTCCTCGATCCTTCGGTCGCCGCCAGGGAACTGCTGGGCGCCCCCGGCCGGGCCACCAGCATCTCGGTGGACGCGGCACGGGGGGTGCCGGACGCCCGGGTCAAGAGCCGGATCGGCGCGGTGATCGGGACCGGCAGGTACGACCTGAAGACCGCCGACGAGCAGGCGAAGTCCTCTGCCGCCGACCTCGGCGGCTTCCTCGACGTCATCAAGTACGTGATGCTGGGGTTCGCGGGCATCGCGACCCTGGTCGGCATCTTCCTGATCGTCAACACCTTCTCCATGCTCGTCGCCCAGCGCACCCGCGAACTGGGCCTGCTGCGCGCGTTGGGTGCCGACCGGCGGCAGATACGGCGGTCCGTGCTCACCGAGGCGGTGCTGCTCGGGCTGGTCGGCTCCACGCTGGGCCTGGGCGCCGGGATCGGGCTGGCGTTCGGGCTGATCGGGCTGATGAGCGCCTTCGGCATGCACCTCAAGGCCGCCGAGATGGTCATCGGCTGGGGAACGCCGGTCGCGGCGTACCTCGTGGGTGTCGGCGTCACGTTCGTCGCCGCGTACCTGCCCGCCCGGCGCGCGGCCGCCGTGTCGCCGATCGCGGCGCTCGCGGACGCCGACATCGCCGGTGTGGGCAAGCCGCTCAGGGTGCGGGCGATCATCGGCTCGGCCGTCGGGGCGCTCGGGGTCGCGGCCCTGGTGGGGTGCGCGACCGCGGCCAGAACGGCGTCGGCGGCCTCGCTGCTGGGCCTCGGGGTGATCCTGACCCTGATCGCGACCGTCATCGCGGGCCCGCTGCTCGTCCGGCCCGTCATCCGGGTCCTCGGCGCGGCCTTCCCCGCCCTGTTCGGCTCGGTCGGCCGGATGAGCCAGCGCAACGCCCTGCGCAACCCGCGCCGTACCGGCGCCACCGCCGCCGCGCTCATGGTCGGGCTCGCCCTGGTCGGCGGGATGTCGGTGGCCAGCGCCTCCATGTCCAAGTCCTTCGACCAGCAGATCGACAGGACGCTCGGCGCCGACTTCGTCGTCCAGAACGGCAACTTCCTGCCGTTCACCCAGGAGATCACCGACAAGGTCCGCGGCACCGAGGGCGTGGGGCTGGTCGTACGACAGCGGTTCGCGCCGGTGGCGGTACGGCTGCCGGACGGCAAGCGGGTCACCACGACCGCCGCGGGGTACGACCCGCAGGTCGACGAGGTCGCCCACGTCGTCTACCGGGGCGGCGACACCGCGGCCGCGCTGGCCGACGGCAGCCTCGGGATGGACGTCAACTTCGCGGAGGACCACAAGGTCCGCCTCGGCACCGTGCTGCCGGTCGAGTTCCAGGGCGGCAGGACCGCCGAGCTGAAGGTGGGCGCCCTCACCAACCAGGGCAGCAGTGGCGGATTCGGCACCCAGGGCGGGTTGTTCTTCGGCATCGCCACCGTGGAGAAGTACGTCCCCGGCGGCCAGGACTCGGCGTTGTACGTCAACCGGGCCCCGGGCACCAGCGCCGATCAACTGCGCTCCCGGCTGGAGCGGACGCTGACGCCGTATCCGCAGGTACAGGTGCGTGACCAGGCCGACTACAAGAAGCTGGTCCACGACCAGATCGCGGTCCTGCTCTACCTGGTGTACGCGCTGCTCGGGCTGGCGATCGTCATCGCGGTGCTCGGCGTGGTCAACACCCTCGCCCTGTCGGTCGTGGAACGCACCCGGGAGATCGGGCTGCTGCGCGCGATCGGACTGGCCCGGCGGCAGTTGCGCCGGATGATCCGGCTGGAGTCGGTGGTGATCGCGGTGTTCGGCGCGGTGCTGGGCCTCGCGCTCGGGCTCGTGTGGGGCGTGTGCACACAGCAGGTGCTGGCGCTGCAGGGCATGAAGGCGCTGGCCATCCCGTGGGGCACGATCGTCGCGGTGGTGATCGGCTCGGCGGTCGTCGGGGTCGTGGCCGCGCTGCTGCCGGCGCTGCGCGCATCGCGGATGAATGTGCTGGCCGCCATCGCGCACGAGTGAGACACGAGTGAGCCGCCGTCCGTTCCGCTCCGGTGCCGACCGGCTGGTGGCGCGCGGCGCGCCGGCACGCCGGCACGCCGCGGAACTCGGGTACGACACGCGGTGGAGCCGCTGCCGCCCGCCGGGGCCGATTCGCTCTGAGCCGGACCGACGGGTCCGGCCCGGTCCCACGGGGCCGTTCAGTGCGGCCGTCCGCCGCCGGCGGGCCTCCGCTCCCGTGTGGCCAGGGCCCTGAGAAGCGCGCTCCGCCCGCGGTCGGGCACCGTCCACAGCGTCTGGCCCCGCACCCCCCACTGCTCCAGCAGGGCGTTGGCCGCGAGGAAGCCGCTCGTAGCCGCCCGTTCCATGAGCGCCACGGGCAGGCCGGTGCGGACCAGGTCGCCGGCCACGGCCAGTCGGGGGTGCGGGGTGCGGACGGTGGGGCGGTCGCCGTAGCCGCCCACCGGGAACAGGGGGCAGTCCTCGCGCCACTCGTGGCGGACGTCGACCACCGTGGCCCTGGCGGTCTCCGGGTGGACACGGTGCAGTTGGCCGAGGAGGCGCTTCTGTTCGACGTCCCGGGCGGCGCCGGACGGTACGGCGTAGGCGTGCAGTTCGACGACGGAACCTCCGGTGCGCGCGCTCCAGCGTGCCGCCTCGTCCTCGTAGCGTTCCAGCACGCTGATGTTGTCGAGGGTGCCGAAGCCGCTGGTGCCGAGGAAGCCGGGCCGGTCGGGTGCGACGGGCCGGTCCAGCCACACGCGGCTCACCAGGAAGGACGGGGCGGTACGCAGCCGTCCGATCCGCTCGCGCCATGGCGCGTCGCCGAGGTGCCGGCAGCGCTCGACCAGCGAGCGCAACCCCGCGCCGTCCAGGGCGAGGACGACCCCGTCGTGGCGGCGCTCGTCCCGTTCGGAGGCGACCACGAAACCGCCGTCCGGGGTGGGTTCGATGTGCTCGACGGCCGTGCCGGTGCGCACCTGCGCGCGGTGCCGGGCCAGATAGCCGGCGAGCGGGTCCCACAGGGCGGCCGGAAAGGGGGCGCGGGGCACGTCGAACAGCAGCCCCTCGGCGGAGCCGAGGAAGTAGATGTGGAACATCAGCGCCATCTCGGCGGCCGACAGCTCACGCGGATCGGCGAAGAAGCTCCGGGAGAACACCTCGAAGGCCAGGTGCCGGGCGTCTGCGGGGAAGCCCACGACGTCCAGGAAGTCGTGGGCGCTGGTGCCGTCCAGCTGGTCGTACACGTCCGGCACACGCACGTCGAGCAGGGGCAGGGCCGCGCGCGCGTCCATGGCGCGCAGGTCCGCGAGCCGGAAGGAAGGGCTGAGCGCCGCGAAGCCGAGCGCGCTGAGCGGCGGGGTGCGCGGGACGTGCCGGAAACTGTCGCGCAGGCCGCCGGCGTGCAGCAGCGGGTAGTCCGGAAGGCCGGTGAAGCACTCCAGGCCGGGGTCGGTCCGGCGCAGCAGTCCGCGCAGGTTGTAGTACTGGCGGAAGAACGCGTGGAAGCCGCGGCTCATGGTCACCGTGGTGCCGTCGCGCAGCTCGGTCGGCCAGCCTCCGACCCGCCCGCCGAGGTACGGCAGCTTCTCGTACACGATGACGGCCACCCCGCGCTCGGCGAGCGCGGTGGCGGCGGCCAGGCCGGCGATGCCCGCGCCGACCACCGCCACCGACGGCGGGCTGCCCTGCACCCGGGAGGCGCCGGGCCGGGCCCGCAGGATCCGGGCCCGGCGGTCGCGTCCCCGGCGCGCGGCGCCCTGGTGTGCGGTCCTCATGCGTCCTCCCGGTGGCCGGGCGCCCGGCGCGCGACGAAGGTGTGGGTGACGCCGGTCTGCCAGCCCGGCAACGGCAGGGCGCGCACCTGGTCGAAGCCGGCCGCGCCGAGCCGCCGCGCGAAGCGCCCGGCGGTGTCGAACTCCACCACGCTGCGCCACAGGTGCCGGTACAGCGGTCCGTCCCCCAGCAGGGTCGCCACGGGCTGCACGACACCCCGGCACACCAGTGTCCACACCGCTCGGTCGGCGCGCCGCCCGCGGAGGGTGTACTCGTGCACGGCGAGCCGCCCGCCCGGCCGCAGCAGCCCGTGGACGGCGGCGAGGACGGCGTCCGGATCGGTGACGTTGCGCAGGAGATAGGCCGCGAACACCGCGTCGAAGGGGCCGCGCACCCCGGCCTCCGACAGCCGCTCGGCGGGGGCGTGTACGAAGGTCACCCCGTCCGCCCACGGTTTGGCCGCGGCCCGCCGCCGACGTCACGGCCGAGGCGTCCACGGCCGTGACGTCGGCGGCGGGCAGGACCGAGCGCAGCGCGGCGGTGGAGGCGCCGGTTCCGCACCCGAGGTCGAGCAGGCGCAGCCCCTGCCCCCGTCCGGGCAGGCCGAGCCGGCGCACCGAGCGGCGCAGGTGGGCGTGGTAGCCGGGGTTGACGGCCACGAGCGTGTCGTAGCTGCGGGAGGCGTGGTCGAAGGCGGCGGCGAGGTGTTCGTCGCGCAACAGCGTCATGCGGTCTCCGTCGGCGGGAGGTGCGGGAGCGTCATACGGTCTCCGTCGGGGGGAGGTGCGGGGCGGGCGGGTCCGGCGCGGGAAGCGGCGGGGGGAGGCGGGCTGTGCCGGCGGATGCGGTCAGGCGGGCGGCGGATGCGGCGGCGCGGGTGGGTCGAAGGGGCGGCGGGGCAGGCGGGGCAGCTCCAGGGCGGAGCGCAGCATCGGGCCGACGGGCGCGTGCAGGCCGATGCACAGGTCCTCGTGCAGGCGGGTGCCTCCGTCGAGGAAGCGCAGCAGCCGTGCCATGGGCACGCGGGCGAACAGCCGGCCGAACAGTTCCGGGCCGTCGGCCCGGCCGCTGTCCAGGGCGCGCAGCAGGACGGCGTCCATGGCGCGGGAGCGCGCCGAGTGGGCGGCGGGCGGCACCGGGCGGCGCCCGCGGCGCAGGGCCTCGGCGACGGCACTCGTCTGGCGCTGCAGTCCGGCGAAGGTGTAGCCGGTGGCGGGGCGGGTGGCTCCGCCGGCCGCGCCGATGCGGAAGACCGAGGCTCCGCTCTGCCGCGGGATCGGCGCGTCGGTCATCGGGATGACGCCGGTCTCGGTGGCCAGGACCTGCCGTTCCCCGAGTAGCAGCACCTCGTCGGCGTAGTGCCGTACGGCCGCCTCGTAGCGCTCCGGCGTGAGGACGTGCCGGGAGAATTCGGTGTACTCCACCAGTGCCTCGCACGGCCCGGTCGGCAGGACGTAGCCGAAGGACAGGCCGTGGTCGGGCTGCGGGGTACGGAAGTCCATCAGCTCCACGACGGCCGGGTCGAAGACGGGCCGGGCGGTGCGCACGAACCAGCCGTGGAAGTGCTGCAGCAACGTGGTGCGCGCGGCCGGCAGGCTGCCCGGGGGGCGGGAGTCGAGGACCCAGCGGGCAGTGAGCAGCCGCGCCCGGCCGTCGGCGTCCCTCAGGTGGAGGTGCGCGCCGCCGGGCACGTCCTCCACCGCTTCGACGGTCGCTTCCAGGCACCGGACGTTCCGGCTGCGGGCCAGCTCCCGGGAGACGAAGCGCTCGAAGTCGCCGGAGCGGATCATCCGGTACCGCAGCGGGGCGATCCCCCCTTCGACCGGGGCGCCGGTGCGCGGGCGCACCCGCAGCCGCTGCCACTCGGCCCGCACCGCGGCGTCGAACCGTCCGGGTCCCGCCGCCCAGTAGCACCAGGTCCGCGGCGGCGGCCGCAGCGGTCCGGGCGGCGCGTCGACCAGCACCACGGACGGTGTCCGCAGGCCCGGCACGCTCCCGGCGAGCCGGTGGGCCAGCGACAGCCCGGCGGCGCCCGCACCCACGACGGCCACGTCCGTCTCCGGCACGGCCTCTCCCTTCCTCGGCTTCCTCGGCGCTCCGGCCCGGCCCGCGCGTGTCGCGGCGGCGGGTCCTGCGGCGGTGCTGCGCTCCGAACGGGCGGGGGGACACGGCGCCCTTCCGGATGCCCCGGCCTGGTCTTCCGGATTGTGTACCCCGGCGGATGCAGGCACCTCCCCGACGGCGAGCGGCCGAACGCCGGAGACGGCACGGTGGAGGGGGCGGCCCCGGTGGCCGCCACGATCGCGTGGCACGTGCGCGCATCCGTCCGCGCCGCCCGCGCCGAAGCAGACGGGTGACGGGAACGACGGACACAGACACGACGGAGGGAACCGGGATGCGTCCCACGCACGCGAAGGACCACCCTGCGGGCGCGCCGCCGCGGCCGATCGCGGCCGCGCCCGTGGCGTCACTTCCGCGCAGGCCGGTGGCCGACGGGAGGGAAGGGGCCGAGGCCTGCCCGGTGGCGAGCGGACCGCTTCCCGCCGGGTCCGCCGAGGTGCGCGGAATCGACGCCGACGTGACCGGCGCTGTCGGCCGGATGCTCGACCATGTGCTGGCGGAGCGCCTGCGCCGCGCCCGGCTGGCGGATTCCCTGTTCGCCGCGGAACTGGCCGAACGAGTGGCGCGCTTCACTCTGCAGGGTGGCAAGCGCACGCGCGCGCAGTTGGTGTGGTGGGCCTCGCGGGCCTGCGCCGGCCGGGACCCGGCGGCCGCGGCGGCGGCCCTGCACCTCGCCGCCGCCGTGGAACTGCTCCAGACGTGCGCGCTCGTCCACGACGACGTGATGGACCGGGCCGCGCTGCGGCGGGGCCGTCCCGCGCTGCACACGGACCTGACCGACAGGTACGCCGGCCTGGTGGGGCCCGAGCGGGCCGGGCGGTTCGGGCAGTCGGCGGCGGTCCTCGCCGGGGACCTGGCGCTGGCCTGGGCCGACGACCTGGTGGCGGAGACGCCGCTGGCGCCCTGGACCGGGGTGGTGGTGCGGCGGCTGTGGAGCGACATGCGCACGGAGATGGTGGCGGGCCAGTACCTGGACGTGCAGGGCCAGATCACCGCGGCGCGGTCCCTGCCCCGCGCGCTGCGCGCCGCCCGTCTGAAGAGCGCCCTGTACTCGGTGGAGCGGCCCCTCGCCCTGGGGGCCACCGCGGCGGGCGCGGACGATCTGACGCTGCGTCGGCTGTGCGACGCCGGACGCTGCGTGGGCATGGCGTTCCAGCTGCGCGACGACCTGGACGACGTCTTCGGCGACCCGCTGGAGACCGGCAAGGACTGCGGCGGCGACATCCGGGAGGGCAAACCCACCTATCTGGTCGCGGTCGCCCGCGCGCGGGCCGAGGCGGCCGGCGACGGCACCGCACAGGACGTCCTGGACCGATGGCTCGGTGACGCGGGACTCACCGGGCGAGGTCTGGACCAGGTACGGGACGTGCTGGTCGCCACAGGGGCGCGCGCCACCGTGGAAAGCAAGATCGACCGGCTCACCGCGCAGGGGCTGCGGCACTTCGACAGCACCCTGCTCGACCCGGAAGGCGCCGAGCCGCTGCGCGGTCTGCTCGTCGCGGCGGCGGGGGCACGGGCGGGTGGAGCGGGGCCGGATGGAGCGCGGACGGGAGGAGCCGGGCCGGACCAGACACGGCCGGAAGGCACCGGACCGGGTGGCGCACGCCCAGGAGGAACCACGCCGGACCAGACACGGCCAGAAGGTGCCAGACCAAGTCAGCAGCGGGGTGAAGTCAGGCCGGGCCAGGCGCGGGCGCATGGAGCCAGACAGGTTGAGGCGCGGCCGGATGGAGCCGGACAGGCTGAGGCGCAGCCGGATGGAGCCGGACAGGCTGAGGCGCGGGCGAATGGAGCCAGACAGGCTGAGGCGCAGCCGGATGGAGCCGGACAGGCTGAGGCGCGGGCGAATGGAGCCGGACAGGCTGAGGCGCGGGCGAATGGAGCCGGACAGGCTGAGGCGCGGCCGGATGGAGCTGGACGTGCTGAGGGACGGGCGGATGCGGTCGGGCCGGGCCGGGCTCAGTCGGGTGGGGATGCCGTCGTGGGTCTGCGGTCGGCGCACGGTCCGTGCGCGTCCGGTTCTCGTGGCGGTGCGGGGAGTGGCCGGTGACCCGCGTCCTGCCCGGGCGCACGGACCACGTGGTGGTCGTCGGTGCCGGACTCGCCGGGCTGTCGGCGGCGTTGCACCTGCTGGGTGCCGGACGCCGGGTCACCGTCGTCGAGCGCGAGGAGCTGCCCGGCGGCCGGGCCGGACGCCTCGACCTGGGCGGCTACCGGATCGACACCGGACCCACCGTGCTGACCATGCCGGAGCTGGCCGACGAGGCGTTCGCCGCCGTCGGCGACAGTCTGTACGAGCGGGTCGAGCTGATCCCCCTGCACCCGGCCTACCGGGCCTGCTTCGCGGACGGCAGCAGCCTCGACGTGCACACCGGAGCGGACGCGATGGCCGCGGAGGTGGAACGGTTCGCCGGAGCGGCGGAGGCGGCGGGCTACCGCCGGCTGCGCGACTGGCTTCAGCACCTGTACCGGGCCCAGATGCGCCGGTTCATCGACGCCAACTTCGACTCACCGCTCGGCCTGCTCAACGGCGACCTCGCCCGGCTGGCGGCGCTGGGCGGCTTCGGCCGCCTGGACGCCCGGATCGGCCGTTTCCTGACCGACGAGCGGCTGCGCCGGGTGTTCTCCTTCCAGGCCCTGTACGCGGGCGTGCCTCCGGAGCGGGCGCTGGCCGCCTACGCGGTCATCGCCTACATGGACACCGTCGCCGGCGTGTACTTCCCCCGGGGCGGCATGCACGCCCTGCCGCGGGCGATGGCGGCGGCCGCGGCAGGCGCGGATCTGCGGTTCGGGGAGCGGGTGACCCTCCTGGAGCGGACGGGCGAGCGCATCACGGCCGTCGTCAGCGACACCGGCCGCATCCCGTGCGACGCGGTCGTCCTCACCCCGGACCTGCCGGTCACCTACCGGCTGCTCGGCCGCCGGCCGCGCAGACCGCTCGGACTGCGCCACTCCCCCTCCGCGGTCGTGCTGCACGCCGGCACGGACCGCACCTGGCCCCACCTCGCCCACCACACGATCTCGTTCGGCGCGGCGTGGCGCACCACGTTCGACGAACTCACCCGCACCGGACGGCCGATGAGCGATCCGTCGCTGCTCGTCACCCGCCCCACCACCACCGATCCCGGCCTCGCGCCGCCAGGCCACCACCTGCACTACGTCCTCGCCCCGTGCCCCAACACCGACATCGGCCCGGACGCGGCGGCCTGGTCCGACCTCGGCCCGCGCTACCGGGACACGCTGTTGCGGGAGCTGGAGCGGCGCGGACTGGACGGCATCGAAGCCGCCATCGAGGAGGAGTGCCTGATCACCCCGGCCGACTGGCACGCCCAGGGGCACGCCGCCGGGACCCCCTTCTCGGCCGCCCACACCTTCGCGCAGACCGGGCCGTTCCGGCCGCGCAACCTGGTGCGCGGCACCGAGAACGCGGTCCTGGCCGGCTGCGGGACCACGCCCGGCGTGGGGGTGCCGACCGTACTGCTGTCGGGGAAGCTGGCCGCGGCCCGGGTCACGGGCGTACCCGGCCGCCGAAGCAGCCGCGCGCGCCCCGCCGCGACCGCCGCCACCGGCCGGACCGGCGCCCCGGCCCCCACGGGCTCCCCGGCCCCCTCCGTGTTCCGGGCCGACGGGCGGCGGTCGGCGGCTGTCCGCCCAGCGCCTGAGGCCCCTCGCGACCGCCTCGCCGCACCGCTGGAGTCGCCGGCCTCGCCGCCGGACCTCCCGGCCGGCTCCCCGGCCGCCGTACAGCAGCCTCCGCTGCCGGAAAGCCCTCCGGCCGACCCGACGGCCCCCGCGACCGAAGGCAGGACACGATGACCGACCGAGAGCTGGACGCGGCGGGGATCAGCGATGCGGCGCTGCGCGCGGCCTACCGCCACTGCCGCGCCCTCAACGCCCGGCACGGCAGGACCTACTTCCTCGCCACCCGGCTGCTGCCCGTCGAGCGGCGGCCCGCCGTGCACGCCCTGTACGGCTTCGCCCGCTGGGCCGACGACATCGTCGACTCCCTCGACCCCGGCGCCGGACCCGAGGTGCGGGTGCGGGCGCTGGCCCGGCTCCAGGGGGAACTCGCGGAAGGGCTGCGGCAGGGCGGCGGACGGCCGGTGGTGCGCGCGCTCGCCGACACCGCCCGCCGCTACGCCATCGACCACGCCCACTTCCGGGACTTCATGGTGGCGATGCGCTCCGACCTGGTCGTGACGGCCTATCCCACCTACGCCGACCTGCGCGCGTACATGCACGGCTCGGCCGCGGTGATCGGGCTCGAAATGCTGCCCGTACTGGGCACGGTGGTGCCGCGGGAGGAGGCCGCGCCGTACGCCGCGGCGCTCGGTGTCGCCTTCCAGCTGAGCAACTTCCTGCGGGACGTCGGCGAGGACCTGGACCGCGGGCGCGTCTACCTGCCCGCCGACCTGCTCGCCGGTCACGGCGTGGACCGGGAGCTGCTGGCCTGGAGCCGCGCGACGGGCCGTCCGGACGGCCGGATCACCGCCGCGCTCAGGGAGTTCGAGGCGCTGACCCGCGGCGTGTACCGGGCGGCGATGCCCGGTGTCGAACTGCTCGATCCGGTGGCGCGGCCCTGCATCCGCATCGCGGCCGTCCTGTACGGCGGCATCCTGGACGCCGTCGCCCGCGACGGCTACGCGGTGCTGCACCGGCGGTCGGTGGTGCCGCGGCGGCGCAGGGCGGTGGTCGCGGCCGACGGGCTGGTCCGGGTGGCGGCGGCCCGGCTGCGCGCGCGGACGGTTCCCGGACACCGTCCGCCTCCTTCCGCCCGTGCCCTGCCCGCGGCCGTGCACCCGCCGACGGCGCGCGTCCGCTCCGCCGAGGAGGTCGCGTGAACCGCCGCCGCCTGCCGCTGTCGCTGCGCCGGCACGCCGTGTCCTGGGAGCGTCAGCGGCCCACCTGGCGCGAGGCGCGGCCCGGGCTGATCGCCGGGGCGCTGAAACGGGCGCAGGCCCGCCCGTCGGGGAACTGGTACGTCGTCGGGGACTCCCGCGCCCTGCGGGGCGACGGCACGCTGGCGCGGACCGTGGCGGGGCAGGAGGTCGTGGTGTGGCGGGGGCCCGACGGGCGCCTCGTCGGCGGACCGGGGATCTGCCCGCACCTGGGAGCACCGCTACGGGACAGCCCGGTGCGCTGCGGCACGCTGGTCTGCCACTGGCACGGGCTGTCCCTGGACGGCGGTCCGTACGCGGGCTGGACGCCGCTGCCGGTGCACGACGACGGGGTACTGGTGTGGACGCGGCTGGACGCGGTGGGCGGCGAGGAGCCGCTGGACGCACCGGTCCTGCCGCGGCGGCCCGAGCCCGCGCGCACCCTGGCGGCCGTGTACACCACAGTGGGTGTCTGCGAGCCCGAGGACGTGGTGGCCAACCGGCTCGATCCGTGGCACGGGGCGTGGTACCACCCCTACTCGTTCGTCGACCTGACCGTGGTGGACACACCCGACGGCCCGGCCGGTGCGGTGGGCGACGGCCCGGACGCGCTGACCGTCGACGTGTCCTTCAAGGTCGCGGGCCGGCTGGTGGTGCCGGTGCGCGCCGTCTTCACCGCGCCCGAACCCCGCACGGTCGTCATGCACATCACCGAGGGCGAGGGCGCGGGCTCCGTCGTGGAGACGCATGCCACGCCGCTCGGCGCGGACGGGACGGGCCGGCCGCGCACCGCCGTCGTCGAAGCGGTGCTCGCCGCCTCGCACCGTCCGGGCTTCGCGGCCGCCCGCCGGGCCGCACCGCTGCTGCGTCCCCTGGTGCGCGCCGCGGCCGGGCGGCTGTGGCGGGACGACCTGGCCTACGCCGAGCGCCGCTGGCAGCTGCGGTCGACGGGCCGCTTCCCGGGCTGAGCGGCGACGGGGCGGCGGGCTTGGCAAGGAGGAGGGCAGACATGCGGATACCCGGCCACCGCAGCGGCTGCGCCGGCAGCCGAACGGGGGACTTCCGGCGGCTCGCCGCATCCGGCACCGGCCGACGGGGCGAAGCCATCGGAGAGTTCCCCCACCGGAAGCGGAAGCGAGCCCCCATGCAGACCTCGGTCGTCGTGTTCACCTGCGATCTGCGCCTGTCGGACCACCCTCCGCTGCGCGCGGCCCTGCACGGCGGAGGCCAGGTGGTACCGCTGTTCGTGCGTGACCCGGCCGTGGACGGAGCGGGCTTCGCCGCGCCGAACCGGCTCGCGTTCCTCTCCGACTGCCTGCGGGACCTGGACGCCCGGCTGCGGGAGCGGGGCGGCCGGCTGGTGCTGCGCGAGGGCGACACCGTCACGGAGGTGTGCCGGGTGGCCGCCGAGGCGGACGCCGACGAGGTGCACATGGCGGGCGACGTGAGCGCGTTCGCGCACACCCGCGAACGACGGCTGCGCCGGGCGCTGGAGGCCGACGGGCGGCGCCTGTACGTGCACGACACGGTCTGTACGGCCGTGGCGCCGGGCGCGGTGACCCCTGCCTCGTCCGACCATTTCGCGGTGTTCACGCCGTACTACCGGCACTGGTCCGCGCAGGGTCTGCGGGACGCGCTGGACGCGCCGGGCGCGGTCGCCGTGCCGGAGAAGGTGGGATCCGCCCCGCTGCCGAAGCGCGGCGACGTGGACGGGGTGTCGCCCGGGCTGTGCGCGGGCGGTGAGACGGAGGGACGGCGCAGGCTCAGCGCGTGGCTGCGCTCCGGCGTGACCGCTTACGAGGAACGCCACGACGACCTGGCGGGCGACGCCACCTCCCGGCTCTCCCCCCACCTGCACTTCGGCACCCTGTCACCGGTCGAGGTGGTGCACCGGGCCCGCAGGGCCGGCGGCGCGGGCGCGGAGGCGTTCGTACGGCAGGTCGCCTGGCGCGACTTCAACCGCCAGGTGCTCGCCGCACGCCCCGACGCCGCCGCACGCGACTACCGCACCCACCGCGACCGGTGGCGCGGCGGGAGGGACGCGGAGGCGGACGCGCAGGCGTGGCGGGAGGGACGCACCGGCTATCCGATCGTGGACGCGGCGATGCGCCAGCTGAGCCACGAGGGCTGGATGCACAACCGGGGCCGGCTGCTGGCCGCGAGCTTCCTCACCAAGACGCTGTACCTCGACTGGCGGGTGGGCGCCCGGCACTTCCTGGACCTGCTGGTCGACGGCGACATGGCGAACAACCAGCTCAACTGGCAGTGGATGGCCGGTACGGGCACCGACACCCGGCCCAACCGGGTGCTCAACCCCGTCACCCAGGGCAAGCGGTACGACCCGGACGGAGCGTACGTGCGGCGCTGGGTGCCGGAGCTGGCGGAGGTGAAGGCGGCCTGCGTGCACGAGCCGTGGAAGCTTCCGGCGCAGGAGCGCGCGAGCACCGGCTACCCCGAGCCGGTGGTGTCCCTGGCGGAGGGCCTGGACCGCTTCAAGCGGGCCCGGGGGCGCGCCTGAGGGCCGGCCCGGAGGACGTCCGCCACCCCTCGCGCGTGCAGGCCACACCCAGCCCCTGCACCGCCGGGTACGGGACTTCCGGTACCGGAACCGCGGTGCCGAAACGCCCGCATGCGACGCGCGGTGCGGGGCCTGGACCGGCTCGGCGACCCCGGCGAGGTGCTGCGCAGGAGCGGCGACGCACGGTCGAGGCGCCGTCACCGGGCAGGCACCCGACGGCTCGGGGATCGCGGCAGGGCACGGCAGCCCGCGGTGAGGGGACGGGGACGTGTCCGTGGGCTCACCCTGCCGTGCACAAGGCGCGCAGCGCCTCCACCGCCTGTGCCAGTCCGGCCGGCTTGAGCAGGCCGGCGGGCTGGGACCGGCTCCAGCCGGGGCCGCCCAGCAGCACCGCCGGACCGCGCCGCGTCCCCTTCATGCCCCAGCGCTGCCCGGCGATGTGCCGGACCAGGGCCGGAGCCGCCCGCGCGCTCTCCTGGGCCCACAGCACGACCGCGACCGGGCCGAGCCGGCGCACCGCCGCGTCCAGCGCCTCGACGGGCACCGCGGCTCCCAGCATGCGCACCGGCAGACCCTCGCGGCCGAGCGCCGCGTGCAGCGCCTCCAGGGGCAGGGAGTGCTGTTCCCCGGGCACGCAGGCCAGCAGGACGCAGCCGGCCGCGGGCGGGACCACGGGGACGGCGGGCGCCGCGCTGCGCCGCAGCACGGTGGAGACGTGCCAGGCGAGCAGGTGCTCCACTTCCACGTACTGGTCCTCGGAGGACGCCCAGCGGCGTCCTACGGCGTGCAGGGTGGGAACCATCACCTCCTGCCAGGCGACCACGACGCCGTAGCGCTCGACAGCGGCGGTGAGCTGCTTCTCGAGCGCGGGGGCGTCCAGTCGTACGGCGGCGCGGGCCAGGCCGCGGCATTCCTGACGGACGTCACCGAGAGGCAGCGCGCCGGCCGCCCGCGACCGTGCCTTCGGCGGCGGGGACGTCGGAACGGCGGCTTCCGTGGGGTCCGGGCCGGCGGCGGCCGTACGGGCGGCGCGGGCCGCGTCGGCCGGCGGGACACCGGTCGCCGTCAGCCGGCACATCTCCTCGATCGTGGCCACGTCCGCCGCCGTCCAGCGGCGGTGCCCGCCCTCGGTGCGCGCGGTCGGTCCGATGCCGTAGCGGCGATCCCACGAGCGCAGGGTCATCGGCGACACGCCGAGACGGCGGGCCAGCACACCGGTGGTCAGACCGGCGCCGCCCGGTACGGCGGGCGGCTCGGACGAAGGCTGCTCAGTGGCGTTCACGCTGGTCATCTCTCTCCCCGGCCTGGTTCCGGCGCACCGGGCGGGGTACACCCACCCGGCCGGCCGGCGCGCGAACCGTCCGGTCAGCGTGCTCGCTCCGTGGCCCCGGCGTCCAGGCTCCGGCCCAGGCGCAGCAGACCGCGCCGGGCGTGGCTCTTGACCGTACCCAGCGGCCAGCCGGTGACGTGGGCGATCTGCGTCTGCGTCAGATCACCGTAGAACGCCAGGCACAGTACCCGCCGCTGGGGCTCGGGAAGCCTGCGCAGCTCCCGGGTGACGTCCACCCGGTTCAGGACCGCGTCCTGCGTGTACGACGGATCCGGCGAGCGGGCCGGCTCGCGCGCCGCCGCCGCGGCGACGTCCGTGCGCCGGGAGCGGGCGGACAGCGCATCGGCGATCTTGCGCCGGGCGATGCCCACGAGCCAGGCGGGCAGCGGCCCACGGCCCGGACGGTAGCCGTGGCGGCCGCGCCAGGCGGCGAGGAACACCGTCTGGGTGACGTCCTCGGCCTCCGCGCCGTCGCCCAGCGACTGCCGCGCCAGGGACAGGACGAGGGGCGCCCAGCGACGGTAGACCGCCTCCAGCCCGCTCTCGTCCCCGGCCGCGAAACGCAGGGCCAGATCGTCGTCCGGGTCCGCCGTGGGCCTGGGCGGGGCTTCGGTCACAGCGAATGCGGTCATCCGGTTGCTCCTTGTGCGGAATGGCTCCCTGCCTCACCGCCACAGTCCGTCCGGCACGCCAGCCCGAGCAACTCGCATCGAGTCTGCATCGAGTCACCCCGGCGGCCCCCCGCCGAGCCGCCCCGGCCGCGGCGCGCCCTGCGGCCAGTTCCTCCCGGCAGCGGGCGGTGACCAGCAGCGCGTAGTCCGTGGCGGCACCGATGACGAGGATGGACAGGATGCCCTGCACCTGCCCGTCGACCCGCACCAGACCGTGGTCGGCCAGGGCGTGGACGACGGCACACGCCGGCCCGAGGGCGAACACCGCGCCGGTGATGACGACGAGCGGCAGCAGCAAGGAGCGGTACACCAGCAGCAGGATGACCAGGACGGCGGCCAGGGCGACCGCGAGCAGTACCCCGTCGATGCCGGAGAAGGCGTCCGCCAGGTCGGCCCGGGTGGCCGCCGGTCCGCCCAACTGCACCCGGGTGCCGGGCACCGTCTCGGCCGCGGCCCGCACCCGTTGCAGCGCGGGTGCGAGCCGCTCGCCCAGATCGGGGCTCAGCGGCACGACGGCCTGGAGGCCGGCGCGGGCCCCGCGAGGGCAGGGCCGGGGAGGGGGATGCGGCCGTCCCTGGCGTGCCGGCGAGCGCGGCCATCGCCGCGGTGGCCGACCGCTGCTGACCGCTGACAACGTCCCCGCCGTCGGCGGTCCACACCCCGGCAAACCCGTTCGCCGGACGAACGTGCGCTCTGCTTGGCTCACCCCATGAACGATCTCCGCATCCGCCACGCCACCTTCTCGGACATCGACACCGTGCTGCGGTTCTGGCGTGCCGCCGCAGAAGGAACGAGCATCAGCGACGACCACGACGGAGTGGCCCGGCTCATCGCGCGAGACCCGGAAGCCCTGCTCCTCGCCATGCGCGACGACCTCCTCGCGGGAACCGTCATAGCCGGCTTCGACGGATGGCGATGCTCCGCCTACCGGCTGGCCGTCCACCCCGACCACCGTCGCCAAGGCATCGCCACCGCCCTGCTGCGGGCCGCGGAACAACGCTTCGCCGCCCTGGGCGGGCGACGCGTCGACGCCATGGTCCTGGAAGCCAACGAACGGGCCCACCACACGTGGGCCGCACGCGGCTACCTCCGCGAGGACCACTGGCGACGCTGGGTGAAGCCCCTCTAGCTAGGCCCGGGCGGCAACAGCACGCCTAAGAGCGGCGCCATGCCCGACGGGCCGCTGGGTACCTGGCGCAGGGAAGGCGGCGGGCGAGGCCATCGACGGAGGGCACCGCGTACACGCTTTGCCGATCCTTTACCATTGGGGGAGTCGTCCGCAGTCCCGTAACTCCAGGAAAGGTGTGTGAGCGTCCACCCATGGGCGAGCCTCCCAGTCCCGTCCGCCGCCGGCACCGCGCGATCCCGTCAGCCCTGTCCGATCCTGGGACGGAGGTGACCCGATGACCGAAGTGCTCCTCCTGCTGGTGGCGATCCTGCTGTCGGTCGCCTGCGGTGCCTTCGTCGCGGCCGAGTTCTCGCTGACCACGGTCGAGCGCGGTGAGCTGGAGCGTGCCGTGCAGCGCGGCGAGCGTGGGGCGGCCGGCGCCCTCAAGGCCGCACGGAACCTGACGTTCCAGCTCTCGGGGGCCCAGCTCGGCATCACGGTCACCAACCTCGTGGTCGGCATGCTCGCCGAGCCCTCGGTCGCCAAGCTGCTGGCCGGCCCGCTGGAGGCGGTGGGCATCGGGGCGCCGGCGGCGAGCTCGCTGGCGCTGGTGATCGGCACCGCGCTGTCCACGGTGTTCCTGATGGTCGTCGGCGAGCTGGTGCCCAAGAACTGGGCGATCTCCTCGCCGCTGGCCGTGGCCAAGCGGGTGGGCAACGCCCAGCGCTGGTTCAGCGCGGCCTTCCGGCCCTTCATCACCCATCTGAACAACACCGCGAACCGGCTGGTACGGCGCCTCGGCATCGAACCCGCCGAGGAGCTGGCCTCCGCACGCGGGCCCCAGGAGCTGGCCGCGCTGGCCCGGCACTCCGCCAAGCAGGGCGCGCTGGAGCCGGACACCGCGGAGCTGTTCGTGCGCACGCTCAACCTGGCCGATCTCACCGCCGAGAACGTGATGACACCGCGCGTCCAGGTCGTCGCCCTGGAGGCCCGGGCGACCTGCGAGGACGTGGCGAACGCGACCCGGGCGACCGGCCTGTCCCGCTTCCCGGTCTACCGGGACAGCCTGGACTCGGTGGTCGGCACCGCCCACATCAAGGACGTCCTGGCCATGCCCGCCGAGGAGCGGGCCCGGGTCCGGGTCGCCCAGATGATGCGCGAGCCGCTACTGGTCCCCGAGTCCCTCACCGTCGACCGCCTCCTGGACCGCCTCGGCGGCCGGCGCACCATGGCCGTCGTCATCGACGAGTACGGCGGGACGGCCGGGGTCGCCACCCTGGAGGACATCGTCGAGGAGGTCGTCGGCGAGGTCCGCGACGAACACGACCCGCACGAGACGCCGGACCTCGCCCCGGCCGGCGCCGACGCGTCGGGCCGCGCGCTCTACTCGGCGGACGGCTCGGCCCGCATGGACCAGCTCGCACGCGTGGGACTCCGGGCGCCCGAGGGGCCGTACGAGACGCTGGCCGGGCTGGTCGCGGCCGAGCTGGGCCGCATACCGGAGACCGGGGACGGGGTCGAGGTCGCCGGGTGGCGGCTCGACGTGGTGGACGCGTCGGGGCGGCGGGCGGCCCGGGTGCTGCTGCACGCGCCGCTCGACGACGAGACGGAGCAGGAGGGGCACCGGTGACCGCCGTACAACTGCTGATCGGTTTCGCAACGCTGGTCGTGAACGCCTTCTTCGTGGGCGCCGAGTTCGCGTTGATCTCCGTGCGCCGCTCCCAGATCGAGCCGCACGCGGAGGCGGGCGACCGGCGGGCCAAGAGCGTGCTGTGGGGCCTGGAGCACGTGTCCGCACTGCTGGCCGCCGCCCAGCTCGGCATCACGCTGTGCACGCTGGTGCTGGGCGTGGTCGCGGAGCCCGCGATCGCGCATCTCCTGGAGCCGGTGTTCCACGCGGTCGGCGTGCCCACGAGCGCGGGCCATGCCGTGTCCTTCGTGATCGCGCTGTCCCTCGCGACCTACCTGCACATGCTGCTGGGCGAGATGGTGCCGAAGAACGTGGCGCTGGCCGAGCCGGTGCGCAGCGCCCTGCTCCTCGGTCCGCCCCTGGTCACCCTGTCCCGGGCGCTGCGCCCGGTGATCTTCACGATCAACGCGTTCGCGAACGGCCTGCTCAAGCTGCTCCGGGTGGAGACCAGGGACGAGGTCTCGGCGACCTTCACGGACACCGAGCTCGCCGAGATCGTCAAGGACGCCAGTGAGGCCGGCCTGATCGACGACCGGGCCCAGGAGCGGCTGCACGACGCCCTGGAGCTCGGCCGCAGGCCGGTGCGGGACGTGGTGGTGCCGCTGGAACGCGTCGTCTACGCGCGCGTGGGCGTCACCCCGGAGGAGCTGGAGCGGCTGTCCGCGGAGTCGGGCTTCTCCCGGTTCCCGGTGGTGGACGAGGGGCGGCGGATCGTCGGCTATCTGCACGTCAAGGACGCGCTGGACGCCTCGCCGCACGACGAGGCGTTCCGGCTGCGGGACATGCGGCCCATCGCGCGGGTGCGGGAGAGCACACCGCTGGACGACGTGCTCACCGCGATGCGCGGCAGCCGCACCCACCTGGCGGGCGTCCTCGGCGACGACGGCCGGATGGCCGGGCTGGTGACCATGGAGGACGTGCTGCGGCAGCTGTTCGGCCAGCACGTGTAGGCCGCACGGAGGCGGAGTCGCCACCGGAGGAAGTGACCGACCGCCGGGTATGCGCCCCGGGATACCATCTCTGTCGCCATGCAGAAGAACCCGGTGCTTCCCGCACACTCCAGCCTGGTCGCGATCGGCGACTCCTTCACCGAGGGCATGTCGGACCTGCGCCCCGACGGCTCCTACCGGGGCTGGGCGGACGTCCTCGCCGCCCGGATGGCCGCCCGCACCCCCGGTTTCCGGTACGCCAACCTGGCGGTGCGCGGCAAGCTGATCGGGCAGATCGTCGAGGAGCAGGTCGACCGGGCGGTCGCGATGCGGCCCGACGTGATCACGCTGGTCGGCGGCCTCAACGACACGCTGCGCCCCAAGTGCGACATGGTCCGGGTGCGGGACCTGCTCACCGAGGCGGTGGAGCGGCTGGCGCCGGCCTGCGAGCAGCTGGTGCTGATGCGCAGCCCCGGCCGCCAGGGCCCGGTCCTGGAGCGGTTCCGGCCGCGTATGGAGGAGCTGTTCGACATCGTCGACGGGCTGGCCGGACGGCACGGTGCCCTGGTCGTCGACCTGTACGGCGCGCCGTCGCTGGCCGACCCCCGGATGTGGGACGTGGACCGGCTGCACCTGACGGCCGAGGGGCACCGCCGGGTCGCCGAGGCGGTCTGGCAGACCCTCGGCTACGACGCCGAGGACACCGAGTGGCGCACGCCGATCCCGGCCACGGCGCCGCCCGGCTGGGTCGCGCGCCGGGTCGCGGACGCCCGCTTCACCCGGCAGCACCTGCTGCCGTGGATAGGCCGCCGCCTCACCGGCCGCTCCTCGGGCGACGGCCGCGCGCCGAAGCGGCCGGAGCTGCTGCCGTACGAGGCGTGAGGCCGCTCCCGTGCCCACCCGGGTGATCAGTGTCAGGGGCCGGATCCACGAGTTCGGCCCCCGGCTGGAACACGCGCCCGCGGACGTCGTCTACGTGGGCCGCCGCTGGACGATGGGCGGCTGGGACCTGCCCCGCCATCCCCTGTACAACCCCTTCGCCTACGACACCCCGAAGAAGAAGCGGGACGGCACCCGGGCCGAGGTGATGGCGATGTACCGGGCGTACCTGCTGGAGCGGCCCGAGCTGCTGGAGCTGGTGGCCGGGCTGCGCGGGAAGATCCTGGCCTGCTGGTGCACGCCGGAGCCGTGCCACGCGGACGTGCTGGCGGAACTCGCCGACCTCCCCCAGCCGTGATGTGGCTCTCGTAGCTTCGCACGAGCGGGCCCGCGACGCCGGCCTGCAGGAATCGCCAGTAGAGTCCGTGGCAGATCCTACGAGCTTCCACATCAATGCAGCTCATAGGCTTATTACTGGAGTGCAGGAGAGATCGTTTCTCACATCTTCCTCCCCACCGCTCGGTATGTCGCCTCCGTGGAAGGTGTCCCACGCGGTCGCTGCGGCCCTCATGTCCTCGACGTCGACGGCACATACCTCCACTTGGTGAACGCCGCATTGGTGTGCCCGGCCCAGGCGGCAAGGATGCGGCTGAGGCGGTCTACGACTGGCCAGACGGCGCCGGCCAGGAGGGTGACACCTCGGTCACCCGGAGTGTTCCGAGCTACGGCTCCTACGCCGTCGAACGAGGTGCTCGGCAGGCGGCCGTCTCAAGGGTTCCAGGAGAACGAGACGTGCGCGCTCGGAGCGCTTCTCGGCCAGGTCCTGCCACGACATGTGTTGCTCGGCTTCCGGTTCGCCGAACCCGTCAGCCGAAGCGGCCCCCCACGTAGTCCGTCGTGCGGGGGTCGGAGGGAGTGGAGAACACAGTGGCGGTCGGGCCGTGTTCCACGGTGGTGCCGGGGTGCCCTGGGCGGCGAGGAAGAACCCCCCACAGCCCACCCGCGCTGCTCCCCGTCGGCTTCACGTCCGGATTTGGGTTTGGCGGGCCTCTTGAACGATGACTCGGCCATGGCCCGCGAGCGGTTCCTGGCCTGCGCCGCACTGACGACCTGGGCGGAACTGGCGGGGTTCGACGCTGTGGTCGCCGCAGCGCGCGATCCCGAACGGGCGCCCTGGTACGACGTCCTCATCGACCGCAAGTTCTCCGTCGACAACACCTTCGCACAACTGTCGTTGGCCGTTGGCGACAGCGGCGACCTGGCACTGGAGAAGGACACCTGGGGGCAACGGACGGAGGCCTTCCGGGCGTTGGTAAGGATCGCGGACACGGAACGCTTCGAGGGACGCCGAGCCTGATCACCGGCGGCACGCCGTGGTGGAACAAGTGATCGCGGACATCAAGAACAGCACGAACGCACACGCGCCGTCCGGGCACTTCAGGCGAATGCCGCCTGGCTCACCCTCGCCGCCCTGGCCCACAACCTCACCCGCGCCACCGACCGCCTGACGCGCTCTGCCCAACCCGCCCGAAGGGGCCCGAGACGTGTGGACACGTGGAAGAGCTGGGCAGACCAGCGGACACTGCCTGCCCAAACCACAGATCAACCGCCAGACACCCGAACGACCCCGGAACGATCGCTCCTGAATCAAGCCGGTGGATCCGGGCTCAGTGGGTGCAGAGCCCTTGCCGTCGCCCCGTTCCGGCGTGTATCTATTACAACCGTAAGAAGAACGATCGTAATACAACTGCACGGAGCCGCGGTCCTCGCGCCGCATCCGGGGAGGCAAGATGAAGACGACAAAGAGCATGAAGTGGATCGACGTGCCCACGCGCACGATCGATGTCGGCGGGGTGCCGTTCGCCTACCGCGAGCTCGGTCCGACCGGTGGTGTTCCGGTGGTGTTCCTGCACCACCTGATGGCTGTCCTTGACGACTGGGACCCGAGGATCATCGACGGCATCGCTGCCCGCCACCGGGTGATCACGTTCGACAACCGCGGGGTCGGCGGGTCCGGCGGATCCGTGCCGCCCGACGTCGAGGAGATGGGCCGCGACGCCGTCGCCTTCATCCGTGCGATGGGACTCGAGAAGGTCGACATCTTCGGGTTCTCGCTCGGCGGCGGAGTCGCACAGATGGTGGCCCTGCAGGCACCCGAGCTCGTGCGCCGGATCATCCTGGCCGGGACCGGTCCCCGCGGAGGCGGCGGCATCAAGGAGATCAACAAGGTCGCGGTCAAGGCGTACGTCAAGTCCGCGCTCACCCTGAAAGACGCCAGGACATTCCTGTTCTTCCCGCGCGACGCCGAGGGCAAGCGGGCCGCGAAGGACTACCTCGCCCGACTCAAGGAACGCACCCAGAATCGCGACGAGAAAATCTCCCTGCAGGCTCGACGCGCGCAGTTGAAGGCCATCCGCGCGGCCGGACTGCACGCCCCCGACGACCTCTCGGTGATCACCCAGCCGGTCTTCGTCGCCAACGGTGATCACGACCTCATGGTGGCCAGCAGCAACTCGGCCGACATGGCCCGCCGGATCCCGAACGCCCGGCTGAAGATCTATCCGAACTCCGGGCACGGCGGCGTCTTCCAGTACCACCGGGAGTTCGTCCCCGAGGCGCTGGAGTTCCTCAATGGCTGACAGATCCGACCGGTCGATCGCCGGAAAGGTCGCCCTCGTCACTGGCGGCGGCCGGGGCCTGGGCGCGGCGACCGCGCGGTCCCTGACCGCCGCCGGTGCCCGAGTCTTCGTGCTCGATCTGCACCGTCCGGCCGCAGGCGAGGCCATCGACGAGCGGGTCACCTACCTGGTCGGTGATGTGACCGACCTCGGCGACATGACCCGAGCGGTCGAGACCGTCGTCAGGGACGCCGGCCGCCTGGACATCGTGATCGCGAACGCAGGTGTGGTTGCGCGGGGCGTGACCCTCCGGGCGTCATCGCCTCCGGTGGTCGACCGACTCTTCGACGTGAACGTCGGGGGTGTGCTCAACACGGTCCGTGCCGCCCTTCCGGGCCTCATCGAGAACCGTGGCCGGCTCGTCCTGATCTCGTCGGTGTTCGCCTTCGTCAACGGGGCCGGCACGATCCCGTACGCGATGAGCAAGGCAGCGGTCGAGCAGCTTGGCCGTGGACTGAGGGTCGAGCTCGCCGCCCATGGCGTCAGCGTCACGACCGCGTACTTCGCGATGATCAACACGGACATGATCCGGCAGAGCGTCGACGAGGATCCAGCAGCCCAGGCGCTGCTCGACACCCAACCGAGGTTCCTGCGCAAGCGCATCAGCCCCGGGCAAGCGGCGCAAGCCATCGTCGAGGGCCTGTGCCGCCGCGATGTGCGGGTCTTCCGTCCGCGCAGATGGACAGTGGTCTCGAGGGTCCGCGGCACCATCGCACCCGCCCTGGACTCCGGCCTGGCGCGGGATCGCACCGTCCAGAGCATCCTCGGACGCCTCGACGGGCGTGAGGGCGAGGACTTTCTCACCACCTGATGTCAGCAACGACGCGGTGCCCCGACTACGCACAGACCAGGAGCCATTGATGACGAGTTCGACCCGGAACGTGTCCGGTCTACTGACCCGCACCGCGTCGGAATACCCGGCGCGCACGGCGATCGTCTTCGGTGGCGATCGGATCTCCTACGCGGAACTCGACGCGGCGTCGAACCGGGTGGCGAACCTGCTGACCGAGCGCGGCATTCGCCCTGGCGAGAAGGTTGCCCTGTCCTGCGCGAACATCCCGCAGTTCACGACGATCTACTTCGGGATCCTCAAGGCCGGCGCGGTCGTCGTGCCGTTGAACGTACTCCTCAAGGCGCGGGAGATCGCCTACCACCTCAACGACTCGGACGCGACGGCGTACTTCGCCTTCGAAGGCAGTCCAGAACTCCCGATCGGGCGCGAGGCATGGTCGGCCTTTCAGGCCGCCGACCGGGCCGCGCACTTCTTCCTCATCGGCAGCGGCGCGTCTGTGGACGGCGTCACCCCGGACCAGATCTTCGCCGCCGCTGTCGCCGGGCGGCCAGAGACGTTCGAGACGGTCGAGCGTGCCGACGACGACACCGCGGTCATCCTCTACACATCCGGTACCACCGGGCAGCCCAAGGGCGCAGAACTCAGACACCGGAACGTGTACGACATCGCCCGAGCCGGTGCCCAGCTCTTCGAGTCGGACCCCGCAACACCCGACGTCTACCTGTGCGTTCTTCCGCTCTTCCATGCCTTCGGCCAGATGGTCATCCAGAACGGCGCCGTCGGGTTCGGCGGCACACTCGTCCTGCAGGCAAGGTTCTCCGCCCATGAGGCGCTGGAGCTCATGCTCGACCATGCCGTGACGTTCTTCGGCGGCGTCCCGACCATGTACTGGGGCCTGCTCGAGGCACTCGACGACAGCGTCGACGCCGCCCGGCTGGCCGCCAACCTGCGCATCGCCGTGTCCGGTGGTTCCGCGCTTCCCGCGAAGATCCACCAAGAGTTCAAGAATCGCTTCGGTGTGACGATCCTCGAGGGCTACGGGCTCTCGGAGACGGTGGCCATCGCGTCATTCGCCACGTACGGCGAGGAGCCCCGAGTCGGATCGATCGGCCGGCCCATCGCCGGGGTCCAGATGAAGCTCATCAACGACGACTGGTCGGATGTGGAGGACGACCCCGGCGCGGTCGGGGAGATCGCGATCAAGGGCTACAACATCATGAAGGGCTACTACAAGCGCCCCGAGGCCACCTCGGAGGCCACAACCAGGGATGGTTCCGCACCGGAGATCTGGCTCGCAAGGACGCGGACGGCTTCTACTTCGTCGTCGACCGGTCCAAGGACATGATCATTCGCGGCGGGTTCAACGTCTACCCGCGCGAGCTCGAGGAGGTGCTCATGGCACACCCCGCAGTCTCTCTGGTCGCCGTCATCGGAGTTCCGCACCCAAGTCACGGGGAAGAGATCAAGGCCGTCGTCGTGAAGAAGGCCGACGACAGTACGACTGAGGCCGAGCTGGCAGCCTGGGGAAAAACGCAATTCGCCGGCTACAAATACCCGCGCATCGTCGAGTTCGTCGACACCCTGCCCATGACCGCCACCGGGAAGATCCTCAAGCGCGAACTGTCCTAGTGGACTCGCTCCGACTCCAGCATCGCAGAAATCGAACGGAAGGCTATGAGAAAGAGAACCGTTAACTATGATTTCTCGAGTTGCAGTGGTCGATGAGAGCCGCCCCGGCCGACCGGCGACGGGGCTCATCCGCTCTGGTCCACTTCTTGTGGTCGCGTACGCAGCGTAACTGCCGATCTTCGTGCGGTGGCGGAGGAGGGCGCGAAAATCGCTCGGCCGGATCGTGGTGTGGTCGACAGTGCTGCGCCGTGAACGATGTCCGACCGCAGCTGGATGACCTGCTGTTTTCCTCAGTGGACGGCGTGTCCGTGGAATTGGTCGAGGTGACCGACACCGACGTCCGGGTGGAGGCCCGGACCACTGCCGGCCGGGCGGCCTGCCCGGGATGCGGGTGCTGGTCGAGCCGAGTACACGGCTCCTACCTGCGGTTCCCCCGTGATCTGCCGGCGGTCGGCAATTCGTCGTGGTGTCGTTGCGGGTGCGTCGGTTCGTCTGTGCGGAGGCGTCCTGCCTGCGGAAGACCTCTGCCGGGCAAGTTCCTGGGCTTACCCGCCGGTTCGGCCGGCGGACCGAGCGGCTGCGATCGACTCTGGTTTCGGTCGGTCTCGCGCTTGCGGGCCGTGCCGGCGCGCGGATGACGGACGCCTTCGGGGCACCAGTCAGCCGGAACACCTTGCTGAGGCTGATCACCTCGCTACCGGATCCTCTGGTTGCGACACCCCGCGTGGTCGGCGTGGATGAATACGCCCACCGCAAGGGCCGGATCTACGGAACTGTGCTCGTCGACGTCGAGACACGTCGCCCGGTGGACCTCCTGCCTGACCGGGAGGCGGACACGTCGGCGGCGCGGCTCGCCAAGCATCCCGGCATCGAGGTCGTCTGCCGCGATCGTGTTCCTTTTTTCGCTGAAGGCGCCACCCGCGGGGCACCGCAGGCACTCCAGGTCGCCGACCGGTGGCACCTCTGGCACAACCTGGGCGAAGCTGCCGAGAGGTGCGTCTACCGGCACCGTGGCTGCCTGCGCCCCATTCCGGCACCGCAGGAGGAAGCGGAGCCAGCTGCGTTATCGCCCTGGCCGACGGGCCACCGGCTCGCCGAACGCACCCGCGCCCAGCACGCGACCATCCACGCACTCCTGGCTTCCGGGCACAGCAAGCGGTCCGTGGCCCGGCAGCTCGGCATGGGCCTCAACACCATCCTGCGCTTCTCCCGCCACCACTCCGGAGGAGTTGTTCACCGGCCAGTGGCAGAGCCGTGCGACCAAGCTCGATGCCTTCAAGCCCTGCCTCGACCAGCGCTGGCAGGAGGGCTGCACCAATGCCTGGAAACTGTGGGAGGAGATCAGCGAACAGGGCTACCCGGACGGCTACAGCAGCGTCCGCGACTACGTGAGCAGGACGCGGCGCGGCCCTGGGTGTCTGGGGCGCGGCCAGCGGCATCGCCGTCGCCACCGGGCCCCTCATCGGCGGGACACTCACCGAGAACCTCTCCTGGCAGTGGATCTTCTGGGTGAACGTCCCCCTCGGCCTGGCCCTGATCCCGCTCGCCCTGCTGCGGCTGGACGAGAGTCACGGCCCGAACCCGACCCTCGACCTCGTCGGCACGGCCCTTGCCAGCGGCGGTCTGTTCGGCATCGTCTACGCCCTCGTGCGCGGCAACGCCGACGGCTGGACCAGCTCCCCGGTACTCACCGGCTTCTTCGCCGGCACCGCCCTGCTCGTCGGCTTCGTCCTCTACGAACTGCGCGCCGAGCACCCGATGCTGCCGATGCGACTGTTCCGCCACCGTTCCTTCAGCGCCATCAACGCCGCCAGCATGCTGATGTTGCTGGGCATGTTCGGGTCGATCTTCCTGCTCAGCCAGTACCTGCAGACCGTCGGCGGCTACTCACCGATGCAAGCGGGCGTACGGATGCTGCCCTGGACCGCCATGCCCATGATCGCCGGACCGCTGGCCGGGGCACTGTCCGACCGCATCGGCGGCGCACCCGTCGTCACCGCGGGCATGGCCCTGAACGCCGTCGGCCTCGGGCTCTGGGCCATCACCGTCGAGCCGCACGTCGCCTAC
>NZ_JAEKKT010000235.1 GCF_019510245.1 Streptomyces sp. | reverse complement strand
CTAGTGCTGAATTCCTCTTTCGCTGGGTATATGTCCTGGTGACGGGGCGGTTCGGTTGTTCGGGGCGGGTGCTGGACGGTGGTGTTACGGGCACGGCCGAGCCGTGACGAGAACGAGGAACGGCTCGTGCACCGGCTGGCGCGAGCGCGTAAGGCGCCGCGTGATCTGGTGTTACGGGCCCGGATGGTCGAGCTGAGCTGGGCTGGGCAGAGAGTGCCTGCCATCGCGGACGAGTTGAGGTGCAACCCCAAGACAGTTCGCCGGTGGCTGCACCGCTTCGATCGCTTCGGCCTGGACGGACTCGAGGACCTGGGTGGACAGGGCCGGAAGCGACGGATCACCGAAACGGAACGCCCGAGAATCATCGGCCTGGTCAAACAGCCGCCCCCAGGTCGACTGACCGTGCAGGGCGACGGCGAGCTGGCCGCGGCGGATGAGTGCGGGCCGCCGGAGTGGACCCTTGACGCACTGGCTGCCGAGGCCGGACGGATGGGCATCGAGGTCGGTCGCAGCCAGGTCCGCCGGATCCTGCTGGCTGAGGGGGTGCGCTGGCGCCGCACCCGGTCCTGGACCCGGTCGAGAGACGTGGACTTCGAGGGAAAAGGACACGGATCATCGAGCTCTGCACCTGCCCGCCCGAAGGTGCGACGGTCGTCTGCGCCGACGAGCTCGGACCGGTGATCCCCCGCACGTTCCCGCCGGCGCCGGGCTGGTCACCGGACGGGCACCGCATCAAGTCCGAGGTCGACTACGGCCGTGGGCCGGAGAAGACCTGGGTCTACGGCGCTCTGCGGGTGGGACGGACACGAAATCACCATGACCGCCTCGTTCCGCAACAGTGCCTTCTGCCAGCAGTTCCTTCAAAGGGCCGAGGGGGCCAATCCGGACGGCGGCATCTACGTGGTCACCGACAACCTGTCCTCGCACAACAGCCTGTCCACCCGAACCTGGCTTGAGGACCACCCCAGAATCCGGCACGTCTTCATCCCCGTCGGAGCCTGCTGGCTCAGCCTCCAGGAAGGCTGGTGGCGCATCTTCCGCAAGGCTGCCCTCGCGGGCCAGTCCTTCGCCGGACCCCCCGAGATCGACCAAGCCACTCGCCTGGCAACAGCCCAGCTCAATACCCGCGCCCGGCCGTGGGTATGGGGAAGACCCACCCCTTCAACCCGCGTCCTACCCCGCCGATACGTGTACTCCGTTTGAGGAATTCAGCACTAGTGACCTGAGTCGGAGATTCGTCGGCAGTAGGCGGCTACTTTGTCCAGGATCTCGTCGGCGGTCTTGGTCCAGATGAACGGCCTGGGGTGTTCGTTCCGGCGGATCAAGTCGGAGGAAGGCAGCGGCGCCTCATCAGTGCACGTGAGCGGGGTCTGGTGCGTCCAGCTGCAAGGCGGAGGAGGGAGTCGAGGCGGTGGGGGCACCTCCCGGCCGAAGGCTTGGGGACGTCGGCGACCGACGACAACGCCGCTGGGGTCCCCCCACGCCTTTGAGGCAGTGGGGGAGGGCGTGCCAGACCCCGCGTCTCCGGCATGATCCGCCGGACAGGCCCTAAGGCCGGCCTGGACCCGCCGGCCGTCGTCACGGCCGGGGCCGGCCTCGCCGACGAGGTGGGCTTCACCAACCTGACGATGGGCATGCTGGCCGAACGGGTGGGTGTGCGCACCCCGTCCCTCTACAAGCACGTGGGCGGTCAGGAGGACCTCAACCGGCGTATCGCGGATCGGGCGTTGGGCGAGGCCGCCGACGCCGTCGGCGCGGCCTTCCAGGGGCACGCGGGCCGCGACGCCCTGGCGGCCGCGGCCCGCGCCTTCGTCCTGGCGCACCCCGGCCGGTACGCCGCGACGATCGGCACGGAACCGTCCGGCCCCGGCGATCCCCTGGCCGTCGCGGGGCAGCGGCTGCTCGACGCGTTCACGGCCGTCCTGCGCGGCTACCGGATCCCAGAGCCCGACGTGGGCCACGCCCTGCGCACGCTCCGCAGCCTCTGCCACGGCTTCGCGACCCTGCAGGCGGACAACGGCTTCCAGTGGAGCTCCGGCATCGACGAGAGCTTCGAGTGACTGATCACCTTCACCGACCGGGGCCTGCGCGCCACGCGAGGGCCGTGAGTGACAGGTTCTGGTCAATATTTGGCCAAATACCGGATGCTCCCCGCCGCCGGTGATCGGGTGCTGTCCGTCGGCTGTAAAAACCGCCCCCCGGGAGGATCTGGTGTCAGCATCAACCCGCAAGAGACGGTGGCTCACGATCTGGGCCATCACCGCATCCGCCGCACTCGTCACGATACCCGCGGGCGCCACGCCCGGCGGGAACGGCAGCCCGTTCGGCGCCCGTACGCTTGCCCGACTCGCCGCCGCCCGGACACATTCGGTGGGCGCGATCACCCCCAAGGCCGCGGCCGAGGACGACGACGGCAACGAGGCCGACGAGATCGCCGAGGGCGCGGACCAGTACGCCGAGGCCCGCACCTCGCCCGGCGTCGTCGCACCCGGCGCGTACGGCGCCGCCTGGACCAGCCTGACGAACCTGCCGAGCACCAAGGGCAGTTGGCGCAACATCACCGACCTCCCGTACAACTCAGACGACTCCCGGTACCGCGACATCGACTCCAACTCCAGCGGCGGCTCCGGCAACGTCACCGGCCGCATGGCCGCGATCGCCGCGGACGACGACGGGTACGTCTACGCGGGCAGCGCGGGCGGCGGCGTATGGCGCTCGCGCACCGGCGGCGGACGCTGGCAGCCCATCAGCGACAGGCTGTCCTCCCAGTCCACCGGCGCGCTCACGGTCGACGGCTCCGGACGGCTGTGGCTGGGCACCGGCGAGGCCACCACCAACGTGGACGCCTACCTCGGCAGCGGCGTCTACGTCCTCTCCGACCCGCACCACGGCACCTTCTCCGCCCGCAGCAGGGTCGGCGGCGACGAACTGGAGTCCACCACCATCCACGAACTGCGCTTCGGCGGCGGCAAGGTGTGGGCGGCCACCAGCGAGGGCGTGTGGAGCCACTCCACCAGGAAGCTCACCGGCGCCTGGAAGCTGGAGTTCGCGCCCAACCCCGACTACCTGCCGGGAGGCTCACTGGCGAGCGATCCGTCGGCCCCGTACAAGAACATCGCCAACGACATCGCGATCGACCCCAAGGACCCCGGCAAGGTGGTGCTGGCCGTCGGCTGGCGCAGCGGTGACGACTACAACGGCTTCTACACCAAGGACGCCGACGGCACCTGGACCCGGATCACCAGCGGACTGGGCGACCTGCCGGCCGATGCGGACGACGTCGGCAACGTCACCTTCGCCCGCTCCGCCGACGGCTCCCGCTACTACGCCATCGACCAGTCACCGGAGCAGCTGAACACCAACCCGGACAGCGGCCTGGAGGGCATCTACGTCTCCAAGTCCGGTGCCCCGACCGGCCCCTGGACGAAGATCGCCGACTACCAGGGCCTGGCCGCCGACGGCTCGGCGCTGACGACGAGCGGCTACATGCCGGGCGTACAGGCCTGGTACAACCAGTTCCTCACCGTCGACCCGGCGAACGCGGAGCACGTCTACGCCGGCCTGGAGGAGGTGTACGAGACCAAGGACGGCGGCTCCACCTGGTCCACCGTCGGCCCGTACTGGAACTTCACCTTCCCCTGCTGGTCCATCGACCCGGCGAAGCAGACCGGCGACTGCAGCCAGACCACCCACTCCGACCAGCACGGCGTCGCGATCGGCCGTTACCACGGCAAGAGCTTCGTGTACGTCGGCAACGACGGCGGCGTCTACAAGCGCCCCGTCAACGGCTCCCAGGACGCCTCCGGCCACGCCACCGACTGGACCTCCCTCAACGACGGCACCATCGACACCCTGCAGTACTTCTCGGTGGGCATCGGCAGGGACCAGGACCACGGCGGCGTCTCCGTCACGGGCGGCCTCCAGGACAACGGCCAGTCGATCCTCCGCAGCGGCGACAAGGTCATGGGTTCGAACTTCGGCGGCGACGGCGGCGACACCCTCACCGACCCCGCCAACGGCTGCGACATCGCGCAGGAGTACGTCTACCTCGCGATCCAGGTGACCCAGAACTGCGCGGTGAACGACGGCAGCTGGACCACCGACGCCACCAAGGCCACGTCGTACAACGTGGCGCCGGCCGACAACGCCACCGGCGAGGCGCGGTTCATCGCCCCGCTCGCGGCCGACGCGGCGAACAGCTCGACGTGGATCGCGGGCGGCCGCCACATATGGGTGCAGACCCACGGCTACGCCATCCGCAGCGGTTCCGAGTGGACCAGCGTGTACGACCTCGGCGCCGGCCGCACCGCGACCGCCGTGGCCGCCTCGGGCGGCAAGGTCTACGCGGCCTGGTGCGGCCCCTGCAACAACCAGGGCTTCGCCCGCGGCATCTCCGTCGGCAACGCGGACGGCACCGGCTGGCACGACATCACCCTGCCGGCGGACGCCACCGTGCCCAACCGCTACCTCAGCGGCTTCGCCATCGACCCGAAGAATGCCGACCACGTCTTCCTCGCCGTCAACGGCTTCTCCCGGCACTGGACCGAGGGCCCCGGCGCGGGCGTCGGCCACGTCTTCGAGTCCACCGACGGCGGCACCACCTGGAAGGACATCTCCGCCGACCTCCCCGACGTGCCGGCCAACTCGGCGATCGTCCTGCCGAACGGCGGCCTCGCCGTCGCCACCGACCTGGGCGTCGTCTACCGGGCGCCGGGCCACACGCGGTGGCAGCGGGTCGGCTCGCTCCCGGCCGTCGCCGTGCTCCAGCTGAAGCTGGGCCCGGACGGCAGGACCCTGTACGCGGCCACCCACGGCCGCGGCATCTACACGATCAAGGTCCGCGATCTCCGCTGACGCCCACCGCGCGTCGACGGTGAGGGGTGACCCCGGTGCATCAGCGCACCGGGGTCACCCCTCCCGCGGATACGGCACCACGGCCACGACCAGCGTGAACGCGGCACCGGCCGCACCCGCCACGTCCGGCGCCTTCGCCAGAGCCGTGAGGGTGGCGGTACCGCCCCGGGTGCCCGCGCACCGCAGCGAGGCGTGCGCCGTGCCGTCCCCGTCCACCCGCCATCCGGACACCAGGACCGAGGCCGGTGCGGAACTCCGCGCCGCCGTCCACCTCCGGTCGTCCGTCCGGGGCTCCAGAACGAGCGACACCACCGTCCCGGGCCGTACGCACAGCCGCCCTCCGACCGCCTCACCGGCGGCGACGGTGACCTCCGCATGCCCGGCGGCACAGCTCCGCGCGGCGGCGGACGGCGAGCCGGCCGGGGAAGGGCTCCGGCCGGCGGGGCCGGAGGGCTCGGCCGAGGACGTGGGGCCGGAGGGCTCGGCCGAGGACGCCTTCCCCGCCGTTCCACCCCCCGCGGGCGCACCGCACGCCACCAGGGCAGCCGCCCCGACGACCACCCAGGTCCCGGTCCACCACCGCATCCCAGCACCTCCCGGTCGGTCTGTACAGACACCAGCGTGCCCCGCCGGAGCCGGGCGGGAGCGGCGCTCGGCCAGGCGAATTGCGGCCGGAAAAGCACGAAATAAACGGAAGCCCATGTTTTATGACGTCGGTCACAGCGTTCCACCACATAACCGGCACGCTTAGTAGACGCAGCATGGAAGACATTTGGCCATTTGTCCGTCTTGGGTGGGATGTGGGCACCGGCCCACCTGCCGGAATCACCCCGGGCCGACCGGCACGCCCATCGCCCCGCGCCCGCACGTCTTCTGACGGTACGGCAGCTTCTCCGCCCGCCGCGCTGCACGGACCGGAGACCCGCCCACCGTCCCGCCCAGGTGCCGGGACCTACGAGGCGGCGTAGTTGCGGGGACCCTTTGCGCTCCCTGTAAAGCCCTTCTAAGAATGGCGCCTCACAGGACGTCGCCATAGTTCGGAACCGGTGTTCACGCAGACCGACCACGCACCGGGCCCCGGCGTCACCAAGTGAGTAGGAGCCCCCCACATGCACACGTCCCGAACGTCCGCGCGACCCCTCGCACTCGCTCTCGCCGTCGGCGTGGGCCTGGCCTCCGGTGTGCTGGGCACGGCACCGGCGAGCGCCCGGACCGCCGCCGCCCCGTCCGCTTCCCGCGGTACCTCCGGTACCACCGTGGCGGGGTACGACGGGTCGGGCGACGAGGCCGCGAACAACAAGGCGTTCTTCGAGGCCGTGCTCAAGTCGGTCGCCCAGAAGCGCGCGGCCCAGCCCGCCGCGCAGGCGGTGACCATCACCTACGACGACTCCCGGGCCCCGAGCTTCCGTTCGCAGATATCGAGCGCGGCCGCGATCTGGAACAGCTCCGAGTCCCACGTCAAGCTCAAGGAGGCGGCCGGCGGCGCCGACTTCTCCTACTACGAGGGCAACGACTCACGCGGGTCCTACGCCTCCACCAACGGCCACGGCGGCGGCTACATCTTCATCGACTACACCCAGAGCCGGCAGTACGACTCGGTCCGCGTCGTCACCCACGAGACCGGACACGTCCTGGGCCTGGCCGACGACTACAGCGGGCCGTGCAGCGAGCTGATGTCGGGCGGCGGCCCCGGCCCGTCCTGCACCAACCGCTACCCGAACGCCGCCGAGCGCTCGCGCGTCGACCAGCTGTGGGCCACCGGAGCCGCCCAGGCCCCGGCCACCACGCCGAACCAGCCCTCCACCCAGCCGCGCATCGCGCAGCCGGGCACCACCCAGCCGGGCACCACCCAGCCGGGCACGACCCAGCCGGGCATCATGCAGCCGGGCACCAACCAGCCCGGCATCACCCAGCCGGGCACTCCGCCGGTCCTGACCGTGGTGCCGGGCCGGCTTCCGGGGACGCTCCTCGGCACGCCCTGGGGCTGATCGCCTTCCCGAGGCGTCATGCCGTGGTCTGCCATCCGGGTTCCAGGCTGTCGAGAAGCGCGTCGAACGCTCTGCCGGCCCGCTCCCAGTGGCCGTCCGCCAGCGGGGCGATCAGCAGGCCGAGGGAGGCGTCGGCCAGGAGGGTGGCCTGGGTGCACGCCCGGTCCCGGGACATGCCCAGGTCACGGAAGACGGAGGTGAACAGGCCGGTCCACTCGGCGACGATGCCGCGCATGACGGGCCCGTAGCGGTCGGGGTGCAGCACGCTGGCGCTCATGATCTCGAAGTAGAGAGGGAATGCGGCGCGGACGCCGGGGTCGCTGAACTGCCGCCACACCTCCTCCATGAAGCGGCGCAGGTCGGCGGGGCTCGCGGGCGGCCCGACGGCTTCCAGCAGCTCGCGGGTGCGCAGGAGGGGCCGGCGCTCGTAGATGTCGAGGGCCTCGGCGACCATCCGTTCCTTGGTTCCGAAGTAGTACAGGAGCATGCGGTCGCTGGTGCCGAGGGCCTTGGCGAGGGGCCGCAGGGACAGGTCCGCGATGCCGTTGCGCATGACGTACTCGCGGACCCGGTCGAGAAGACGGCCGGGGCATCGAGCTCCTCGACCTGCTCGCGGACGCCTGGGGCAGTGTCCGGACGGCCACCGGCAAGACCATGTGGTTCGAGCTACGGGCCGAGGACCGTCCTGACGAGACGCAGGCGGCGTGACGCCGACGCCGGAGGGCACCGGACGGTTCGGACACGCGGGCACCGCGCCGTGTGCGGCTGCCCGGGGCTCCGCCGCCCCGGCGCACCCGGAACAGCAGCCGGGCGCCCTGGGTCACGGTGCGCGGCCAGACCACGACGAGGCACCACAGCATCAGCGGGTCCGACGTGCGGAGCCGGGCACCGGCCCGCGCGGGAGCAGGGGTGCCGAGGGACCGGGTTCCCGTGCGCGGCCCGCTCATACCGCTGACCTGGTGGTCGTACGGCAGGAACCCCGAGGCGGCCGGCCCCGGCACCGGGGTGCGCGGCATGCCGGGCTTCCCCGGGCGGTCCCCCGCTCACAGCAGGAGCGCCGAGGCGTCGCCCAGGCGGACCGCGCACTCCAGCAGGAGGGCGTGGACGAACGCCTGGGGGAGGTTGCCGCGCGGCTGACGCCGGCGCACGTCGTACTCCTCCGGGAACAGGCCGGTCGGCCCGCAGGCGGTCCGGGACCGTTCGAACCAGCGCAGCGCGCGGGTCCGGTCGCCGAGGTGGTCGGTGGCGAGCGCCATGGTGAACCCGCAGAGCAGGAACGCACCCTCCGCCTCCCCCAGGGGGCGTCCGCCGGGACGAAACGGTAGAGGTGGCCGTCCTCGGCCAGCTGTTCCTCGATGAACCGGCGGGTGATGGCGTTGCTGGGATCGTCGGCGGCGGGCAGCCGCGGGCCAGCGGGGTGAGGAGGGCGGCGTCGTCGTCCTCAGCCCGGCGCCGGCGGCCGTCGGGACGCAGACAGCGGCGCCGGGTCTCGGCGAGGATCACCTCGGCAGCGGCCGCGGCACGGCGCGCCCGCGTGCCGCCCGGCAGCGCCGCCGCCAGGCGCCGCAGGCCGCACACACGACGCTCAGCCGTGACTGGGTCCACCAGCGGTCGTCCAGCTCCCACAGCCCGGCGTCCGGCCGCATCCGGTTCCGTTCCACGGCGTCGACCGCGACGGCGGCCGCTCGCTCCGCCTCGGATGTCAGCGTGCCGTGATAGGCAGCCGCGGCGAACAGCTGGAGCGCTTCCCCGAACGCGTCGCGCTGGAACTGCTCGGCGGCCTTGTGCCCGATCCGGTCGCTGCCGCCGGGATTACCGGTGAGCGGCAGCCGTCGCTCCCGCGGCACCGGGCCGCCGTCGACGGTGTACGCGGATGTTTCGTTACGACCGCTGCCCAGGGGTACCCGTGTGACACGACAGGCCGGATGCGGTCCCGCCCGTGCCCTCCCAGCACTCTGGAGAGCCCCGTGAAAACCCTCGTCATCAAGGCCACGCCCAAGCCCTCCCCCGAACCCTCCAGCGCCGAGGCGCCGGTCTCGGTGCCCGCCCAGCGGCCGCCGAAGGCGCAGGGCTGACCGGGGGCAGCGCGATGGCGACCGAGTCCCTCGTCCTCCCGCCCCGGTTCCGCGGCTGGATCCCGCCGGGCGTCTACCGGCCACAGACCGACACCGGGCTGCTCGGCCGGGCGCTGCGCCGGGAGCGGATCACCCACCGGACCGAGGTCCTGGACCTGGGCACCGGCAGCGGTGCCCTCGCGGTGGAAGCGGCCCGGCTGGGCGCGCGGGTGACCGCGGTGGACATCTCCTGGCGGGCGCTGGCCGCCGCCTGGTGCAACGCCCTGCTGAACGGCCAGACGATACGGGTGCGCCACGGGGACCTGGCGTCCGCCGTGCCGGGCCGCCGGTTCGACCTCGTGGTCACCAACCCGCCCTACGTACCGGCCCCGCCCGCCGACGGCCCGCCCCGGGGCCGCGCCCGGGCCTGGGACGCCGGTCCCGACGGCCGGCTGCTCATCGACCGGATCTGCACGACGGCACCGGCGGTCCTGCGCCCCGCGGGGCGCCTGCTGATGGTGCACTCCCACCTGAGCGGCGTCGAGGAGAGCCTGGCCCGGCTCCACGCGGCCGGGCTGCGCGCCCAGGTCGTCGACCGCACCCGGCTGCCCTTCGGCCGCGTCCTGTGCTCCCGGCTCGGCTGGCTACGCGAACGCGGCCTGCTGACCGACAGCGCCGGCCGGACGACGGAGGAACTGGTGGTGATCCGTGCCGAACACATCTGAACGCCCCCGCCGGATCCGCGTCCAGCGCGACGGCCCGCTCCTGGTGGAGGGGCCGGTCGAAGTCGTCGGCGACGACGGCGAGGTGCACGTCTCGCGGCGCTTCACGGTGGCCGTCTGCACCTGCCGCCGCACCCGGACCCCGCCCTGGTGCGACACCAGCCACCGCCGCCGTACGAAACCGGACGAGGCATCGTGATGACGCACGTACGACTCCCGCAGCCACGCGGCCTGCTCTCGGCCGCGCTCACCGCCGTACTGCGTGCACCGGAATCCGGGCTGCCACCGGTCCCCGCCGAGACCGACCCCTACGGCGACGACCTCCAACTCGCCCTCTACCTCCTCTACGAACTGCACTACCTCGGCTTCGACGGCGTCCCCGACGACCTCGAATGGGATCCCGGGCTCCTCGCCCTGCGCGCCCGGCTCGAGGACCGCTTCCTCGGCGCGCTGCGCGCGGACGTACCCATCGACGCGTCCGGCACCGCCGACCGGGCCCTGGACGAGCTCCAGCTGGAGCCGGTCGGCGAGGTCGACGGCAGCCTCTCCCACTTCCTGCGTGACCACGGCACCCTCGACCAGTTCCGCCAGTACGCCGCGCTGCGCTCGCTCTACCACCTCAAGGAGGCCGACCCGCACGCCTGGGTGATTCCCCGGCTGCGCGGACGGGCCAAGGCGGCGATGGTCGCCGTGGAATTCGACGAGTTCGGCGCCGGCCGCGCCGACGAGATCCACGCCCGGCTCTTCGCCGACCTCATGGCGGACCTGGGCCTGGACACCTCCTACGGCCACTACGTCGACGCGGCACCCGCCGAGGCGCTGGCCACCGTCAACATGATGTCCCTGTTCGGTCTGCACCGGGCCCTGCGGGGAGCGCTCGTCGGCCACTTCGCGACCGTCGAGATCACCTCCTCCCCCGCCTCCCGCCGCCTGGCCGAGGCCCTGCGCCGCATGGCCGCCGGCCCGGCGGCCGTCCGCTTCTACACCGAGCACGTCGAGGCCGACGCGGTCCACGAACAGGTCGTACGCCACGAAGTCGTCGCCGGGCTCCTCGCGGACGAACCGCAGCTGGACGCCGACGTGGTCTTCGGGATCCGCGCGACCGGCCACCTGGAGGACCGCCTCGCCGCCCGGCTGCTGGCGGCATGGCGCGACGGCCGTTCCGCGCTGCGCACGCCCCACATCACCCCGACCGCACCGGGTACCCAGACCGCATGAGAGTGAGCGTGGTCGACGCGGGCTCGAACACGGTACGGCTCGTCGCGTCGGACGTGACGGACGGTGTCCCGCTGCCGGTGCACACCACGGAGTGGAAGCTTCACCTGTCCGAACGGGCCGGACCGGACGGTCACTTCGGCGAACAGGCCGCCGAACACCTGGTCAAGGCGGTCGGCGGGGCCGCGGAGATCGCCGCCCGGTGGGGGGCGCCGGAGCCGTTGGCGTTCGCGACCGCCGTCGTGCGCAACGCGCAACGACCGCACGGACGTCCTGCGGGCCGTCCGCCAGGAGGCAGGCGTACGGCTGTGCGTGCTGCCCGGCGAATGGAAGGCCGAACTCACCCCCCTCGGGGTGCGGCACTGGATGGGCTGGCGAGGCGTGCCCCTGGCCGTCTTCGACATCGGGGGCGGCACCCTCGAAGTCGCCTTCGGGCGGGGCCGGATGCCGGAGTTCGCCGTTTCCCTGTCGCTCGGCGCGAACCGCTGCGGAGTGCAGGGCCTGCCGCATGGACTCGGCGGTGCCGACGCACTCCAACACGCTGTCCGCACCGATGCCGCCGGTCAGCTCCCTGCCTGGGCCACGCCGTCCTCACCGCGCTCGCAGGCGTTGTCGGTCGCGCCGAACTCAGCGGCCAGTTTCTGGCGGGGCTCGTGACGGCTCATCGCAATGACCCGCCGGGCACGCAGATCCTAGGCGGCGACGACCTTGCACAGACCGACCGCGCGGTGCGGACAATCCCTTACGGCAGTTCGCGCAGGTGTTGTCCGAGGTGGCGTGAACTGGCCCGGCTTGACGTGGGTGACCTCGGCACCGGCCTCCTCGACGATGCCGACATACTCTTCTTGTCCCATCGGGTGCGGGTCATCGATAGGCTCCGGTCCGCGGTACGGCCGCAGGTTCGAGCCGCACTCACGTTGGCGACCGTGCGGATGCCCGCGTCGGCGGGACGGCCGGTGATCGGGTCCTCACACGGGTCGCCGGGTCTCGGACCCGAAAAGGCCCGCTGCGAGGGGGAAAAGTGCCCCCGTACGGGATCGTCCGAGGTGAACGGGCGTGTCGCTACCGGGACCGCCGCAGCGCCGCGGGGCGCCGTCGTTCCTGGCGCGAGGCCGGAACGCCATCGGGCTCAAGGGGCGTAATCGCGCAGGAGAATTACGAACGTCTTGTCCAGACCGTCCTCGGTCTGCTCCGCGCAGAGCGCGCCGCTCGGCGCCAGTGCGGTGAGACGCTGGAGCGCAGCGGCGAGCGGCACGGCGAGGCAGTCGACCGGGCCTGCGCGGACCTCTCCGCGGTGCTGGCCGCCCTCGATCAGCTGCGTGCCCGGCGCCGTCAGCCGCCGAGTGGCTGCGGCCAGTTCTCGGGTACGGTGGACTCAGCCTCGTGGCCCTGACATCAGGTCGAGGGGGGCCGCCTTGGCTCGGCCCGGCAGGAGGGCGGCGCGCAGGTCTCCTTGGTGGCTACCGCCAACTTTGGGCTGCGCGGCATGAACCCACGATGACGTGGTCCTCTCGCGGGGTCGCGGTCCGCGCCCACTGCTCCAAAGACCAATGCGCGGCCGACATGGGCCGGTCAAGGCCGCCTTGCTGATCGCGGACGGAAGGCCCAGCCGTCGAGAATGCCGAGAATCATGGCAGGCATGACAGCCGTCCATGCCGGATCGGCATGGCGGAGGAGAAGATCGGCATTGGCGGTGCCGGAAACCGCGGGCCCACCATGGAAATGGTCGGCAAGGTGCCATGGGGCCGACGGTCCGCTCCGGTTGCCTCCTCGCCCACCGCGACCGCATCGGGTCTCGCGCCGGGAAGATGGGAAGAGATGAAACACTATGACCTCGTCGTGCTCGGGGCAGGCAGCGGAAATATGCTGCTCGGCCCGGAGACGGCGCACCTGCGGACCGCCATCGTGGAGCCCTCCCGGTTCGGAGGGACCTGCCTGAATCGCGGTTGCATCCCGTCGAAGATGTTCGTGGTGGCCGCCGACGTGGCCACCACGGTCAGGTCGGCGAAGCGGCTGGGCGTACATGCCGCGGTCGATCATGTCGACTGGAAGGCCATCCGCGACCGGGTGTTCGGCCGGATCGACCCGCTCCACGACAGCGCTGTCGCCTACCGCAGCCTTGCGACGGACGTCTACACCGAACCCGCGCGCTTCGTCTCGCCGACAGAGGTCGAGGTCGGATCGCAACGGATCAGCTCCGACTCGTTCGTCGTCGCGGTGGGCGCGCGTCCGGTGGTACCGGCGATCCCGGGGCTGGACGATGTCCCCTTCCACACCTCCGACACCATTATGCGGATCGAAGAGGTCCCCGAGTCCCTGGTGATCGTCGGAGGCGGGTTCATCGCGGCGGAACTGGGCTATGTCTTCGGTGCGTTGGGATCACGTGTCACGATCGTGCAGCGGGGGCCGCGGCTGCTGCCGCAGGAGGACGAGCAAGTGTCGGCCCGGTTCACGCAACTCGCCGCCGAGCGCCACCGGCTCCTGCTGAACACCGAGGTCACGTCCGTCGAGGCCCGTGAACACGGCGTCGCGGTCCACGTCGCCGGAGCCGCTGGGCGCGAACCGGGTGAGACGATCGAAGCAGCCGCGCTGCTCGTCGCTGTGGGCCGCCGGCCCAACACCGACCACCTCGACGCCGCGGCCGCCGGACTGCAACTCGACAAGCACGGCCACATCGTGACCGACGACGCCTACCGTACGTCGGTCCCGGGTATCTGGTCGCTCGGCGACGCCACGAACCACTTCCAGCTCAAGCACATGGCCAACGCCGAGGTACGGGTCGTGCGTCACAACCTGCTGCACCCCGACGACGTCCGCACCCTTGCCCACGGTCTGGTTCCGCACGCGGTCTTCTCCGACCCCCAGGTGGCCAGTGTCGGCCTGACCGAACAACAGGCGCGGGAGCGCGGAATCGACTGCCTGATCGAGGTTCGTGACTACGCCGACACCGCGTACGGCTGGGCGCTGGAGGACACCACCAGCTTCGTCAAGGTGCTGGCGGACCCCCGCGACCGGACGCTTATCGGCGCGCACATCATCGGCCCCCAGGCTGCGACGCTAATCCAGCCCCTGATTCAGGCGATGACGCTCGGCCTGACCGTGGACCAGATCGCCCGTGACGTCCTCTACATCCATCCCGCCCTCACCGAAGTGGTCGAACAGGCACTGCTGGCCCTCTGACGGGCAGCACTCTTCCGCTTCGCCGATCGCACGTGCGGTGAGACGAAGAGCCTCTGGCAGCCCGTGCGGCGAGCGGATGGCCGCACGGGCTGAGTGTCTCTGGATCCGGCTCTTTCTGCAGATCCGCGTGCCGTTGGCGGTCTGTAGCTGGGCAGTTGCGCGGCCGAACTGGGCCTGGTCACAGGGACATGACGATCGAAGCCGGTGGGGGCAGGCTACTTGGCCACGGTCATCGATCTGTTCTCCCGCCGCCTGCTCGGCTACGTGATGAGTGCCAGTCACGATGCCGAGTGGTCGTTGCCACGCTGCACATGGCCGCGGCAGCCCGCGGCAGGGATGTGAGCCGTCGTTATTCCACGGACTGCGGGAGCAAGGCCACACACGTCGAGGCCCGGACTCCCGCATCGCGACCTGGACCACGGCTTCTACATCAACCGACGGCTACGCAGGGTGCGCGGCTTCAAGAGCCCGGTCGACTACGAAGACGACCACTGGGGCGGCCTCAGCGAGAGATGGCCGTATAGGAAGGTCTCCATGATTCGCAGGGATTGACGTTTACCTCTTCGCCGAGCACGGGTGACCCATGTCGCGGCGTCGCGTACTGAGGCATTCGGCTGATCCCAGGAGCGGTCGGCTTCGCGGAGCTCGCTCTTCGCCGTACCGTCATTCCGCGACTTCGGCGGCAGCAGTAGGCTTGTCGGCTTCCTTGCGGCGGTAGACTCGCCCACCTCCTTGTCCGCGTCGCAGCCGCGTGGGTGGCCGTGCCGGCTCCGCAACGGACCGGGTCGACGACGAACTGCTCGGTGAACCGTCCGGGTCGCGCCGGACAAGGTCGAGGTTGGCCTGGGCGGTGGCCTGCTTGACCGCGGCCAGTGCGGCGATCAGGTCCGGGAACTGGGCGATGGTCGAACCGGTGCTCGTGAAATTCTCCACAGCCCGCACGGTGTGGATGCCCCCGGCGCCACTTCACTTCGGCGTCGGCGTTCCAGCCGGTCGCCGCTTCGGCTAACTGGCCGCCACGAAAGAGCCGGCGATGTGTCCGCCGAGTTCGGAGCAGTGGCGTCCGGAGAGTTCGCCGTCGGCGCATGACGGCGCTGAGTTGGTCGTGCTGTGCGATGGTGCTGCGGCCTGCGAGCAGGGTGGAGAACGTTTCACGTGGAGCCGGTGACGGGGATCGAATGCGCGCTCTCAGCTTGGTAAGCGACGGCGCTCGGCCCGGCATGCAGGTGCTGACCTGCAGAGGTCCTCACTTCCGCGAAGGGCCAAGAAGTGGGCGTGGTCGGCGGCGGGCGGGTCCGCCGTCTGGTCGGCGGCGGTCCTGGAGCCGTGCGGCCAGGCGCGGGCGCGGGCGCACAGGTGCGGGACTGCCGGCTGCGGCTCGGACAGGCCACGCCGGTTGCCGCCGACAGCCTCGCGGCGACAACCGGAGGGCGGGTCGTACCGGGCCTCGCTCGACTTACGGCTCACTGCCGAACCATCGGCCTCACGGGACGCGGTTCGCGCGCCCGGCCCGCCACGATCCGAGTACCACGTGCTTCGGTGTCCCAACCCGCAGAGGAGGCGTCACCTGCTCCCCCTCGAGCCTCACCAGCCGGGCATGTCCCCTTCGTCCTGCGCGTACCGGGCCGACGCGACCGGGGGCGCATCGTGGCAGGTGAAGCCGAGCCGGGTCAGTGCCCGGCGCATCTCGGCCACCGTGAAGTCCCGGCGGTTCTGCCTGGTGATCACTTCCCCGACCTGCATCACCGGGTAGGGGCGACGGTCGATGGTCACGGACACGCCGGTGACGGGTTCGGGCGTGATGCCGCTCATGGACTGTTCGACCTCCCCCTTCGTCAGGTCGAAGGGGAAGCGGGCGATGACACAGCGCATGAGTGCCTCCACAGGGTTGGGGAAGAAGAACGCCGGAGAGATCGGCCGTGCGAGGGCGGTCAGAATGTGAGAGCGAGCACGCCCAGTGCGTAGCCGTGCTCGTCGATCACGGGGGACACGTCCAGGGTCCGGCCCCGCATGGCGGCCTGCGCCTCGCCGAGCTCGGCCATGGACGCCGTGAACGGTCCGCGGTCGAGCGGAATGTCCCGCAGCCGCGTCCGGTCCCTGAACCACGAGCCGCCGCGGTGCGCGGCGAGCTGGGCCCGGGTGACCAGTCCCGTGCACCGCCCGTCCTCGTCCTGGAGGAGCAGATGCGGGACGCGTGCACCGATGATCACGGACAGGGCCACGTCGACGGCCATGTGGTCATCGACCTGCGGCCCGGGAGCGTGCATGGCGTCGCGGGCGGTCAGACCGGTGCCGTGGGCACTGTCGGCCTGCTGGGTTCGGGGCGGAAACGGCGTCAAGGGCTTCTCCTCGTCGTCGGGGCGGGCAGGACGGACGACAGCCCGTTCCGACCGCAGGGAGCGCATACCCGGGTTCGGGCTATGGGTGGTTCTCCCGGGCAGGCCGGCGGCCCCGGGCGGCCACGCTGCCCCCGCGATGCCGTCCTGCGGAACCTTTGCCCTCACGTCGTCCGTCGGCCGGCGCGGCGAGGGTCACGGGCACGCCGACGGGGGTCCGGGCGCCGGTGATGCGCTGCAGCTCGTCCTCGCCCGGCCGGATCCGGACGGTACGCGGAGCGATGCCGGCGTCCGCCATCAAGCGGTCCACCGCGCGACGCTGGTGCGGGAGGACGAGGGTGACGACCGTGCCGGACTCGCCGGCGCGTGCCGTACGGCCGCCGCGGTGGAGGTAGTCCTTGTGGTCGCCGGGAGGATCGACGTTCACGACGAGGTCGAGGCCGGCGACGTGGATCCCGCGGGCGGCGACGTTGGTGGCGACCAGAACCGTGACGTGGCCGTCCTTGAACCGGGCGAGTGTCCGGTCGCGCTGTGGCTGCGACTTGCCGCCGTGCAGGGCCGCGGCACGTACCCCGACGGACAGCAGGTGTGTGACGAGCCGGTCCACCGCGTGCTTCGTGTCCAGGAACATGAGCACACGGCCGTCGCGGGCGGCGATCTCGGTCGCGGCGGTGTCCTTGTCGGCGTCGCGCACGTGCAGCAGATGGTGCTCCATCGTGGTGACCGCCCCCGCGGACGGGTCGACCGAGTGCACGACGGGGTCGTGGAGGTAACGGCGCACCAGGAGGTCGATGTTGCGGTCCAAGGTGGCGGAGAACAGCAACCGCTGTCCACCGGAGGGAACTCGGTCGAGCAGGGTGATCACCTGTGGCATGAACCCCATGTCGGCCATCTGGTCGGCCTCGTCCAGCACGGTGACGGCGACCTGGTCCAGGCGACAGGCTCCTCGCTCGATCAGGTCCTTGAGGCGTCCGGGCGTCGCGATGACGACCTCAGCGCCGCCGCGCAGCACACTCGCCTGACGGCCGATCGACACACCGCCCACCACGGTGGCGAGCCGCAGGCGCAGGGCGCGGGCGTACGGCGCGAGCGCCTCCCCGACCTGCTGGGCCAGTTCACGGGTCGGCACGAGGACCAGAGCGAGCGGCTGCCGGGGCTGCGCCCGCTGCCCGTCCAGCCGGGCCAGCACCGGCAGACCGAAGGCGAGTGTCTTGCCCGAGCCCGTACGACCGCGGCCCAGAACGTCACGGCCCGCCAGCGCGTTCGGCAGCGTGGCCGCCTGGATCGGGAAGGGCACGGTCACGCCCTCGGCGCCGAGAGCGGCCTGCAACGGTGCGGGCATGGCCAGTTCGGCGAATGTCCGAACCGTCGGCAGCGGCTCGGTGAGGGTGACCGGCAGGGCGAACTCCTGCCGGCGCGGGGCGGGGCGGGCGCCCTGGCCGGTCTTTCGTCCGGTGCCCGGACGGGGGCCCTGGAGGCTTGCCCCCTGCGTACGGAAACGGCTGCCGGAAGCGCCGCCGGCACGACGGGTGCGGTTCATCGCGGAACCTTCCTCGATGCGGCGTATCGAGGAATTCCGTCCGGCGGTGACAGCCGCACAAGGATTCTCAAGAATGCCGAAGAAAAAAGCGCGGAGAGCCGGCCTGCTCTGTGTCCGGGCCGGATTTTGCCGCGGTCCGGAAAATTCGGAAAGCGGGCAGAATACATGGAACGGGGCCCGCACCCCAGGAGTGCGGGCCCCAGTCCGTGATGCGCGAACCAGCGGCTCGCGACGATGCGCGTCAGTGTCAGGCGGCGACGATGTTCTCGGCCTGCGGGCCCTTCTGGCCCTGCGTGACGTCGAAGCTGACCTTCTGGCCTTCCCGAAGCTCGCGGAAGCCACCGTTGCTGATGATGTTCGAGTAGTGGGCGAAGACGTCAGCCCCGCCGCCCTCCTGCTCGATGAAGCCGAAGCCCTTTTCCGCGTTGAACCACTTCACGGTGCCAGATGCCATATTGAATCTCCCTTGAGGCAGTGCCGGACTCCGCGTTTTGCGGAGCCGAGTCGCCGCGATGATTACCTCTCCGGAAAGACTTGGAGAGTTCTGCAAAGAGAAATCCCTGGCAACCAAAACCGCAACTGCTATCACGTTAACACAGGCCGGAGAGAAAAGGGCGGGCGTTTGGGGGGCCTCCGGTAATACTCATCCCGCTCCGGTACGTATTTCTGTGGTGGCGAGACCAGGTATCTGCGCCGCGCTCGTCCAGGTCCCGACGTATTTCCCGGTTCAGCCGGAGGGCGTCGTCGAGCCGGGGCGCCCTGCAAAGGGCCCGGGCGGGCCCGGCGCCGCTCCCCGAAGGAGCCGGAGCCGTCCGTGTCGTGCGGCAACCCTGACTCAGGCAGACACGGATATATGGGCTTGCTGACACAGGTTTCCTCTCCCCTCCGGCAGCACTCAGCTCGTGGAGCGGCACGGTTGCGGTGTCGGACCGGCGGTGGAGAGAAGCGATGCGGCAACCCGTTCGGTCGCCTGCGGCGGCAGGACCAGCATGTCGGCGCGGTCCGTCGTCCTCGGCCGCCGGGAGCGCGTCGGCTCGGCTCGCCGGTGCGGTCACCGGGGCTGTCCCGGCCGCTGCGATGTGCCGTTGTCGGCCGTTCGTCCGTCCCAGGCGTCCTGGGCGCTGGCGTACGCGGGAAAGCGGTCGAGGAGACCGCTGCAGCGCAGGACCAGGTTTGTCGTGTGGTGGTCGTGGACGAGGCGAGTCCAGCCGCCCCTGGCACGGCAGTCGGCCCACGCCGCGCACAGCGGCGTCAGGATGCTGCAGTCGGTGAAAGTCACCCTGCTCAGGTCCACGATGAGGAAGAGCCGGCCGTGCCGAGCCGCACGAGCCTCGGCCAGAGCGCGGGCCAGCGGCTCCACGGTCTGCGCGTCCAGTTCTCCGTATGCGTGGACGATGCGGCATTCGTCGAAGAGCGCGGGCGCCTCACTCCGAGCGGTCAACGGCCCGCGGGGAGTGATGATGTGAGGTCGTCTGCCGCACCCGGCCGTAAGCGCACCCGGGCTGACGTGCCCCCTTCCGCCTCTCCTGCCGCGGTCCCGAGGCGACCTGTCTCGGCGAGCGCCAGCATCCGCGAGGCGGTCAGCGGGTTCTCGGGGTCGGCCGCGGCGGCCAGCAGCCGGGCCGCCGTTCCGGCGGGCTCCTCGGGCGGGACGACCATGAGCACCCAGCGCCCCACGGTGCCGCAGTCCAGCGTGATGACGTGTGCCTCGCTTCCCGGTCCGGCCGGCTCCACCGCGATCTCGCGGCCGGGCGCCATGACCGTGTACGGGGTGTCGGGCCATTCGGCGGGGTCCACGGCGACCCGTACCTCGGCACCCGGTTCCGGCTCCAGCATGCCTACGAGAGCGGGAAGTTCGAGTTCCAGCGCGTCGCAGTGCGGCCACCAGGCCCCGTCCAGCGGGCCGTGGCTGACGTCCGGCGTGAGGGTCACTCGTGGCTGGGGCATGCGGTACGTGCGTGCCTCGGCCGTGGGATCGCTTTCGGCCGGTGTTCCGACGGGTTCCATTATGCGGTCCGTTCCGGGAGTCGCCGGGCGACTGCCCGTTCGTCACTCGCCGGGAACGGCACCGCCGGTCGCGTTGCGCGAAAAGCTCTCGGTACGGTCACGATACCTCCGGTCGGGGTGAAGGCGGCGAGGCGTCGGTCGGCGCGGGGTTGCGCTCGACGGCGCCGTGCGGGAACCGCGGCCCGCATCCCGGTTGCCCTATAGGGGGTGTCTTCAAAGGGTCGGTTCCGAAGCGGGGTGCGGCGGGTGACGGGCGGCGTCGGCGGCGAGCGCCGAGCCGCACCTGCTGCACCGGATCTGCCGGCTCTTCGCGGCGGCGGGCGCCGCCGTCCCGGTCCTCGGCTTCGCCACTGCCGGCAGCCTCGGCGTGCTGGGCAGCGGCTGCCCGGCGTCCGGGCCCTGCTCTCGCTGCGCCCGCTCGGCCCCGCTCGCCTCCCGGGCGGGCCAGTAGGCGGCCTCGGCGACGACCTCCATCCGGCGGGCGGCCCGGAGGACCGCCAGGGGCGCGGTCTTCTCGAGCTTCTCCAGCTCCGAATGGAGGCGGGCCGGCAGATCGGTGACCCGGCCCGGCAGGGCGACCGGCCCGCGGGCCACCTCGGCGGTGCGACTGTCCCATTCGTCCCAGCAGCGGTCCGAGTGGACGTCCGGGACGACGGGGCCGTTGGGACACTGCGGTCCTGGGGATGGCGGAGTGCCGGAGACGACACCCTCACGGCCTTGCCGCCCGTCCCGCGCAGCCCGTCGCGTACGGCTCGCCCCAGGTCCGGGGTCCGGGCAGGCGCACGGCGAGGAGGGCGATGTCGTCGGTGCTGCCCGGGGGCATCCGGGCGGACAGCTGGTCGCACAGGGTGTCCAGCGGTTCGTGGACGAGGGCGAGAGCATGCCGGCGCAACCGGCCGAGCCCGGCCCCCAGGTCGCTCCCGGGAGCCTCGATCAGGCCGTCGGTGTAGAGCAGGAGCGTGGACCCCGGCGGCAGTGCGACGGCAGCGCTCGGCCGATGACCGGCGTCATGCAGATGTGTGCCGAGGATCAGCCCCTGCCCGGCTTCGAGGTACTGCGCGTTCCCGTCGGGCGTGAGCAGCAGGGGCGGGGGGTGCCCGGCACTGGTCCAGCGAAGCGTCCACGGGCCGCTGTCCGGGCCTTCCAGCCGGGCGAGGACGAGGGTCGCCATCGGCACGCTGGTGACGGCGTGCATGGCGCCGTCGAGACGGTCCACGACGGCACCGGTCGACTCCGTGCGGTCCCAGACGAGGGAACGCAGGACGCCCTGCAGCTGCGCCATGCCGGCCGCGGCGGTCAGATCGTGGCCCACGACGTCGCCGATGACCAGGGCGAGCGTGCCGTCCCTCAGAGAGAACGCGTCGTACCAGTCACCACCGACCTGCGAACCGGCCGGAGCGGGCTGGTAGCGGGCGGCGAGCTGGACCCGCCCGTGCCGGGGCAGCGGGGGGAGCAGGTTGCGCTGCATGGCTTCGGCGACCGCGCGCTGGCGGCCGAACCGGCGGGCGTTGTCGATGACCGGGCCCACCCGGCGGCCGATTTCGCTCACCACGTCCACGTCGCCGCTGTGGAAGGGTCGCGCCGGGTCGGTACGCACCAGGGTCAGGGCACCGGTGACCTTCCGTCCGGTGCCCAGCGGCACCGTGATGACAGATGTCGCGCCGGTTGCCGCCAGAAAGGCACTGTGGACGGCGGCCAGGGGCGAGTCGGCCGGTACGTCCACGTCCGGCGGGTCCTGCAAAGCGGAGCCGCCTCCGTTCAGCACCTGGACCAGGGGCGAGTGGGCTGCTTCCCCGTTCGACGGAAGGTGACCGTGCCAGTCCTCCTGCCGGGCGTCACGGCCCTCGGGGCCGGTCACCGCCGCCCGGTGCACCTGACGAGGGCCGACCCGCAGGTCCACCGCCACCCAGTCGGCAAGACGGGGCACCAGGAGCCCGCCCAACCGGGCAAGGGCCTCGTCCACCTCAAGGGTCTGCCCGAGCACGTCGGTGATCTCCGCGACGAGTGTCAACCGCTCGGCGAGATCCTCCAGAGCACTCGTCCGGGCGGCTCGCTCCTCGTGTTCGGCCCGTTCCGCCTGCCCTGCGCGTTTCCGACGGCCACGGCGGTCCGGCGCGGCCTCGACGATCAGTACGGCCATGCCCGCAGAGCCGCCGCCGTCCGTGAGCGGCGTGGCCGACCAGGAGATCGGGATCAGCCGTCCGTCACCCCGCAGACACCTGTCGTCGTCTCCCCGCTCCGAACGTCTCTCGCCCAGTGCCCGCAGCAGCGGGCAACGCTCTCGTGGGATCCGGGAGCCCCCCGGGTCCCGATGGCACAGGTCATGCAGGTCCTGGCCGTGGACCGCCGCTGCCGGGCGTCCCAGCAGCCGCTCGGCGGCCGGATTGACCGCGATGATCCGCCCCGCGGGGTCCAGCACGGTCACGGCCGTGCCCAACTGCTCGACCACCCGCTGCCACAGACCCGGCTCCGCCGTGGGCGGCCGCCACTCCGGCTCTCCGCCGGGCCTCACGTCCTCCACCAAGGCGCCCACCCCCTCACGGGACACTGCGTGGCCGGGGCCCGGCCCCCGGGGTCACGGCAACTCCGGAGCCCTGATGGTGCCGTGCGAGAGCCCGGCCGCCCGGTTGCCACGACGATCCGTCGGCGGCCCGGCACCTGCTGCTGCAACAGCCGAGCCGGCCGGCCGGACCCGACCACCGCCGGTGCCGAGCAGGATCTGCCCGGCCTGCCACAGGTTGTCGGTTCGCACCGCAGCGGGCATCGCGGCCCTCGCCGAGAGCAGGGGCGCGTCCGTCGGGATCACGAACAGCGAGAAGTGGCCGGGGCCGCCACGGGTCACGAGGGCGCTGTCGTCCCCCACGGCGGACGAATCGATACGCAGGGCGCGACCGCCGGCGGTCACCCGGGCAGGCGGCTCGTCCCAGCCGTCGAGGTCCTGGCCGACGCGGGCGTCGGTACCGAGCCGCCCGGTCAGCACGGCGGTGGGATGTCCGGCACGGAACCACCACGTACCGTCGGGGACTCCCCCGCGGTCACGGGTGGTCGTGAGCCGCCGGTGCCCCGTTCCGGGCGGGTGGACCCGTACGTGCCGTCCGCCAGGAGTCCTGCCGAAGGAGGTCGGTCGGGGACGGCCATGGAACTCACCTGCCTGTCGGTTCCGGCAGGCCGCCGACCGCTGGTGGCGGTGAGGGGGCGGCTGCCGCCGAGGGCACGACGACTCCTCGCCGCCCTCGCCACCACGCTACTCCCCGCCCGCGGCCGCGCACCTCCCGCTGATCAAGAAACGGGCTTCGGACCCGGCGGTTGCCGGTGCAGGGCAGCCGACGAGGCGCCACCTGCTGTGCGGCGCGGTACCGATCGGACCGATCTCCGTGACGGAACCCGGTGGGTCCGACCCCGAGATCGCCGCGGCCCTCGTGGGCGGCAACACCGTGACGCAACACCGTGACGAACCACACCAGCCGCGTCCTCGCCGAAACCGGCTCCCCCGACGGCGGCCCGGCCATCCGCTGCACCCGCCACCGACGGATTCCCGGGCCCGACCGGTGTGCCGCAACGCATTTCCGCGCGCCGTCGCCCACGCCGCCGCCGTACGCGCTTCGCCTGCCGGCGAGCGCGTACGCAGGACAAGGCCGAGGCGTCAGCGCCGGGGGCCGTCGGGGAGCGAGGCGGCCGGCCGGTGTTCATCGCCGACTCCGCCGCCTTCCCGGCCCCCCGCGACCCGGCGCAGCGTTCAGTACTGCTCGGTCTCCATGAAACCCGTGCTCCCGTTGTCGTCCGCGCCGAAGGCGTCAGCCGCAGCGGTCGGGTCGAATCCGGGCGGGCTGTCCTTGAGGGCCAGGCCCATGCCGGCCAGCTTCGCCTTGACCTCGTCGATGGACTTCGCACCGAAGTTACGGATGTCCAGCAGGTCCGCCTCGG
>NZ_JAEKKT010000500.1 GCF_019510245.1 Streptomyces sp. | reverse complement strand
GCTCGCTGAGGCCTCGTCGCCACCCTTGCTCAGGGCTGCACCGTAGGCCGCCACCGCCCAGCGCTGCACATCGTCCAGGCGCCACCAGAGGTGCCCCGCATGGGTCCGCTGCAGATCCTTGGGGAGGTACGCCCGATTGCAGAGAGCGAGGGCCACCATGATGGCTTCCGTGGTCGAACAGTGCGACTCGCTGGGCCCTGCCCGATCAGCTTCGCGGATCTTCGCGAGGTGCCGTTCGCCGGCCGCCGTGGCCGACTCAGGCTCGAAACCTGCCGTGTCAAATCGCATGATGACCTCTCTGCTGTTCCATGGTTGCTCTGGCTCCCTCGGGGCGGTCAACCCAGCGCGGCCGGGCGCCGACCCATCCACGCCTATTCTCCGCTGGCCAGCGCGCGGGCCAAGTGCTGGTCGCTGCCCACCTGGACGGCCCGGCTGGTGCTGGCCAGCCTTTGCTGCCGTTGCTTCGCGGCCAGGCGATCAGCCTTACGGCGCGCGCTGATGCACGAAGAGGACTTGCAGAACTTGCTGGCCGCACTGGTGATGGTGAACACGTTGCGGCACGCGCCGCAGGCAATTCGCTTGGTGAAGATCCGTCCCATGTCAGTTTTCCTCGTGGATGTTCGTAGTTGCGATCGCCACTGGCTGTCCAGCGGCAATGTTTGCGCTGGCGGGCGGCCCGCTTCTGGTGAGCGCCTGCGCAGCTGCAGCTGCGCGCTGCACGAGCCAGGCGGAATCCAGCCGGCTCGCGAACCACAGCGACAGTCGGCGCGTCTCAGCGCAGCCGGGCCCGTCCTGCAGCAGCTCACCTTCTGGCATCGTCACCTCCGGGGATCACCTGTTGCGCGGGCCCGGACAGGCCCAGGGCCTGCTGCTGCTGTCGCACTGCTTGATCGGCTTCGGCACCGTGGTGCCCGCGTCCTCTTGTCCAGCCCGCCCGCTCGCCGCCATGGACTCGGCAACCGACGGAAGTGAGCAGGAGCTCCATCCGCGTCAGAGGCTGCCGTTCGCCGAGCGACCGCTGAATGACGGCCAGTTGGCATCCGCCTTCCTGGGCTACCTCTGCCACGGCGGCTGCCGACGCGAAGGTGCCCATGAAGTAGGCGCTGGCGGCTGCAGGCAGGAGCGGACCCATGACGGCGAAGAAGATCAGCTTGGTGTTCACGGCACCGTGCTTCTGGGCGGGGTGCCCGATTGGGCAGGCAATCTGTCATCCAGCTCTGGCACATGGCCGGTCCGTGGGCTTAGCCGATCCGGCAGGACTTTCTTGGGCACGCGGACCCATTGGCCATTGATGCGCTGCGCCACCTCGATCTGGACGCGCCTGGTGCCGATCTTGCGCACGACGGCCGGCACCGGGAGCACCAGGCCGTAGCCACCCTCGCGCATGGCCCAGGTGACGCGGTCGTTCACGCTGAACTGCCGCGCCGCGGCAGCGCCGCGCGAGGTTGTCGACGGCCGGGGTGTCTCGCCGCCAGGCCCACCGCTGGCTATGCTCTGCAGGCACTCGCTCACTACAACGCCTTCTTCTCGGCCTGCTTCACGAGTTCCGACGCCTCGGTCAAGCCGATAGACGGCCTCACGAACAGCTCTGTGAAGGGCCCGTCTCGAAGCGCGGTCCAGAACGCCACACCGTCTCCGCGTTCGTCCATCGGCACCACCGGCAGCCAACCGAAACGCGCGCTCAGCCAGCGGACCACCGCCGTCGCGTACCCTCGGCGCCGATGGCCTGGCACCGTGTCGATGTGGCGTACGGTGACCTGCACGCCGGGGATGTGATCCACCTTTCCGGTACAGACCAGCTCGCCAGCAGCATTGAATGCCTCAAAGC
>NZ_JAEKKT010000499.1 GCF_019510245.1 Streptomyces sp. | reverse complement strand
CAGAGCGGGCCGGCCCACAGCGCGCTCAGATCGAGGACGAGCGGCCGCTCGACCGGCCGGCGCGGCCCGCCTCCGGTGGCCAGCACGGGCGGCCGCCTGGGCGATGGCGGAACGGCCGGGATCGCCGCGCCCGGCAGCCCGAGCAGCGCGACCCGGTCCGCTGCGTCGGCGACGGTCGTGTCGCGCAGCCACGCCTCGAGCGCCGTCCACGGGTCGTCGACCGCCCGGCCCACGAGCGCCGGCACGAGTTCCCGGTCGGACGGCCGGGCCAGGGAGATGCCGAACCACCCGTCACCGGCCGGGAGGATCCGGAACGCGCCGCCGACCGAACGTGGCGCGTCGCGCGCGTATCCGGCCACCGCCGCGCGCTCGCCGAGCAGCCGCACGTCAGGCAGGTTCCGCACCCCGGCCGCGGCGAGGGTGGCGAGCGCTGCGAGCACCGCGCTCGCGGGGCTGCCGGTGCCGAGCAGCGCCGGGCCGTCGCGACGCCCGGTGAGGGCCATCGCGCCGGAGGCGGCCCACAGCTCGGTTTCGGTCATCCGCCGGCCACGTCGTCCACCAGCCCCCACGCCAGCGCGGTGGGGACGTCCAGGGCGACGCCGGTGAGCGCGAGGTAGGCGCAGCGCCACCGGCCGACGCGGCGAGTTATGCCGACGGTGCCGCCCGCACCGGGGACGAGTCCCATCGCGAGTTCGGGGAGGCGGAAGGTGGTCGTCGGATGCGCCGTGACCCGTCCGGCGAAGGACGGCAGCTCGATGCCGGCGCCGATGCACGCACCGTGCAGGTGGGCGTGGACGCGATCGCGCACGGCGTCGATGCGGGCGGCCACGCTGCGCTCCACCCGGATCGCGTGCGCGGTGACGACCGGTGTCAGGCCGAATTCGTCGAGATCACCGCCGCTGCAGAACCCCGGGCCGGCGCCGCGCAGCTCGATGCGGGCGAGGGAGGCGTCGGCCGCGGCCAGGTCGAAGGCCTCGACCAGGCCGTCGCGGACCTCGCGGCCGAAGGCATTGCGCCGCTCGGGCCGGTTGAGGGTGACGATGAGCCGGTCGCCGTGGCGGTCGATGAGGACGGCCGGTTCGGCCGCGGGCGGTACCGGACGCCGGCGGCGGCCGGCCAGCCAGCGCGCGAACTCCGGGCCGGCGAGCAGCATCGAGTAGGCGAGCGACTCGGCGGTGAGGCCGGCCGCCACGTCGACCGTGGCCGTGATCCGGAGCAGGCCGGTCAGCGTGGCCGCGGCGTCGGGCGCGGCGGAGACGGCAGCGGCGAGCGCCCCGAGGGCCGCGTCGACGTCGGGCACGCCCACCGCCCACCGGTCGTCGAACTCCGGCGCTGACGACGGGGCCAGCGTGCAGTCGAGCGCCGCGCGAAGCCGGGCCGTCCGCTCGTCCACCGGACGCCGAGTGACGCCGATCAGCACGCTGTACGGCATCGGTGGTACCGCGACGTCGAGGTCGTCGGCGTCCAGATCGACGACGATCAGCGGCGCCTGCGCGTGCACGCGCTCGGCCGCCACCAGCGTCGCGAGGTCGCGCGGCGCGACCGGCGCGATCACGAGCTCCCCCACACCCGGCGCCCGCTGATCCAGGTGCCCCGGACGGTGACCGACGCCGGGTCGGCAAGCGCGGCCGCGAGCGGGCGGTCCAGCAGCACGAGGTCGGCCGGCCCACCGACGGTGACGCGGCGCGCCGGCCCGCCGGGGTCGGTCGGGGCGCCCAGGTAGCCGTCCAGCGCCTCGCCGGCGGTCACCGCCTCGTCCGGGCCGACGAGCCGCTCGGCGATCGAACGCCGGCTCGTCGCCGCCGCGATCGAGGCCCACGGGTCCAGGT
>NZ_JAEKKT010000498.1 GCF_019510245.1 Streptomyces sp. | reverse complement strand
CTCCGCGGCCGGCGGCTACTGTGCCGTCGTGGTGTGGCACTCGGCGGTGACCGAGGCCCTGCAGAAGCTCTTCGAACTGGCCTGGCAGCAGGCCGCGCCGCTGGGTCAGGCGGTCGACGACGGCGGGCTCTCCGAGAGCGAGAGGACGCTGACCCGGCTGCTGGCGGCCGGAATGAAGGACGAGGCGGTGGCTCGCCATCTGGGAGTGAGGCTGCGGACCCTGCGGCGGCGGGTGAGCGAGCTGCAGGAGCGGCTGGGCGCGGCGAGCAGATTCCAGCTGGGGATGCGGGCTTCCCAACGGGGCTGGGTGTAGCAGCGACACCGGCCGTTCCCGGCCTTCAATGCACGACTCTGATGGTCGCCTTGTCGTTGGCGGTGTCCGGGTCCCTGCGGCCCACGTCCCACGGGCTGGAGGGGGCCTTCTCCAGGAGGCTCAGGGTGCCTTCGCCGGGGGCGCCGAGTTCGGCCGTGAACTCGAAGGAACGGGTCTCGCCCGGCTTCAGGTCGGGCACCTCGCAGGTGTAGGTGAAGCCGTTGTTGTCGCAGTACGCCCGGTAGACGCCGTCGTCGTACTCCTCCATGGGCTCCTTCACCACCCTCAGCTCGAAGGGCGGCTCGAAGACCAGCTCGGCCGTGGTGCCGGCGTCGGCGGGCCCGTTGTTGGTGACCTCGATGCGGAAGGTTCGCCGGGTGCCCGGATCGCCTCGCAGTTCGACGTCGGAGACCTGGTAGTCGGCGTGGGTGTCGACGACGAGCTGGGTGGATCCGCCGCCCCCGACGAAGGTGCCCTGGGTGCGGGCGGTGGGCTCGGCCTCCAGAGCCGGTCCGTCGCCGGGGCCGCCGCCCTTCGAGTAGCTGTGGTACTGCCCCGGGCCCATGTCCAGGGCCCAGACGTCCCGGCCGTAGGAGGGGTACATCCGCGCGTTGGGGACGCGCAGTCTCATGGCGGGGCGGACGACGAGCGTCTCCCCCGGGTCGATCGTCACGTCCGGCAGCTCGCACACCGCGGTATGGCCCTTGCCCAACTCGGGGTAACGGCAGTTGTCGTACCGCTGCGCGAACTTCGTCCCGTTGGCTGTCATCGCGATCCCCAGCCCCTTGACGGGCACCTCTCCGGTGTTCCGCACGACGAGCGGGGAGACCAGCTCGGAGCCGGGCCGCAGGGGATCCTTCACGTACGCGGGCGCCACCGCCTCGACCACCGGTTCGCCGACGACGAAGCGGGTCCGCGCGGTGAGCTCTTTGCCGCTCCTCGTGGTGTACGTGTACCGGACGACGGCCGTGGCACCGGCCTTCGCGCCCTTGACCGCGTGCGGCTGCGCACGGGCGTTGTCCGCCCAGTTGCTGTAGTCGCCGTCGACCTCGCAGGTCAGACGCGCGGAGTCGCCCTCGCAGGGGCCGTACTTCTTCAGCCGCACCACGTCCCGCCCGTCGGGCGCCACCTCCACCGTGAGCCGGCGGACCCCGGGCCCGTTCCCGTCCTCGGCCGTCACGGCGAAGGGCATCTTGTCCTTCGGGCCGGTTTTGTCGCCGTAGGGGCGCAGGTAGTACACCTCGGGGGCGGTGAGGGAGGAGTGCGCCGCCCCGGAGTCGCAGGCGGCGAGAGACGCGAGCAGAAGCACTCCGGCGGCGCCAACTGCCCTACCGGACAGGCGATTCAACGGCCATCCCTCCTTCAAGTGTGCGAAGTACCCTGCACCTTATGGCCCTGACTCGTGAGCAACGTGAACAGTTCCTGGCCGAGCCGCATGTCGCCGCGCTGGCGGTCGACGCCGGAGAGGGGCGCGCGCCGCTCGCTCTGCCGATCTGGTACCAGTACACGCCCGGTGGTGA
>NZ_JAEKKT010000337.1 GCF_019510245.1 Streptomyces sp. | reverse complement strand
CCGTGGTGAGCGCACGGGGTCTCGACGTCCGCACCGCCGACGGAACCCTCTTCACCGTCGGCGACCAACCCACCCAAGCCTGGCGGCCGTTGACAGTACTGAAGGTGGCGGCCACCGAGCCGCTGCTCATCGACGACGCCGACCCCCGCCGTGCGGTCTACCCGGCACCCGTCACCGCTCCACTGGCCCCGGACGAGCTCGCCGCGTTCCGTGAGCGGTTGCGGACGGCCTACGAGCTCCGCGCGGAACAGGTATCCGCGGCCGACGACGAGCGCAACGCACTGCGCGTCGACGCCATCACCCCGCTCGTAGCCGGAGCCGGGGTGCGGCTCGCCGAAGATGGTCTGGGCGGGCTCGGTGTGGCCGTCGACTTCGAACCCGCCGCGTTCGTCCGGGAGTTGCCGCGCCTCGGACGCCGGGCCCGGCTGGCCGCCCTGCGCGCGACGACCGATCTGCACGTGCCGGGCAACCAGGCCGGCCGACTGCTCACCGAGGCCGTCGACGCCCTGGGGGACGTGGCCTACTGGGGCCCTGAGACCCCCGAGGGCCTCCAGTCCCTGGCCCGAGCCGGACGCGCCCTGGCCGCCCTGACCGACCTGCCCGACCGGGACCTCACCGAGAGCGGCGAGGTACTGGCCGCGGAGCTACGCGAGGAGTGGACCACGATCGCGGGGCGACCGTGACGAACGCTGCTCCCCCGGCGGCCACACCGAACATCGGACACCACGACACCCGCCCCGCGGCCCACACCCGCGTCGACCAACTAGCGCTCATGCTCGCCGAGTTACCCATCCGCCCCGGAACCCCCCTCATGGTGCACGCCTCCCTGAGCGGGACCGGTCTGTCCCCCACCCAGGTCCGCAACGCACTGCTCGACGCACTCGGGCCGCGTGGCACGCTCGTCGTGCCCGCCTTCACCCCCGAGAACTCGGACGGCTCCCGCGCTCACCGGGCCCTCGTCGCGCACCTGAGCGCGGAGGAGGCCGAGGCGTTCCGTGCGTCGATGCCCCCGTTCGAGCCGGACGCCACCCCCTGCCCGTCGATGGGCGCTCTGGCCGAGTGTGTGCGGACCACTCCGGGAGCCGTGCGCAGTGACCATCCGCAGACCTCGCTGGCCGCGATCGGCCCCCGGGCGGGTGAGCTGCTCGCCGGGCACGACCCGCTCTGTCACCTCGGCGAGCGTTCGCCGCTCGCCCGGCTGTACGCCGCGAACGCGCAAGTCCTGTTGCTGCGCGTGGGGTTCGAGGCATGCAGCGCCTTCCATCTCGCCGAGTACCGCATGACCCCGAGACCGCCCCAACGGCTGTACCGCTGCGTGGTGGGCGAAAAGGGGAACTGGTTCACGTACGAGGATCTGGCCCTGTACGACGGTGATTTCGCGGAGGCGGGCGCACGGCTCCCGGATGAACTCCTCGTACGGCGGGAATGGGCCGGAAAACCGGTCACGCTCTTCGACATGAGGGCCGCCGTCGACGACGTACGCGATCAATTGTCCAGATATCGCTCCCGGAATGACCTGAATTAAGTGAACCGTCCAGGCACTTGGTCAGGCACATTGTTCTTCCGGTTCCAGGTGGCTCCGGCTACGGGGTCATCGACGCGCAGGGGGGCGTGTTGGACACACCTGACGGAGAGTGGGGGCAGGTCCCGGCCGAGGGGCAGCCCTATTTCTTCCTCAGCTACGCCCACACCCCGCCGTGGGGGTCGGGCGGCGGCGACCCCGATCACTGGGTGCACCAGCTCTACCGGGACCTGTGCAACCACATCATGGCGCTCACCGATCTGCCCGCCGGCGCCGAAGTCGGCTTCATAGACCGGGAGATGGGCTCCGGCGTGGGGTGGCCGAGGAAGCTCAGCGAGAACCTGGCCCGCTGCCGGGTCTTCGTACCTCTGCTGTCACCGCGCTACTTCACCAGCGAGATGTGCGGCCGGGAACTGTTCGCGTTCAACGAGCGCCTCCTGCATGCCAGGGCCGCCGGCGGACGCGAGGTGTCCGCCATCGTCCCGGCCCTGTGGACGCGCGTCGACTTCCACCAACTGCCGGACTCCATACGGCACATACACCTCGACCGCACGACCTTCGGCGACCGTTACGCGACCAACGGCTTCTACGGGCTCATCAAACTCAGCAGGCTGCGCGACGAGTACGAGGAGACCGTCCTCACCCTCGCCCAGCGGATCGTCCAGGTGGCCGAGGAGTGGCCGCTGCCGCCCGGCCGGCTGCGCGACTACGAAACGACACCGAGCGCGTTCCGGCCGCGCGGCGAGGAACCGCGGCACATCCATCTGACGGTGGCCGCGCCCAGCCGCGACAGCGTCCCCGAGGACCGGGATCCGCGCCCCTACGGCGAGGACGCGCTGGACTGGAACCCGTACCACTCCGAGTCGACGCGTCCGCTGCCCGCCCTCGCGGAGGAGCTGATCCGCTCGCTGGACTACCGGCCCACGGTCTCCTCCTTCGACGACGAGGACACCGACGGCCCCCTCTCGCCCGGCACCGGCGAGGAGAGCGGCAAGACCGGCCGGCCGCGCATCCTGCTCGTCGACCGGTGGACGCTGACCGACGAGGAACGGCGGCGCAGGCTGAAGGCGTTCGACGCGCAGGCCCAGCCGTGGGTGAGCGCGGTCGTCCCCTGGAACCGGGCCGACCTGCAGTGTCACGGCGACGAGGGACAGCGCCTGACCACGGAGTTCGAGCGCACGCTTCCGCTGCTGCTGGAGCGCGGCAGACGCACCGACTGCCGTACCGCGGTCAACGGCGTCCCCACCCTCAAGGCGTTCACCGACGTGCTGCCCGCCGTCGTGGCGCACACCACCCGGCAGTACCTCAAACACGCGGAGGCCCATCCGCCGCCGGGTCCGCACGTGCCCAGGCCCCGTCTGCTGGGCCCCATCCAGCCGCCGTACCCGGAAGGCGGACCCGACCACGGAGGAGAAGCATGACGGGCCCGCGCGACGGACGTGTCATCACTTTCTACTCGTACAAGGGCGGTACGGGCCGCACCATGGCCCTGGCCAACACCGCGTGGATCCTCGCGGCCAACGGCAAACGCGTGCTCGCCGTGGACTGGGACCTCGAGGCCCCCGGCCTGCACCGCTTCTTCCACCCGTTCCTGGACCCCAAGGCGCTGTCGGCCACCCCGGGGGTCATCAACATCATCCAGGACTACGCCTGGGCCGCGACCACGGGCACCCAGCGCCCCGACGACTGGCACCTGGCCTACGCCCAGGTCGAGCAGCACGCCGTGTCCATCCGGCCCGAGCGCTTCGACCTGCACTTCCCCGAGGGCGGCTCCCTCGACTTCCTCTCCGCGGGCCGCCAGGACCGGGCCTACTCGGCGGCGGTCACCTCGTTCGAGTGGGACAACTTCTACGAACGCCTCGGCGGCGGCACCTTCCTCAGGGCGCTCAGGGCCAGCATGAAGGGGACGTACGACTACGTCCTGATCGACAGCCGCACCGGTCTTTCGGACAACGCCGACATCTGCACCATGGAGATGCCCGACGTCCTGGTGGACTGCTTCACCCTCAGCGACCAGGCGCTGGAGGGGGCGGCGGTCGTCGCCCGCAGTGTCGAGGAGGGCTACCGACCGCGCCGGATACGAGTCCTGCCGGTGCCGATGCGCATCGACGAGGGCGAGAAGGAGAAGGTCGACGCCGGCCGCGCGCTGGCCCGGATGCGGTTCGAGGGGCTGCCCAAGGGGGCGGACGGCCGGCCGCTGACCCAGGAGGAACTCAGCGCCTACTGGGGCAACGTCGAGATCCCCTACCGCCCGTACTACGCCTACGAGGAGACCCTGGCCACCGTCGGCGACGAGAGCGGCATCGCCAACTCGCTGCTGTCCGCCTTCGAGCGGCTCACGGCCGTCATCTCCGACCGCGAGGTCACCTCGCTGCCGCAGATCCCCGAACCGGTCCGACTGCGCTGCCGGGACGCCTACCTCAGGCGCCGGCCGCTGACCAGCGTGGCCGATGTCGTGGTCGCGTACGCGGCGGAGAAGCGGATGTGGGCCGACTGGGTCGAGTACCTCCTCAAGCGGGCCGGCTGCGAGGTCACGCTGCACGAGATCTCCACCGGTCCGGTCGAGCCGGCGGAGACGACCGCCCACACCGTGGTGCTGCTGTCGAAGACCTTCCAGGAGTCCCGGTACGCCGACTCCGTCTGGCGTGCCCTCGGCGAGCGGACCGCCCCGGACGGCGCCCGCAACTCGGTGGTGCCGCTGCGTGTCGAGGAGGTCCCGCTCCCGGAGCCGTGCACCGACCTGCACCGGCTCGACGAGACGGAGTGCGTGGCCGCGCTCCAGCGCGCGCTGGACCTCCCGTTGCAGCAGGCGGAGAACAGCCCGTCGGCCCCCCGTTTCCCCGGCATCACCCCCGGCATCTGGAACGCGCCCCAGCGCAACACCACCTTCACCGGCCGGGCCCCGATCATGGACCGGATCCGCACCCAGCTGGGCGACCTGTCCGGCCCCCCGCAGCCGCAGGCACTGTTCGGGCTGGGCGGCGTGGGCAAGACCCAGCTCGCCATCGAGTACGTGCACCGCTTCATGGCCGACTACGACCTGGTCTGGTGGATATCCGCCGAACACGTCGACGACGTGGTCGCCTCGCTGGCCGAACTCGCCCCGCTGATCGGCGCGACGGGCCCCGAGGAGGACATGACGAAGGCCAGCCAGGAAGCCGTGCAGCGGCTGTCCCGGGGGCTGCCGACCAAGCGCTGGATCCTGGTCTTCGACAACGCCGGCGACCCCGCGGAGCTGGCCCGCTACTTCCCCACCGGGGACGGCGGGCACATCCTCGTCACCTCCCGCAACCAGGCCTGGTCGCAGCACGGGGCGTCCCAGCAGATCGACGTCTTCGAGCGCAAGGAGAGCATCGAGCACCTGACCCGGCGCCGCGAGGACGGCCTGACGGCTCAGGACGCCGACCGGGTGGCGGAGGCCCTCGGAGATCTGCCGCTGGCGGTCGAACAGGCGGCGGCCTGGCTGGCCGAGACCGCCACCCCGATAGAGGACTATCTGCGACAGCTGGCCCGGCAGACCACCGAGGTGCTGGACCTCAACCAGCCGCCCGACTACCCGCGGACGGTCGCCGCCACCTGGAACGTGTCGATCGAGCAGTTGGAGAAGCGATCACCCGCGGCCGTACGGCTGCTGCAGTTGTGCGCCTTTCTCGCACCCGAGCCGATCTCCCAGCAGCTGCTCTACAGCAAGGAGATGATCACGGCGCTCAAGCCGTACGACCCCTCGCTCCAGGAGAGCCTGCTGCTCGGCCGGGTCATCCGCGAGATCGGCCGGTTCGCGCTCGCCAAGGTCGACCAGAAGACCAACAGCCTCCAGGTGCACCGGCTGGTGCAGGCGGTGATCCGCGCCCAGATGCCCGAGGAGAAGCAGCAGGAGGCCCGGCACGTCGTGCACACCGTCCTGGCGGGCGCCCGGCCCGACGGCGACGAACCCATCGACGACCCGGCCACGTGGCCCCGCTTCGCCGTCATCTGGCCGCACCTGGCCGCTTCCGACGCCCGCAACTGCCGTGAGGCCGACACCCGTCGACTGCTCATCGACCGGGTCCGCTACCAGTGGAAACGCGGTGACTTCCTGGCCGCGAGGCGCCTCGCGGAGGACCTGCTCCAGCACTGGAGTCCGGTGCTCGGGGAGGACGACGTCTACTACCTCTACCTGCGTTTCCACCTCGCCAACGTGCTGCGCTCGCAAGGGCGTTACGTGGAGGCCCGGGAGATAGGCGAGGACCTGCTGGACCGGCAGCGCCGGGAACTCGGCGAACAGCACCCGCACACGTACGCCACCATGTCCGGGCTCTCCAGCGACCTGGCGGCGCTCGGCGAGTACACGAAGGCGGTCGAGCTGGCCAAGGAGGCGCACAACGGCTTCAGCGAGATCTTCCACGAGTCGCACCGGCGCACCCTCAGCGCGGCCAACAACCTCGCTCTCGCCCTGCGGATGGTGGGCAACTACGGCCAGGCACGCGGCATCGACCAGGACACGCTCGACCGGCGCACGGCCGTCCTCGGCCCCGACCATCCCTACACGCTGGCCTCGGCCGAGCGCCTCGGCCGAGACCTCCGAGAGGTCGGGCGGTACGCGGAGTCGGTGTCCATCCTGTCGCGGGCGTACGCGGCCCACAAACGGATCCTGGGCAGGGAGTTCCCCGGCACCCTGCGCTGCGCCAAGTCCCTGGCGGTGTCGCTGCGCCGCAACGGCCAGCTGGAGGACGCCCGTCGGCTGACCGAGACGACCCGAAAGCAGTACAAGGACCAGTACACGGCCCCGACGCCCGACTCGCTCGCCTGCGACCTGAACCTGGCGGCGGACCTGTTCGCGGCCGACGAACGGGACCGGGCCCGCGAGGTGGCCCAGGAGGTGCTCGCCGAGTACATGAAGGTGCCGGGCGAGGCCCACCCGTACACCCAGGCGGCGTTGAACAACCTGGGGATCTTCCACTGGGGCTGCGGGGACCTGGACGAGGCGGAGGCGGTGTTCCTCAAGGTGCTGCCCCGCATGACGGAGGTGCTGGGCGAGCACCATCCGCACACCGTGTTCAGCAGCGTGAACTACGCCAACGTCCTCTACGACCAGCGCCGCTTCGAGGAGGCGCGGGAACGGGACGAGGCGGCGCTGCCAGTGCTGCGCGAGGCCCTCGGCCGCCACCACCCCGAGACGCTCGCCGTGGTCACCAACCTGGGGCTCGCCCTGCGGGCCCTCGGCCGTGACGGCGAGGCCCGCGCGCTGCGGGACGACGCGCTGGCGGAACTGCGCCTGCTGCTAGGGGAGGACAACGGCATCACTCTGCTGGCAAGCCGTGAGCGGCGCATCTACCGGGACCTGGAGCCCCTGTCGGTGTGATCCGGGCCGGAGCGGCGCCGCCGAGTGAGGCGGCGCCGCCCCGTCACCCGTCCGCCCCGTCACCCGTCCGCCCCCATCCGTCCGCCCATGCGCTCCTCTGCGAGCCCGGCCGCGAGCCCACCAGTCCGCCGGCCCGCTCGTCCGCCCGCCCCTCCGCCGGCCCGCCCATTCGTCGACGCGTCCGCCAGTCCGGGCGTCCGCGTGCGTCAGTTCGTCCGCGCTTCGGCGAGCAG
>NZ_JAEKKT010000234.1 GCF_019510245.1 Streptomyces sp. | reverse complement strand
CCGACCTCCTCGCGCGAGGCCGCGTCCGGCTTGTACGACTGGACGAAGTTCTCCAGCGCGTCCCGGATCTCCTCCGGCCGGATCGTGAGCTCCGCCATCTGGGTTCCCTGCTCTCCTTGTTGGGCCCGAAGTTTCACTTGGGGGGTCTGGGGGCGACCCCCAGGATTCTTCTGCACGGCCCAACCAGGGCCGTAAGTACGTACTGCTTCTTGAGTAGGTGCTAGCTCGCCATGCGGCGGGCGGCGTCCTCAAGGCGGTCCGCGATGGAACCGTTGATGACCTCGTCACCGACCTGCACCCGGATCCCGCCGACGACCGCGGGGTCGACGTCGAGGTTGAGGTGCATCGTGCGGCCGTAGAGCTTCGCGAGGGCGGCGCCCAGGCGCTGCTTCTGCGGCTCGCTCAGCGGCACCGCGGAGGTGACGACGGCGACGACGCGGCTGCGGCGCTCCGCGGCGAGCTTGGAGAGGGCCTCCAGGCCCGCTTCCAGGCTACGTCCCCGCGGCGCGGTCACAAGACGCGTGACCAGACGCTCGGTGACCGGCTTGGCGCGGCCGCCGAGCAGCCGGTGCAGCAGCTCGGTCTTCGCGGCCGTGCCGGCCTTGCGGTCGGTGAGCGCGGCGCGCAGCTCGGTGCTCGAGGAGACGATCCGGCCGAACCGGAACAGCTCGTCCTCGGCGTCGTCCAGCGTGCCGGACTTCTCCGCGGCCGTGAGGTCGGCGGTGTTCGCCAGCTCCTCCAGCGCGTCGACCAGGTCGCGGGACTGCGACCAGCGGGACCGGACCAGACCGGACACCAGGTCGGCGGTGGTCTCGGAGACCTGGCCGCCGATCAGGCGCCGGACCAGCTCGGCCTTGGCCTCGCCGGCCTGTGCCGGGTCGGTGAGGGCCCGGCGCAGGCCGCCCTCGCGGTCGAGCAGCGCGGTGACGGCCGCCAGCTCGTCGGCGAGCCGCGTCGCGTCCACGGACGAGGAGTCCGTCAGCGCGTCGAGACGCTCACGTGCGGCTGCCAGGGCATCGCGGCTCGCTCCGTTCATCGGGCGGCCTCGGCCTTCTCCTCAAGCTCGTCGAGGAAGCGGTCGATCACGCGGCTCTGCCGGGCGTGGTCCTCCAGGGACTCGCCGACGAGCTTGCCGGCCAGGTCGGTGGCCAGGTGGCCGACGTCCTGACGGAGCGCCTGCGCGGCGGACTTGCGGTCGGCCTCGATCTGCGCGTGACCGGCGGCGACGATCTCCTCACGCTGCCGCTGGCCCTCGGCGCGCATCTCGGCGATGAGCGCGGCGCCCTGCTCCTGAGCCTCCTGGCGCAGGCGCGCGGCCTCGTGCCGGGCCTCGGCCAGCTGCGCCTTGTACTGCTCGAGGACGCTCTGGGCCTCGGTCTGCGCGGCCTCGGCCTTCTCGATACCGCCCTCGATCGCCTCGCGGCGCTGCTCCAGAACCTTGTTGATGTTCGGAAGGAGCTTCTTGGCGAGGAAGCCGAAGACGATGACGAAGGCGATCAGGCCGATGACGAGCTCTGGAACCGGCGGGATGAGAGGGTTTTCGGGCTTCTCCGCCGCCAGCTGAACCAAGAGGCTCATAGCAGTGCCTTTCGTCTAATGGTGCGCGACGGTCGGGTCAGGAGGTCGGGTAGACGAACGGCATGACCAGACCGATCAGGGCGAGCGCCTCACAGAAGGCGAAGCCGAGGATCTGGTTGGCGCGGATCAGGCCGGCCGCCTCGGGCTGGCGGGCGAGGGCCTGCGTGCCGTTGCCGAAGATGATGCCGATGCCGACGCCCGGGCCGATCGCGGCGAGGCCGTAACCGATGGAGCCGAGGTTGCCCTTGATCTGGACGCCGGCGGCAAGGGTTTCGAGAGCGGACATGCCGGTTCTTCCTTCTCTTTCAAGGACCGGTGGGGGTTGGCCACCGGATGACATGGGTGATGGGGCGGGTGGCGCTCAGTGGTGCTCGGCGAGCGCGCCCTGGATGTAGCTGCAGGTCAGCAGTACGAAGACATAGGCCTGGACAGCCTGGATGAAGAGCTCGAAGGCGGTCATCACGAGGACCATGACGAACGAGACACCGGAGTAGGCGATGCCGATGCCGTTCAGCATGTACCAGCTGGCGATGGTGAAGAGCAGCAGCAGGGTGTGACCGGCGAACATGTTGGCGAAGAGTCGCACGGCGTGGGTGAACGGCCGGACGATGAGGTTCGAGAAGAACTCGATCGTCATCGACAGCGGGAGCACCGGGCCGAGCGTCTTGTCGTAGCCCGTGACGTTCTTGAAGAAGCCGACGAAACCCTGGCGCTTGAAGGTCAGCACGACCCACGTGATGTAGACGATGCCGGCCAGGGCCGCGGGGTACGAGATGATCGCGGTGACCGGGAACTGGGCGACCGGGATGATCGACCAGAGGTTCATCATCCAGATGAAGAAGAACAGCGAGACGACGAACGGGACGTACTTCTCGCCTTCCTTCTTGCCGATGGTCTCGTAGACGACACCGCGCCGGACGAAGTCGTAGCCGGTCTCGGCGATCATCTGGAGCTTGCCCGGGACGACCTTCGGACGGGCGAAGGCGGCCCAGAAGAAGCCCACGATGACGATCGACCCGAGCAGCGCCAGCAGCATCGTCTTGTTGAAGTACAGGTTGCTGTCCGCGTCGCCGAAGAGCGGCTTGAACAGGAACGAGTGGAGGCCCGGAGCCGGGAAGCCACACCCGTCGAACAAGTGACAGCTCGTGTCGAAAGCGAGCGTCTGCGTCGGGTCAGCACTCACCGCGGGCTCCTTCATCGTGGCGCATGGGTACGGCAACCTCGTTGTGTCGGCGCGGCGCAGGGCCGCGGTTCGGCACGGGACTGGTGTTACGGATGTGGGGGCGGCTTGGGGGCATCTCGCCTCGCGATTGAGCAGGCGTCAGCTCAGATGCCCGCGCCCGCGATGCCGCAGTTGGCACCGGACGATAGCAGCATCTCTCGTGCGCCTTTATCCCGGCCCTACCTCTCACGACGACTGTCCGGTCTTCTCAGACTTTTCAGACTTCTCGGGTTCGACGTAGAGGATCTTGGCCTTCATGTGGGCACGGGTCTGTGCGGTGATCCACGTGAGCGTGGTGACCACCAACACGATGGCGAAGGCCCGGGGATTGAACAGCGTCGTGTTCTTGAACACGGCCATGAAGATGATCAGCAGCAGCAGCTGGGCCGCGTAGAGCATCAGGCCCATCATCTGGAAGAGCTGGGGATACGACTTCGCGGTGCGCTGCAGGACGTAGAGGCCGATCCCCATGAAGAGGATCACGATCACCGTCGCGACGAGCGCCCCGATCGCCCCCTTGCCGCCCGCGACCACCCCGCTGACGACGGCGGCGAGCACGCCGACGGCGGCCGTGGGTACGGCGGCCTGGGCCAGGTTCCGGGCGTCATTGGACGGCATGGCGGCAACTCCGCTTTCACAGGGGGCAGGTGTCGTCATGGACGAGCGTAGTCCCGGTCGGAGGGTCGAAGACCTCACGCTGACGGACCGTCGCAGTCGGGTCCTTCGACTCTGTCCGGGGTTCTCGTGAACCGTATCACAAACTATTTGATGAGGTCTTTACCTGGTAGGTGTGCTCACTGTCACACATGAGAGTGAACCTGCGCGTCTGAGCGAAAACGGGGCCGTTGTGTCTGGTATTGGGGGGCTTTGGTCCCCCACGACTTGGCAATGCTCTAGTCAGATTCTTACCTTGGTGGGGTCAGTGAGAGGTCTAGGAAGGGCGCCGGTCCAGGAAGCGCGAACGGCCGCCGAGGGCGGTCGCGCCGTTGACCGAGGCTGCGGTCGCGCTGTTCGCCGGAGCCGTGGCCACGCCGTTCACCGGGGCTTTGGCCGCGCCGTTCGCCGGAGCCGTGGCCACGCCGTTCACCGGGGCTTTGGCCGCGCCGTTCGCCGAGGCCGCGGGCACGCCGCTCACCGGGGCCGCTCCGGCGGGCACCGGCGAGCGGTACTCGTCGTCGCCCGGCTTCTCCGGCTCCCCCTGCGCGCCGGGCGCCGCCGCCTCGGCGGTCGCCGCCGCCGGCTCCTCGGCCGGCTGGACCGCCCCGCGGCGCCGGTAACGGGGCGGCACGAAGGCCTGCGCCCACAGCGGCGCCCGCGGGGTGAACCGCGGCAGCAGGAGCAGCACCAGGCCGACCGCGCTGAGGAACGCCACGCCGAGCACGATCCACATGGACGCCGAGTTCACCGAGTAGGCCAGCGTGCCGAAGCCGATCAGCGCCGACCAGAAGTACATGATCAGCACGGCCCGGCTGTGCGAGTGGCCGATCTCCAGCAGCCGGTGGTGCAGGTGGCCGCGGTCCGCCGCGAACGGCGACTGGCCGCGCCAGGTGCGCCGCACGATCGCCAGCACCAGGTCGGCGGCCGGCACCGCGATGATGGTCAGCGGCAGCAGCAGCGGGATGTAGACCGGCACCGTCTGGTGCACGGCGTTGCGCTCGGACCCGGCGAACAGGTTCATCACGTCCGGGTCGACCTGACCGGTGATCGAGATCGCGCCCGCGGCCAGCACCAGCCCGATCAGCATCGAGCCCGAGTCGCCCATGAAGATCCGCGCCGGATGGATGTTGTGCGGCAGGAAGCCCAGGCACATGCCCATCAGGATCGCCGCGAACAGCGTCGCCGGTGCGGCGGCCTCGATCCCGTACGAGTACCAGATGCGGTAGGCGTACAGGAAGAACGCCGCGGCCGCGATGCACACCATGCCGGAGGCCAGACCGTCCAGGCCGTCGACGAAGTTCACCGCGTTGATCGTGATGACGACCAGGGCCACCGTCAGCAGCGTGCCCTGCCACGGCGTCAGGGCCACGTTGCCGACGCCCGGGACGGGCAGCCACAGGATCGTCAGACCCTGCATGACCATGACGCCCGCGGCGATCATCTGACCGCCCAGCTTGATCAGTGCGTCGATCTCGAACTTGTCGTCGAGCACACCGATCAGCCAGATCAGCGCGGCGCCGGAGAGCAGCGCCCGCGGCTCGTTCGACTTCGCGAAGACCTCGTTCAGGTTGGACATGTGGTCGGCGACGAGCAGCCCCGCGCACAGGCCGAAGAACATCGCGATCCCGCCGAGCCGCGGAGTGGGCTCCCGGTGCACGTCACGTGCCCGGATCTCCGGCATGGCCCCCGCCACGATCGCGAACTTCCGTACCGGTCCTGTCAGCAGGTACGTCACCGCGGCCGTGATGCAGAGCGTCAGCAGGTATTCACGCACAGGCTTCCCCACATGTCTCGCTGGCCATCACAGCCCCACACCCTAGCGAGGGACGCATATGTATGGGGACTTCCGGGTAGCGACGATGGTTGCACGCAAGGCTGTGAGCCGGGCGTACGACCGGCTGTACGACGCTGCGCCTACCCCGTCTCACCCGGGATACGGCGGAAATCTACCGGTGAGCTCGCGCACCTCGTCACGCGCCCTCCCCGCGTCCGTGAGACCGCTCACCACGCCCGCCAGCAACGCCGCGATCCGGGTCATCTCCGTCTCCCCCATGCCCTGCGTGGTGACGGCCGCGGTGCCCAGCCGCAGCCCCCGCGCGTCGCCGTGCGGCAGGGCACAGCAGTCCAGCACGATCCCGGCGGCGGCGAGCCGGCCCCGGGCCGTCTTCCCCTCGACGCCGAGCGGCGCGGTGTCCACGGTGATCAGATGGGTGTCGGTGCCCCCGGTCGTGACGACCAGTCCCGCCTGCGCCAGCCCGGCCGCGAGAACCCGCGCATTGGCGACCACCTGATGGGCGTACGCGCTGAACGCCGGTGTTGCCGCCTCCCCGAACGCGACCGCCTTCGCGGCGACGGCGTTCATCTGCGCACCGCCCTGCGTGAACGGGAACACCGCCCGGTCGAGCCGCTCGGCCAGTTCGGGCGCACCGCACAGCAGCATCCCGCCGCGGGGCCCGCGCAGCACCTTGTGCGTGGTCGCGCACACGACGTCGGCGTACGGCACCGGGTTCGGCGCCGCTCCCCCGGCGACGAGCCCGATGGGATGGGCGGCGTCGGCGATCAGGTAGGCGCCCACCTCGTCGGCGACCTCGCGGAAGAAGGCGTAGTCGATGTGCCGGGGATAGGCGATGGACCCGCACACGATCGCCTTGGGCCGGCGGCTGCGGGCCAGCGCCCGCACCTGGTCGTGGTCGATGAGCCCGCTCTCGGCATCCACCCCGTACCCGACGAAGTCGAACCAGCGGCCGGAGAAGTTGGCCGGCGAGCCGTGCGTGAGATGACCGCCGTAGGGCAGCCCCAGGGCCAGCACGGTGTCCCCGGGCCGCAGCAGGGCCGCGTACGCGGCCAGGACGGCCGAGGAGCCCGAGTGGGACTGCACGTTGGCGTGCGCGGCCCCGAACAGCGCCTTGGCCCGGTCGACGGCGAGCCGTTCGGCCACGTCCACGATCTCGCAGCCACCGTGGTACCGGGTGCCCGGATACCCCTCGGCGTACTTGTTGGCGAGCGGCGAGCCCAGCGCGGCCAGCACGGCCGGCGAGGTGAAGTTCTCGGCGGCGATCAGCTGCAGCGACGTCGACTGCCGGGCCAGCTCCCCCAGCAGGATCTCGGCCAGCTCAGGATCCTGCCGCCGCAGCAGATCGCCCTCGGCGAGGGCAGAGGTGACCGACATGAGGGGCTCCGGGCGGTCGATGGTGAGGTATGACCAATGTAGGCCCGGTATGGGGCGGACGCGCGGTTTGCGCGTACGGGCGTGGTAACGGCGGGCACCGGAGGGTTGTGCGACTGCGGGTACGCGGGGGCTGCGCCGCCGGAGGGGCGGTTGCGGCCGGCCACGCGACTGCGGTACGCGGGGGCTGCGCCGCCGGAGGGGCGGTTGCGGCCGGCCACGCGACTGCGGTACGCGGGGGTTGGTCGCGCAGTTCCCCGCGCCCCTTACGGGGCGCCACCGCCGTGGGCAGGCGTTCCGCAGGGCGACGGGGTCCCCCGCGCGAGCGAAGCCGAGCGTGGGGGAGGGTGGGCACGGCCTGCAGCGCTGGGCGCCGATGTGAGCAACGTGGACTTACATCCGCGCGGGAACACCGGTGAGCGCCGTGACCACCGGGTCCAGCGCCTCGTGTATCTCGTCGCCGATGGACTGGAAGAAGGGCAGCGGAGCGCCGTACGGGTCGTACACCTCGTCCGCCTCGGCGGTCGGGGCCAGGAGCCAGCCGCGCAGCGCCGCCGCCGCGCGCACCAGCGCACGCGCGCGGATCACCACGCCTTCCGAGGTCGGCGGCAGCGTCGCCGGGTCTATCGCGCGGACCAGCCGGGTGAACTCCTTCAGCGTGAAGGTGCGCAGGCCCGCCGAGTGGCCCATGGAGATGACCTGGGCGCGGTGGTCACGGGTGGCCGTCAGGACCAGGTCCGCCCGGATCACGTGCTCGTCGAGCAGTTCGCGGCCCACGAAACCGGAGGCGTCCGCCCCGAAGTCGGCGAGGACGGCCTCCGCGTTCGCCTCCATGGGCGCGCCCTCGTGGCCCCAGGTGCCCGCGCTCTCCACGACCAGCCCGCCGCCGAGGAAGGCGCCGAGCCGGTCCGTCACGAGATGGCGGGTCAGCCGCTCGGTGATCGGCGAGCGGCACACGTTGCCGGTGCTGACGTGGAGGATGCGGAAGCTGTCGCGCGGCAGCCCCACGAACGTCGTCGTGATCTCCGCCGCGCTTTCCCCGTTGCCTATGCCACGCCCCGCGTCAGGGGCTGTCAATTCGCCACCTCAAGGTCGGGTACGACCTTCCGCAGCTCCTCCGCCGAGATCGCGCCCGCGCGCAGCAGCAACGGAACTTCGCGGGTGACGTCGACGATCGACGAGGGGACGTTGCCGGGGGTCGGGCCGCCGTCGAGGTACACGGAGACGGAGTCGCCGAGCATCTCCTGCGCGGCGTCGCAGGTCTCCGGGGACGGGTGGCCGGTGAGGTTGGCGGAGGACACGGCCATCGGGCCGACCTCGGTGAGCAGCTCGATGGCGACCGGGTGGAGTGGCATGCGCACGGCGACCGTGCCGCGGGTGTCCCCCAGGTCCCACTGCAGGGACGGCTGGTGCCTGGCGACCAGCGTGAGGGCGCCCGGCCAGAACGCGTCGACCAGCTCCCAGGCCAGCTCGGAGAAGTCGGTGACGAGACCGTGGAGGGTGTTCGGGGAGCCGATCAGCACGGGGGTGGGCATGTTGCGGCCGCGGCCCTTGGCGTCGAGGAGGTCGGCGACCGCCTCCGAGGTGAACGCGTCGGCGCCGATGCCGTACACCGTGTCCGTCGGCAGCACCACCAGTTCGCCCCGGCGGACGGCGGACGCGGCCTCGCGCAGACCCGTCACGCGGTCGGTCGCGTCGTTGGTGTCGTATCGCCGTGCCATGTCTAGCGGGCCTCCTCGTACACGTACATCTGGAAGGGAGTCTGCGGGGTGCTCACGGCAGCGCCTTGCGGGCGGTCGCGAAGCGGGGGCGGTTGTTGAGGTCCGGGTGGTCGGCCGCGTCCGCCCAGCCCCGCTCCTCGGTGAAGATCCACGGCACCTGGCCGCCCTGGGTGTCGGCGTGCTCGATGACGACGACACCGCCCGGGCGCAGCAGCCGGTGCGCGGTGCGTTCGATGCCCCGGATCAGGTCCAGGCCGTCCTCGCCGGAGAACAGGGCGAGTTCGGGGTCGTAGTCGCGGGCCTCGGGGGCGACGTACTCCCACTCGGTGAGCGGGATGTACGGAGGGTTGGAGATGACCAGGTCGACATGGCCGTCGAGGTCGTGGAAGGCGTCCAGGGCGTCTCCCTGGCGCAGGTCGACCCTGGAGCCCGCCATGTTCTTGCGGGTCCACTGGAGCGCCTCCTCGGACAGCTCCACGGCGTGGACGCGCGAGCGCGGCACCTCCTGGGCGAGGGCGAGCGCGATGGCGCCGGAACCGGTGCACAGGTCGACGATGCGGGGCTCGACCACGTCCATGGCGCGCACCGCGTCTATGGCCCAGCCGACGACCGACTCGGTCTCGGGACGCGGCACGAAGACGCCGGGACCCACCTGGAGCTCGAGGTACCGGAAATACGCCCGCCCGGTGATGTGCTGGAGCGGCTCGCGCTGCTCCCGGCGGGCGATGACCTCCCAGTAGCGGGCGTCGAAGTCGGAGTCCTTGACGGAGTGCAGCGCGCCCCGCTTCACGCCGTGCACGAACGCGGCGAGCTCCTCCGCGTCGGTGCGCGGCGAGGGCACGCCGGCGTCGGCCAGCCGCTGGGTGGCCTGGGCCACCTCCGCGAGCAGCAGGTTCACGCTGGTCCTCCGTGTCGTAACTCGTACGTTCCGTACGTGCGTACGTGCCTTACGCGGCCGCGAGCTTGGCGGCCGAGTCCGCGTCGACGCAGGCCTGGATCACCGCGTCGAGGTCGCCGTCCAGGACCTGGTCCAGGTTGTACGCCTTGAAGCCGACGCGGTGGTCCGAGATGCGATTCTCCGGGAAGTTGTACGTGCGGATCTTCTCGGAGCGGTCGACGGTGCGGACCTGGCTGCGGCGGGCGTCGGCGGCCTCCTTCTCCGCCTCCTCCTGCGCCGCGGCGAGCAGCCTGGAGCGCAGGATACGCAAGGCCTGCTCCTTGTTCTGCAGCTGGCTCTTCTCGTTCTGGCAGGAGGCGACCACTCCGGTCGGGATGTGCGTGATGCGCACCGCGGAGTCGGTGGTGTTGACGGACTGGCCGCCGGGCCCGGAGGACCGGTAGACGTCGATCCGGAGGTCGTTCGGGTTGATCTCGACGTCGACCTCCTCCGCCTCCGGCGTGACGAGCACACCGGCCGCCGAGGTGTGGATACGGCCCTGCGACTCGGTCGCCGGCACGCGCTGCACGCGGTGCACGCCGCCCTCGTACTTCAGCCGCGCCCAGACGCCCTGGCCGGGCTCGGTGGCGCCCTGGCCGCCCTTGGTCTTCACGGCGACCTGGACGTCCTTGTAGCCGCCGAGTTCGGACTCGGTGGAGTCGATGATCTCGGTCTTCCAGCCGACGCGCTCGGCATACCGGAGGTACATGCGCAGCAGGTCACCGGCGAACAGCGCGGACTCGTCGCCGCCCGCCCCGGCCTTGATCTCCAGGAGGACGTCCTTGTCGTCGGACGGGTCCCGGGGGACGAGCAGCAGGCGCAGCTTCTCGGTGAGCTCGTCGCGCTGCTTGTCCAGCTCCTTGACCTCGGCGGCGAAGTCGGGGTCGTCGGCGGCCAGTTCACGCGCGGTCTCGATGTCGTCGCCGGTCTGCTTCCAGGAGCGGAACGTGGCGACGATCGGGGTGAGTTCGGCGTAGCGCTTGTTCAGCTTGCGCGCGTTGGCCTGGTCGGCGTGGACCGACGGGTCGGCGAGCTTCTTCTCCAGGTCTGCGTGCTCGACGACGAGTTCCTCGACGGCCTCGAACATTTTCGGCTCCTGATACTGCTGCGGCGGGGGAAGGGAAGGCGGGCGACCAAAAACGCCGGTCCCGGGCACACCCCCGCAGGGACGTGGCCGTGGACCGGCGAAATAGGGCTCGCTACTTCTTGGAGCCGGCGGCAGCCTTGCCGAAGCGGGCCTCGAAGCGGGCCACACGGCCACCGGTGTCGAGGATCTTCTGCTTGCCCGTGTAGAACGGGTGGCACTCGGAGCAGACCTCGGCACGGATGGTGCCGCTGGTGATCGTGCTACGGGTGGTGAACGACGCGCCACAGGTGCAGCTGACCTGCGTCTCGACGTACTCGGGGTGGATCTCGCGCTTCAAGGTGTCTCCTAGATATCGGGAGGGCACCGGGTCGCCTTCGCGGGCTTGCGGGGCGTGAACCGGGGCCGACGTACCAGTCTGCCAGGGCTGGCCGTATCTCCCAAAACCGGGGGTCTTCGATCTTTATTCCGGCGAGGGCGGGAGGGTGCGCCCAAGGGGGTGCGACGGCTTGGCCGCGTGCGGGTGCGGGTCCGTCGTGACTTGTCGCGCAGTTCCCCGCGCCCCTTCAGGTGGGACCCGTGCAGTTGCTCAGGGGCGCGGGGAACTGCGCGATCAGCCCCCACCGGCGGTCAGCCGGACTACGACGCCACGACCCCCTTGGCCTGCCCCGTCGCCGTCCCCTTCGTGGCGCTCGCCGGGATCGGCCGGTCGGTCTTCAGCGCCGCCCACACCTGCTTGGCCTTCGCCTCGGCCACTATCACCCGGTTCGGGTTCGACGGGTCGTACTCGACCGGCATGGTCACCATGCGCATGTTCTTCGCACCGATGGACTTCAGGCCGTTCGCGAAGTCGATCAGGGAGTTCACCGAGCCGAGGTCGGAGTCGGTGGTGACCGCCTTCGTCGCGGTGTCGGCCAGGTCGTACAGCTTCTTGGGGCTGGTGAAGACCCCCACTTGCTCGACCTGGTTGATGAGGGCCTTGACGAACGCCTGCTGGAGCTGGATACGGCCCAGGTCGGAGCCGTCGCCGACGCCGTGCCGGGTGCGGACGAGGCCGAGGGCCTGCTTGCCGTTCAGCGTGTGGGTGCCGGCCTTGAGGTCGAGGTGGCTCTCCCGGTCGTCGATGGCCTTCGTCGTGGTGACCTTGACGCCGCCGAGTTCGTCGATGAGCTTCTGGAAGCCGGAGAAGTCGACCTCCAGGTAGTGGTCCATCCGGACGCCGGTCATCGACTCGACGGTCTTGACCGCGCAGGCCGCGCCGCCCGTGGAGTACGCGGAGTTGAACATCACGCCGGTCGCGGCGGAGTGGGTGGTGCCCCGCGCGTCGATGCAGGAGGGGCGGTCGATCAGGGTGTCCCGGGGGACGGAGACCACGGCGGCCTTCTTGTGGCCCTTGTAGACGTGGACGATCATCGCCGTGTCGGAGCGGGCGCTGCCGTCGTCCGCGCCGCCGCCGAGCTTCCTGTTCGCGCCGGAACGCGTGTCCGAGCCGAGCACCAGGATGTTCTCGGAGCCGTCGTCGACCTTGGTGGGCCGGTCGCTGCCGAGCATCTGGTTGATGTCGACGGTCTTGAGGTTGCCGTTGAGCTTGAAGTACAGGTAGCCGACGCCCGCGCCGCCGATGACGAGGATGCCGGCCGCCGTCCAGGCCGTGACGTGCAGCGCCCTGCGGCCCGCCCTTCGGGACCCGCGGCGGCTCGTGGCCTTGGTACCGGGCCCGGGTATGCCCGGACCGGGCGTGCTCTCGGCGGACATGGGCTCCTCTGTTCTCGTACGACTGCTCGGTTACCCCCTGCTTTCAGGGTCAGGCCCGGCGTACCAGGACCATCGGCACGTATCCGGACCATCGTCGCTCCGCCTGGTCAGACGGCGAAACTCGGGAAAGGGTTGCACAACGCAGTGTGCCCACCGCGTGGAGCGGTGGGCACACTCGGTGACCGGGCACGTGGGGCGAACCCCACTCACCAGGTCTTTCAGCCGAAGATGTCGTACTGCTGGAAACCGGTACCGAGCGACTTCCTTGTGCCGAAGATCTCACTGGTCGCCTTGCCGGTACCCGGGTACAGGTACAGCGTGCCGCCGGTGGTCCGGGCCAGGAAGTCGGCCTTGCCGTCGCCGGTCAGGTCGCCGACCGCGGCGAGGGTGTTGTAGCCGGTCCAGCCGGCGCGGACCTTCACCCGGGCCGAGAAGAGGCCGGTGCCGGACTTGCCGGTGCCCTTGTACAGGTACAGGTCGCCGCCGCTGCTCTTGCGGGCCAGCAGGTCGGCCTTGCCGTCGCCGTTGAAGTCGCCGAAGCCGCGCAGCTGGTTGTACTGGCTCCAGCCGCCGCCGATCTTGACGCGGGCGGCGAAGGTGCCGTTGCCCTTGCCCGGGTACAGCCACAGCACGCCGCTGGAGTCCTCGGAGAGCACGTCCGGCAGGTAGTCCCCGGTGAGGTCACCGGGGACGACGACGGCCTTGCGGGTCTTCCAGTTGGTGAAGAGCTTCGTCGTGACCCAGGATGCGCTGGTCTGGGCGCTGTTCAGCACGACGTGGTCCCAGTAGACGTCACCGGAGGACGCCACCCGGTAGATCACGTCCTGGAAGCCGTCCAGGTTGAGGTCGGCCTGGAGGATGACGTTGACGCCGCTCCAGTCGCCCCAGGAGACGCGCGAGGCGAGCGAGGTGCCCTTGGAGTCCAGCTCGTAGCCGACCTTGGTCGACGACTTGCGGGCGAACAGGTCGGCCTTGTTGTCGTCGAGGTTGTTGAACAGGCTCAGGTTGGTGTCGGCGATCTGCGCGTAGGCGGCACCGACGTAGGTGCTGACCTTCGTGAAGACGGCGTAGGCGCCCTTGGCGACGCAGTCCTCGACGCCCCAGGAGACCACGCCGACGATCCGGCCGCCGACGACCAGCGGGCCGCCGGAGTCGCCGTTGCAGGTGGTCGTCGTGCCGGTGTCGCTGCCGGTGGCGGCCGTACCCGCGCAGACCATGTGGCCCTTGACGAAGTCCGTGCTGCCGTAGGCGGCGGTGCAGGTGGCGTCCGAGTCGATCGGCAGCGTGGCCGTCTTCAGCGTCTCGGAGATGTCGTCCGTGGTGGAGCTGGTCCGGCCCCAGCCGTAGGCCTTGGCGGTCTTGGCTGCCGTGCCCGTGTACGACGCGGTGTCGGTGTTCGTCGTCATGCGGATCGGGGTCGCCTTGACGGGGACCGCCAGGGTGAGCACGGCGATGTCGTTGTTGGGGGCACCGTGGGCCGAGAGGCTGTACGACGGGTGGTTCCACTGGCGTGTCACGGCGGTGGCGGTGCCGCCGTGCAGGTTGGCGGTGCCGTCGCTGTTGGTGGTGGGCAGCGAGGCGGTGCCGGTGACGACCGCGGAGTCCGTGGTGCTCCACTTGAAGCCCTTGACGCAGTGCGCGGCGGTGAGGATCTTCGTGGGCGAGATGACCGAGCCGCCGCAGAAGAAGCCGACGTCGTCGCTGGTGCTGGTGGTGCCCTTGTCGTCGTAGTACCAGAGCTGGGCCATCCACGGCGCCGCGGAGATGGTGGTCGTACCGCCACCGATGATCTTCGGCGAGACGGCCGAACCGCTCGTGGTGGCCGTCGAGTTCTTCGTGGTCGTCGTACCGCTGTCGGCGGTGATCGCACGCGCGATCCGCTTGTTCAGGACGGCCTGCGACGGCGCGCTGACGACCGGCTTGGCCGTGGGCACCGGCTGGGTGGCCGCGCTGGCGGAGGTCGAGATCAGTGCGGCCGTGACGGCGGCGGCGACTCCGGCCGCGGCGACGGGCACTGCGAAACGTATCCGGCGTCTGTGCCGACCGCTCCCGGACGTGGGTGTACCCACCTAAGTCCCCCCTCGGGATCAGGAGTTCGTGATCCGGTCATTTGACCGAAGGGCGCGATCCTACCCCGAGGAGAAAAACGCGAAGGGACCGCTCCCTGCCCTTGCGGGGAGCGGTCCCTTCGAGCGCCCAAAGGGGCGCGGGGAACTGCGCGACCGGCCACGGCGAACCCGCGGCCGAAGTACGACCGTCAGTCGCCGTTACCCGGCGTCGGCGTCGTCTTCTGAATCTGCATCAGGAACTCGGCGTTCGACTTCGTCTGCTTCATCTTGTCGAGGAGCAGTTCGACCGCCTGCTGCTGGTCGAGGGCGTGCAGCACCCGGCGCAGCTTCCAGACGATGGCGAGCTCGTCGGGGGCGAGCAGGATCTCTTCCTTACGGGTGCCGGACGCGTCGACGTCCACCGCGGGGAAGATGCGCTTGTCGGCGAGCTTCCGGTCGAGCTTGAGCTCGGCGTTGCCGGTGCCCTTGAACTCCTCGAAGATCACCTCGTCCATGCGGGACCCGGTGTCCACAAGGGCGGTGGCGAGGATCGTGAGAGATCCGCCGTCCTCGATGTTGCGGGCCGCACCGAAGAAGCGCTTCGGCGGGTACAGGGCGGTCGAGTCGACACCACCGGACAGGATGCGGCCGGAGGCCGGCGCCGCGAGGTTGTACGCACGGCCCAGACGCGTGATCGAGTCGAGCAGCACGACGACGTCGTGGCCCAGCTCCACCAGACGCTTGGCGCGCTCGATGGCGAGCTCGGCGACCGTGGTGTGGTCCTCGGCCGGGCGGTCGAAGGTCGAGGAGATGACCTCGCCCTTGACCGACCGCTGCATGTCGGTGACCTCTTCCGGACGCTCGTCGACGAGGACGACCATCAGGTGGCACTCGGGGTTGTTGTGCGTGATCGCGTTGGCGATCGCCTGCATGATCATGGTCTTGCCGGTCTTCGGCGGGGCCACGATCAGACCGCGCTGGCCCTTACCGATCGGCGACACGAGGTCGATGATGCGGGTGGTCAGCACGCCCGGGTCGGTCTCCAGGCGGAGCCGGTCCTGCGGGTAGAGCGGGGTCAGCTTGTTGAACTCCGGGCGGCCGCGGCCGTGTTCGGGCGCCATGCCGTTGACGGAGTCCAGGCGGACCAGCGCGTTGAACTTCTCGCGCCGCTCGCCTTCCTTGGGCTGGCGGACCGCGCCGGTGATGTGGTCGCCCTTGCGCAGGCCGTTCTTGCGGACCTGGGCGAGGGAGACGTACACGTCGTTCGGACCCGGCAGGTAGCCGGAGGTCCGGATGAACGCGTAGTTGTCGAGGATGTCCAGGATGCCCGCGACGGGGATCAGGACGTCGTCGTCGGCGAGCTGCGGCTCGGCGCCGCCGATCTCGTCACGGCCACGGCGGCCACGACGGTCGCGGTAGCGGCCACGACGGCCACGGCGTCCGCCGTCGAAGTCGTCGTCGTCCTGCGGGCCGGCGTTCCGGTCCTGACGGCCGCCGCCCTGCTGCTGCGGCTGCTGCTGGCGGTCCTGCCGGTCCTGGCGGTCGGAACGGTCCTGACGGCCGCCCTGGCCGCCGCCCTGCTGCTCGTCGCCCTTGTTGCGCCGGTCACGGTCCCGGCCGCGCTCACGGCGGTCGCGTCGGCCACGGCCGTCGTCGCCGTCGGCCCGGGCGTCGCCCTGCTGCAGGGACTGGGCGGGCGTCTCGGGCTTCGGCTAGGTCCTGGCCTCGGCGGCGACGGTCTCGGCGCCGGTGGCGGTGGGGCTGCCGGCCTCGGCGGTGGCCCGGCGACGGCGGCGCTCGGCCGGGGCGTCGTCCCCGTCGCGCTCGGCCTCGCCCGCGCGGCCGGCCGGCTGGCCGGGGATCTCGATCTGCTGCTGGGCCACGGCCTTCTCGGCGGGGGCCTCGGCGGCCTGCTCCGCCTTCTTCCCGGCGGCCTCGTCACCCGTGCGGGCCTTGGAGGTGGCCCGGCGCTTCGGCTTGGTCTCGACGGCAGCCTCGGCCTTGGCGGGAGCTCCGCCTCCGGCCTGGGCCTCCTTGATGACCTCGATCAGCTGGCTCTTGCGCATCCGCGCGGTGCCCCTGATGCCGAGGCCGGATGCGACCTGCTGAAGCTCGGCCAGCACCATGCCCTCGAGGCCGGTACCGCGGCGCCGCCGGGAGCCGGCACCGGAGGCAGGCGCGGAAGCGTCCGTGGCGGGCGCGGCAGCGGTCTCCTCGACACGTGCGCCCATCAGATCGGTGGTGTCGCTCACGAAGGGTCCTTCCCTGGAGCGGACGTCGGCCTGTCTGGCTCGGCGACCGGTTGTGCTGTCCGGCTTTCGGTCCTTGCTTGTGTGGACCGTGCCGGGGCGGTGGTCCGCCAATACGGCGGAAGAAATATCTGGTGACGGCGCTTCCGACGAGCCGTGGCACCCGGTGTCACGTGGCGTGGTAGCACCTGTTCCGGAGCGTGCCCAGCGGCCCTTTCAGTGCCCGGGTACGGCGTACTGCCCAGGTACGTCATACAGAACGCTGAATGGCTTGGGAGACTCCCGGAAGAATGTCTGTCCCGGAGGGGGACACGAAGCACCTCGCCATGGTGAGGTCGGGTGCAGACTTGAGGTTAACACTACCGGATCCAACAAACATTCCCCCTCTCCAAATCCGGCAATCGTGCGCGTCACATGTCACTGGAAGTGTCATGGGCGGGCGCGAGCGGCAGCACGCTCGCTCCCTGGAGGTCGAGGTTCAGCCGGTTGGCGGCCCAGTCCGCACCGGCCAGGGCCTGTACCTTCTCGGCGCTGCCGGCGTCGGCGAGCGCCATCACGGTGGGTCCGGCGCCGGAGATCACGGCCGGGATGCCGTCGGCGCGCAGCCGCTCCACCAGGGCGGCGCTCTCCGGCATGGCGGGGGCGCGGTACTCCTGGTGCAGGCGGTCCTCGGTGGCGGGCAGCAGCAGCTCGGGGCGCCGGGTGAGGGCCTCGACGAGCAGGGCGGCACGGCCCGCGTTGGCGGCGGCGTCGACGTGCGGCACGGTGCGCGGGAGCAGTCCGCGCGCGGTCTCGGTGAGGACCGGCTTCCCGGGCACGAAAACCACCGGAACGATGGAATCGTTGGGCTCCATCCTGATCGCCCGGGCGGCGCCGGACTCCATCCAGGAGAGCGTGAAGCCGCCGAGCAGGCAGGCCGCGACGTTGTCGGGGTGGCCCTCGATCTCGGTCGCGAGCTCCAGCAGGGCCGCGTCGTCGAGCCGGGCCTCGCCGCCTATGGTCACCGCACGCGCGGCGACGATGCCGGCGCAGATGGCGGCGGAGGAGGAGCCGAGGCCACGGCCGTGCGGGATGCGGTTGGCGCACACGATCTCGAGGCCGCGGGGCTGTCCGCCCAGCAGGTCGAAGGCGGTGCGCAGGGAGCGTACGAGAAGGTGGCTCTCGTCACGCGGCAGCGTCTCACTGCCCTCCCCCGCGATGTCGATGTGCAGCCCGGAGTCGGCCACCCGGACGACGACGTCGTCGTAGAGCCCCAGCGCGAGGCCCAGGGCGTCGAAGCCCGGGCCGATGTTGGCGCTGGTGGCGGGGACGCGCACCCGGACGGCGGCGGCGCGGAACGCTGGACCGGCCATCGCTCGATGACTCTCCTTGAGCTGCGTGATGGTCGAATGACATTCGATAGGTACGTGGGGGGACCCTCGGGCCGTGGAGACGGCGCGGCGCCGCGCCATATGCGGAGGCATATGCAGCGGGCGGGTTCGGTACAGCCTATCGAAGGAAGGTTCTGTGGCGACATAGGGCGCACAGGAGGCGCACGATGCGTGTCGTAAGCCCCCTGTGCCCCCTCCGTAGGGAGTTCCCTGTCCGGGACGCCGCAGGGTGTCGGCCGGTTGCCCGGCCGGGGTTGCTCAGGTACTCCTCGAGTGTTTCTCGAGTACCCCTCGAGCCGTGCTCTAGGCGAGCCCGAGCCGCTCGGCCGCGGCGGCCGCGTCGACCGGCACGGTGACCGGCTGCGGGGCGCCGGCGACGGCCCAGTCGGGGTCCTTCAGGCCGTTGCCGGTGACCGTGCAGACGATGCGCTGGCCGGGGTCGACCTTGCCCTGCTCGGCGGCCTTGAGCAGACCGGCGACGGACGCGGCGGAGGCGGGCTCCACGAAGACACCCTCCTGGGCGGCCAACAGCCGGTAGGCGCGCAGGATCTCACGGTCCGTCACCTCGTCGATGAGGCCCTCGGACTCGTCCCGGGCCGCGAGCGCGAACTGCCAGGAGGCGGGGTTGCCGATGCGGATCGCGGTGGCGATGGTCGAGGGGTCCTTGACGATCTCGCCGCGCACGATAGGGGCGCTGCCGGAGGCCTGGAAACCCCACATGCGGGGCGTCCGGGTGGAGATGCCGTCACCGGCGTACTCCTTGTACCCCTTCCAGTACGCGGTGATGTTGCCCGCGTTGCCGACCGGCAGGACGTGGATGTCGGGCGCGTCACCGAGCATGTCCACGATCTCGAAGGAGGCCGTCTTCTGGCCCTCGATGCGCACCGGGTTGACCGAATTGACCAGCGCCACCGGGTAGTTCTCGCTCAGCTTGCGGGCGAGGGTGAGGCAGTCGTCGAAGTTGCCGTCGACCTGGAGGATCTTCGCGCCGTGCACCAGGGCCTGGCCCATCTTGCCGAGCGCAATCTTGCCCTGCGGGACGAGCACCGCGGAGACCATGCCCGCGCGCACGGCGTACGCGGCGGCGGAGGCGGAGGTGTTGCCCGTGGAGGCGCAGATCACAGCCTGCGCGCCCTCCTCCTTGGCCTTGCTGATGGCCATGGTCATCCCGCGGTCCTTGAAGGATCCGGTCGGGTTCGCGCCCTCCACCTTCAGGTGGACCTCGCAGCCCGTGCGCTCGGAGAGCACCTGCGCGGGCACGAGGGGCGTGCCGCCCTCACGGAGCGTCACGACCGGCGTGGTGTCGGAGACGGGCAGCCGGTCCCGGTACTCCTCGATGATTCCGCGCCACTGGTGGGTCATTGCTGGTTACTCTCCTTCAACCCGCATGATGCTGGCGACACCCCGCACGGTGTCGAGCTTGCGCAGCGCCTCGACGGTCCCGGAGAGGGAGGCGTCGGAGGCCCGGTGGGTGACGACGACGAGGGAGGCCTCGCCGTCCTTGCCGGTCTGCCGAACCGTATCGATGGAAACCCCGTGCTCGGCGAAGACGGTGGCGACCTGGGCGAGAACACCCGGTTTGTCGGCGACGTCGAGGCTGATGTGGTAGCGGGTGACGACATCGCCCATGGGCGACACGGGCAGACCGGCGTACGCCGACTCGCCGGGCCCCGTTGCCCCGCTGAGCCGGTTGCGGCAGACGGCGACGAGGTCGCCGAGGACCGCGGAGGCGGTCGGGGCGCCACCGGCGCCGGGACCGTAGAACATGAGCTGCCCGCTCGCGTCGGACTCCACGAAGACGGCGTTGTAGGCGCCGCGCACGGAGGCGAGCGGGTGGGTCAGCGGAATCATGGCGGGGTGCACGCGGGCCGTCACCGAGCCGCCGTCCTCGGCGCGCTCGCAGATGGCGAGCAGCTTGATGGTGCAGCCCATGTTCTTGGCGGAGGCGAAGTCGGCGGCCGTGACCTCGGTCATGCCCTCGCGGTAGACGTCGTCGAGCCGCACCCGGGAGTGGAAGGCGATGCCGGCGAGGATCGCGGCCTTGGCGGCGGCGTCGAACCCCTCGACGTCGGCGGTCGGGTCGGCTTCGGCGTACCCCAGCGCGGTCGCCTCGTCGAGGGCCTCCTGGTAGCCCGCCCCCGTGGAGTCCATCTTGTCGAGGATGAAGTTGGTGGTGCCGTTGACGATGCCGAGCACCCGGTTGACCTTGTCGCCGGCCAGGGACTCGCGCAGCGGCCGGATCAGCGGGATGGCACCGGCGACGGCGGCCTCGTAGTAGAGGTCCTTGCCGTGCTGCTCGGCGACCGCGTGCAGGGCGGCGCCGTCCTGGGCGAGCAGGGCCTTGTTGGCGGAGACGACCGACGCGCCGTGCTCGAAGGCGGCGGTGATGAGGGTGCGGGCGGGTTCGATCCCGCCGATGACCTCCACCACGACGTCGATGTCGCCGCGCTTGACGAGCGCGGTGGCGTCGGTGGTGACCAGGTCCGGGTCGATGCCCTCACGGACCTTGGAGGGCCGCCGTACGGCGACACCGGCCAGCTCGATCGGGGCGCCGATCCGCTGGGCGAGGTCGTCGGCGTGCGTCGTCATGATGCGTGCCACCTCTGAGCCGACGACCCCACAGCCCAGCAGCGCCACCTTCAGCGGACGCGTACGCATCATCCGACCTCGTTTCCTCATACCGTCTACGGTTGGACCAGTCTCACTCACCGGACGGCAGTTTCTACCCTTCGTCCGGATCGTGAGACATCTATTTCATTGTGCGGCGATGGCAGACAGGAGATCTTCCTCCTGCGCCGTCCCCCTGCTCATCCGTCTGTCATCCGACGTCGAGCCGGAGCAGGTCCTCCTCCGTCTCCCGCCGGACGATCACCCGGGCCTCGCCGTCCCGCACCGCGACGACGGGCGGCCGGAGCACGTGGTTGTAGTTGCTGGCCATGGAACGGCAGTAGGCGCCGGTGGCCGGTACGGCGATGAGGTCACCGGGTGCCAGATCGCCCGGCAGGAACGCGTCCTTCACCACGATGTCCCCGCTCTCGCAGTGCTTGCCGACGACGCGGGCGAGCATCGGCTCGGCGTCGCTCGTCCGCGACACGAGGGCGACGCTGTACTCGGCGTCGTACAGCGCGGTGCGGATGTTGTCGGACATGCCGCCGTCGACGGAGACGTAGGTGCGGAGGTTGTCGAGCGGCTTGATGGTGCCGACCTCGTAGAGCGTGAAGGCGGTGGGGCCGACGATGGCGCGGCCCGGCTCCACGGAGATCCGGGGCGTCCGCAGCCTGGCGGCCTCGCACTCCCGCGTCACGATCTCGGTGAGCGCCTTGGCGATCTCGTGCGGCTCGCGCGGGTCGTCGTCACTCGTGTACGCGATCCCGAGCCCGCCGCCGAGGTCGATCTCGGGCAGCTCGACCCCGTGCTCGTCCCGGATGTCCCTGAGCAGCCCGACGACGCGGTGCGCGGCGACCTCGAAGCCCGACATGTCGAAGATCTGCGACCCGATGTGCGAGTGGATCCCGATGAGCTCGAGCCCGTCGAGCTGCAGCGCCCGCCGCACGGCCTCCGCGGCCTGCCCGCCGGCCAGCGGGATCCCGAACTTCTGGTCCTCGTGGGCGGTGGCGATGAACTCGTGCGTGTGCGCCTCGACACCGACGGTGATACGAATCTGCACGCGCTGCCGCGTGCCGAGTTCCTGAGCGATGTGGGCGACCCGCACGATCTCCTGGAAGGAGTCGAGCACGATCCGCCCGACCCCGGCCTCGACGGCCCGGCGGATCTCCCCCTGCGACTTGTTGTTGCCGTGGAAGGCGATCCGCTCGGCGGGCATGCCCGCGGACAGGGCGGTGGCCAGCTCCCCGCCGGAGCACACGTCCAGGTTCAGCCCTTCCTCGTGCAGCCAGCGCACGACGGCCCGGGACAGGAACGCCTTCCCGGCGTAGAACACATCGGCGTCCGGCCCGAAGGCGGTGCGCCAGGCGCGGGCCCGGGCCCGGAAGTCGTCCTCGTCGAGGACGTAGGCGGGAGTGCCGAACTCCTCGGCGAGGGACTTCACGTCGACACCGCCGACGGTGACGACGCCGTCGGCGTCCCGGCCGACGGTCTGGGCCCACACCTTGGGGTCGAGGGCGTTGAGATCGGTGGGCGGGGCGGCGTAGTGCCCCTCGGGCAGGACATCGGCGTGCCGGGGCCCGGCGGGGTGCGCGGAACGGCTCATTGCTCTTCGGGCTCTCTCAGAGGTGATCGGGTGCGTCGATGCCGAGCAGGGACAGGCCGCCGGCCAGCACCGTCCCGGCGGCTTCGGCGAGGGCGAGCCGGGCGCGGTGGGCGGCCGAGGGTTTCTCGTCGCCACGGGGCAGCACGGTCGGCAGGAAGGGCAGCGCGGCATCGGCGACGGTGACGAGGTGCCGGGCCAGCCGGTCGGGGGCGCGGTGGGTGGCCGCGCCGGTGAGGATGCGGGGGTAGTCGGCGAGGGCGGTGACGAGACCGCCCGGGGCGTCGGGGACGTCGCCGGGCACGGCACCGAACCCGAGCCGCCCCGCTCCCCGCCCGACGGCCCGCGCCCGGGCGTGCGCGTACCGCACCCGGAACAGCGGGTTGCTCTCCCGCTGCACGAGATGATCGGCGGTGATCCTGGGACGGTCGTGCGCCGCCGGATACAACAGCGCCCACCGGGCGGCGTCGGGCCCGAGCGGCGCCGGGTCCTCCGGCGCCGGAACGGGCCGCAGACTCACCGGCTCACCGTGATCGACCTCACCCCGCCCGCCCTGGGTCGCGACGATCCTGACCACCGCGTCGGCGACGACCTCGGCCCGGACGTCGTACGGCACCCGCAGCGCGACGACCTGCCCGGCGAGGGCGTCGCCGTGGCCGTAGCCGGCCCCGCGGCTGCGGATCTCGCCGACCAGCGCGGCGGTCGGGGACGAGGAGGAACTGAGGGAGATGTTGAGGAACCCGGGCCCGGTGACGACGACGTCCTCGACGCCGGTCACGTCCGCGAGGTGGGGCACCAGGATTTCGGCGACCCGCACCGGCGGCTGCCCGGCGGGCCCGGCGAGCTGCAGCGCGACGTTGGTGGCGTAGTCCCCGCATCCGCCCGGCCCGGGCGGCGTCACCACGACCCGCTCCGGCACGGCCACCCCGAGCTCCCCCGCCTCCACGGCACGACGCACCGCACGCAGCACGGTACGGGAGAGCTCGAGGGGAGTCACGGGACAAGCGTAGGGGAGGAAGGGGGTGGGTATGCGAGCAGGTTTGGAGGGCGTTCCGGTATGTGGACGCGGTCTGGCCGGGGGCTTGGCGCGGGGGTGCCTGGCCCCGGGGGTGCCGGGGGTGCCGGGGGTGCCGGGGGTGCCTGGCCGGAGGCGTGCCGCCGCCGGCGGGACATGGAGAGGCGGAGAGGCGGGGGCGCCTGGCACAGGAGGGACGGAGAGGCGGGGAGCACCTGGCCCCGGGACATGGAGAGGCGGGGGGCGCTTGGCCCCGGGGGACCGCGGATAGTCGCGGGCGGGTTACGGATAGGCGGGGTTGCCCCCAGCCCGCTCCCCCGACAACCGGACGTCCTCCCCCTCGGCCCGGCCCCGCCGCCGCTCGATCAGCCCCCGCACCAGCTGGACGAGTTCAGCGGGCTCGAAGGGCTTGGCGAGAAACGCGTCGACGCCGACGTCGAGACCGGTCTCGACCTCGTACTGCGTGCACGCACTGACGATGGCGAGTGGAAGATCGTGGGTACGCGGATCGGCACGCAGCTGGGCGGCGGTCCGCAGCCCGTCGAGCCGGGGCATGACGACATCGAGGGTGACCACGTCGGGACGCACCCGATGAACGACATCCAGACACTCGGCACCGTCGGCCGCGGTCACGACCTCGATACCCTCCAGCTCGAGATTGACCCTGATCAGCTGCCGGATGACCTTGTTGTCGTCCACAACAAGCACCCGTCCCCTGATCACCCCGACCGAGCTGGTAGTGTTCTACCCGTCGCCGCGAGCAACAGCTCAACGCCAGACGCCCCCGTAGCTCAGGGGATAGAGCAACGGCCTCCGGAGCCGTGTGCGCAGGTTCGAATCCTGCCGGGGGCACTCGCCCAGGATCAGCAGAAATCAGGCGCTGACCAGGGCGGATGCCGACATGAAAGAGCGGGAGACAGTCTCACTGTCTCCCGCTCTTTCTCGTTGTTGCGCACTGATCGCGTGTGAGGAGCGTGTGGGGCACACCCCGCCGGCCACCACCCTTCCTTGTGGCTCGCCGCTAGATCTGGCGCGCGCCTGGCGCAGCTGCCTGCTGAGTGCAGCTCATGCCGAGCAAGCGTGGCCTCCTACTGGTGGATGGTCCGTCCCAGATCTCGCCCCGCGCTCTTCCCGAGGCTTGCAGCGACAGGAATGATCAGTCCGAACGATCCGGCTAGAGCCATGGAGCAGAGCGCATGACCGAGCGGACATTCCACCTTGTCGCTGATCCGAGCAGTCGTGACACCAGGAAGGTCCGGGTTCGCGCCTCACGCTGGTTCGCCACTGTCCAGCTCGACCGAGATAGTTACGTTGATGCCGCGGCCGCGCGGGGCGACGAACCAGATCTACCTGCGGACTACGTAGAGGCAGTCGACAAGGCGCGTGACGCGGCCATGGACTGCATTCGGTATGACGGTTACCAAGGCGTCTTCTACCTTGGGAGCGGTCCGCGTTGGATCGAATTATGCGCTCGTTTCCGAGATGTCGAGGCTACGGTCGAAGCGTTGCGCGCAGCCGAGCTCGACCACGACTACAGCGGACTGCACGCACTCGCCGACCGGCTCACATTACCCATTGACGAGTGGCTATCTCCCGGTGAGCGAGAGCTGATCCGCGGAGTGGACTTTGACCCACCTCCTAGGGCGTTCTTGAGGTTCCTGCGCGCCAAGGCCACAAAGCGGGGTTTGCGTCTCAACGGTCGGGCGACGGCTGGCAGCGTGTGGGTTCGCCCTACACTGTCCGCGGCTCAGAAGCAGATTCGCGAGATGCTCCCCGAACGGTATCAGGGGTGGGTGGACCGTTGGACCGGCTACATCGAATCGGAGCATGCACCCTTCCGGCCTTGGGTCGGAGGTAGTGACGAGGACCTGAGCCGCGGTGCGATCCCAGTCCAGTTCCGGCAGTTGGAAGCGGTGAGTGGTGGCGAGTGCCCGTGCGGCATGCGCCTTCAAGATGTGGAGGATGATGACAACACCCACCGCGTACATCATGCGAATTGGGCGCTAGGCATTCGGGTGCCGAGAAGCCTCAACTGGTGGGGTGATCTGGTAGTGGTCACTACACAGTCGCCCATTTCGTGGCGGAAGTTGGCCTATCAGGTGGCGCGCATGCCGCAGAGGGAGGACAACTACGACTTCCCCTCGTGGTCCCACATGGGCGAGCCCGAGGAAACTTCGGACAACTATCGCGCATACCTGTTGAAAGTGGACGGGCGCATCGTCGGCTACGTAGCAGCTCACGACACTACCGAGCATCGCCGCTGGGATTTGGCCGATGGGTCAAAGTACGGAGTAGAGGACGCCACCCTGCGCCCCCGAATCATCCTCATTTGGGTAGCAGACGCTTACCGGCACCGCGGCATTGGTGCCACGCTCGTACAGGCACTCGCCACCGACTTTGGATGCAAGGTTGCGGATGTGTCCTGGTCGACTCCGGTGAGCACTGCGGGCCAGCGCCTTGCACGTCGACTTTCGCCCGACGGCATCTGGGTCAGCTGATCGGCCTTGCAGCGCTTGGTGGCCTGCTCTGGCGCGCGGCAGGCGGGTGAATGGCCACCGCTTTAGAATGTCGTCGACGAGAGCAGGCTGCGGCCGGCCGGGCCGTGGGGGACGGACTGGAGCCGAACGCCTCGCAAAGCCTTCAAGGTCGACCCGGCGTGATGCCTAGCAGGATGCCAGTTTATGCTGCCACATCAATCCAGGGGGCGCAGGCGTCTTTAATGCTCTCCATTTGGAGATTCAATTCTTCCCACTTAGTTCCTGGAGGTGCCTCTCCTGAAGCAACTTCGACCAGCTCTCGAATTAGCGCCTTCTTTTGGTGTCTAGGAAGGATCGTAGCGCCACCCTTATATCCTGTATTTAGGCGTGTCTTCAAGGCAACGTTAAGCCTATCTGCCGCCCGTATCATGCCTTGTCGTTTATCTATGGACTCAACATCTGTGGAGGCAGAGGCTGTTGCGGCGGACAATCCCTCATAAGCCCGCTGAACCGCCTGGGCTGCCACCCAAATGGACGTGCACACCTTTCGCGCGCGAGTGCTCACCTTGTTTACGGCGACAAGCGACGCGAGCAGAATTGATGCACTTAAAGTAAGTCGCGCAGGGAAAGCAAATCCATGTCTGGGAATTCCTGATATCACAAGGGCTGCCCCCACCGCTAGTGCCAATATTGAAACGCAGTGAAAGTAGACCTCTGCTGCCACATGTGATCGCATTGACTTCCAGGGGTCAGACCAGTTTTGCGTATGCCTGATACCGAGGCGGAAGATCGCGAATGACATTAGTACGATCCCGGCGATAACCCGTCTCTGGTGCGCACAAAAGAACCCCACCGCTACTAGGGTGATCGTTAGCGTCAGTACGAGAAATATCGACGCCAATGATCTGCCCGCCACATACCGTTCCACTTGGCCGCGAGTGAATACGGATGCAGCAGTGCTGAGAACGCAAAAAGCAACAGTGCCTATACTATAGAGGAGCACCTCGCGATCACTAAAGCCACCGTTCCAGCCGCCTTCAGCACCTGCGATACGTGCGCCCAGTGCTGAAATCAGGAATGTCAGCAGGGTGGATAGGATTACAGATACAATAGATGTAAGCCCGTTGCGGAGAATGTGTTTTCTGATTCCGCTAGAATCGCCTGCTTCGCTCTGCTCTGACGCGCGATTCGATGGCTCGCCGCCACTTGACGGGTCTGTAAAGTCTCTCATTAGGAACCCCCAGGGTGGCACTGCAGCCGTATTTGCACTCGTGCATGGACACTGAGTTGGAAATCTCGGGGGGACGGCAGAGATGGCGCGCGCTTGAAGCTCCGTCACTTCTAGGACAGCACACGACTGAGGAGAATGCATGCCGAGACCCCAAGGAGCTCCCATGGCTTGAGTGATCATGGCCTCGTAAGCTTCCGACGCGTCGGGCGGTCTGTGGGTCTGCCCGATAAAGCACGACGTTGGGGTCATGATCTACGAGGCTCGCGCCGAAGTTGCTGCTAAAAGCCATGGAACGGAGCGCCCCAGCCACGACATACCCCTTCTCTGGCATCAGGCGGCTGATTGTATGAGCGTGGCACGGGCGCCGTCCGGGCTGGAGCGGGGCGGAGACAGGAGCCAGGCCCGGCCGGCGCCCGGGCCGCGCGCGGTGAGCGGAGCAAGCCGCCTTGAACAGGCAGAGAGATTTGTTACTCGGTTCAGCACCCGCTCGGGGACGGTGGGAGTGCTCTATCGACAGAGGCGACACTCGGGTCGTCGGACGCCGCCTCGGCACCCTCCGCCAAGGGGTCCTCCCATCCCATGGCCTTTTCGATCTTCTTGTTGTTCTCTTCCTCGCTGTCGTCGATGACGCCCGCGTATCGGCGGTGGATGACCTCCGGGGAGTTGCCGGCGCGCCGGGCCACCTCGGCTACCGCGAGGCCAGCGCGGAGCCAGTTTGTAATGCAGGTGGCGCGGAGGTGGTACGGCTTCCGAGCCAAGGGCGAGGCCACCTTGTCCGGCGGGAGCGCCAGCGGTCTGGCTTCCTGCCACACCCGCCAGTAGCTGGAGGTGCCGAGCAGGTCCCCCCGTTCGTTGGGGAAGAGCCGCCCGTCCTTGGCCGTGCCGAACTCTTTCAGGTGCGCTCGGAGCATCGCCACCAGAACGGGCGGAATAGGCACCGGCCGGTCCGTGCCCGGCTCCCGTGACTTCAGCCCCCGCCTGTCGTGTCGCTCGCCCGAGTCGGTCCACTTCTTGCCCGAGATCGGACGGGTCGCCCAGAGAGTGAGCGTCCCCCATCCCTTGTCGGGGAGATGGCAGTCAGACAACCGGAGTCCGACCACTTCGGCCGGGCGCATCGCCGCGTACAAGATGCACGCGAAGAAGGCGACCAGGCGCCGCCCCCGGTTGCGGTGCACCGAGCCGACATAAGTTGCTTCGGGACGAAGAGGTCACTCAGTTCGGGTGCGTTCCACGACCAACAACACTCCGGTCTGTCCAGAGTGCCGCCGGCCTGTGGAATCTGGCGGCCTGGTGCTCTCCAAGCGAGAGGACGACGGCCGACGGACTTGCCGGGCGTTGTGGCGGTGTGCGGACCGGCACGCGTGGTGGCACTGGGCGGACCGGCCGGACGATCCGTTGGAGGTCTGCCCAGTTCCGGAACTGTTTCGGTGACATCCAACGCTGACATCAACGAGCCCGGACGGCGGCATACGTCAACACCCCCGCACGACCTCCGGAGCTGCCCAAGACGGCCCCAGGGGCGGGCGTGGATCGAACTCCTGAAGCGGTGCTCGACACCCGGCGGGTGAGAACATCTGTGGATGGCAGATGCACGGCTACCTCCAGGGTGGACCCTTCCGCAGATCCGCGACGTATCCGGGGATCGAGAGGCTGTCGCGCTGGTTCCAGACCGGATGGTGAAGGGGGTGGCCGGCACCGGCGGCAACGAGGTTCTGCACCCCGAGATCATTCTCGGGTTCCACGGCCTGTGCCTCGTGAAGCCCCTCCATGACGACGACTGGTACATGGGCAGCCTGTACGACGACGGCAGCATTGACTGCTGGGCAGCCTACGGCGATCTATACGAGGCGCTGCGCGGTTTGTAGGGACCGGCCGGTCGCTCTTGGCCTCCCTCGCTCTCAGCCCGCGGCGGTCGTGACGCTCCCCGGAGTCGGTCCACGGCCCGCTCAACTCGCGACTACGCCGAAGCCCTGGGGTTCCCCCTAGTCGGCGGTGACCCCCCCAGTAGCCGATCTGCGCGGGCCTGCCGTCGCGGTAGAGCACTGTGCAGTTCCCCTGGGCGCGGCTGGGGAAGTCCAACTGCTCGGAATCAAGTGCGGCGCCCCACTCCTCGTAAGTGGGTCGGCCGTGAGGAGCCCACGCTCGCTCGGACCTCGACATCGGTCAGCGGCCGCATGAACGGACCGTCGTCGGTGTCAGCCGCCTCGATCATGAGAGGGAAATCCAACACGGTGCCCGTGCCACCGGTATAGATGTACTCCTGCCACTCCGGGTCTTGCCACAGCTCCTCGACGGACCGCCCCTCGAAGCCGTGGTTGTCCCGCGCCAGCTCGTCTTCCTGCGCCTGCCGGAACGCGGCCGCCAAATCACGCTGATACGGGCCCACATGAGTCCATTCGTTACCGCCCATCCGCATCCCCTCTCCATTCGAACTGCTTGTTCAACAGCGGAGCGTAAGAGACGGCGCTGACAGGGCACCCCGCCTGCTGGACCGGTTGAGCCGAAGTCAGGTAGCAGCCGCCTGGCCGGCGTTGAGTGTGTAGGTGGTCCCCACGCTGGTCTGCACCCATGCCTCCGGGAGGGCCGCGGCGAGGGTGTGCTGGGCGCGCCAGCCGGTGCAGTGGCCGGGGACCATGAGGGCGGGGGCGAGTTCGGTGAGGGCGGCCACCGTGGGGGCGATGACCGGCTCGAAGGCGGGGCCGCTCAGGTGGAAGCCGCCGATGAGGGCCAGCAGTCTGGTGACGCCGGTCAGCCTCATGGCGTGGCGGACGATGTTGACCACTCCGGCATGGCCGCACCCCGTGACGATGACGAGCCCCCGGCCGCGCACGTTGATGACGAGTGCCTGGTCGTCGATGACGGTGGGGTCGTGCCGCCAGCCGTTTCCGTCCCAGGCCTGGTGCGCCTGCGGCATGCCGTGCTCGAAGTCGGTGACGCGGTCCACCTCGCCGGTGATCAGGATGCGGCCGGCCAGCAACGACGGCTGCCGTCGCTCGATCACCTCGAACCCCTCGCGTTCCAGGGCACCCCGCGACAGCGTGGGCAGCTCCAGGCCCTGGCCCGCGGGCAGTTGCAGACGGCGGCGGGTCCAGATCGCGGGGTGGACGGTCAGCGGCAGGCCGGAGCGCCCGCGCAGCCGGGCCAGGCCGTCGAAGCCGCCCGCGTGGTCGAAGTGGCCGTGGCTGAGTACGACGCCCTGCAGGCCGCCGACGTCGATGCCGAGGCGCTCGGCGTTCACCGCCAGTGCGTCCGGTGACGCGCCGGTGTCGAACAGCAGCGTGCTGCTCGCGTTCCCGTTCCGGACGGTGACCAGAGCGGAGAAGCCGTGCTCGGCGCGCAGTCCCGCGAGGGTCTCGCCGCCGGCGAACTGCCGCACGGCGGTCCGTCCGGCTCCCATCGACGCCCGGGTGACGCCTTCGGCCGAGGTCAGCAGGGCGTCGGAGGTGTTGTCGACCATCGTCGTGACCCTGACCTCGTCGACCTCGGGCAGCGTCACCGGGTCGACGGCCGGTCCCTCCGCGACGCGGGGCGCCGACCATGCCGCCTCTGCCGCCTCTGCCGTCGAGTGCCCGTGGTCCTCGCACATGTCAGAAAGCGCCTCCCCGCCGATATGACCTTCCGGCGAAGCGGCCGGACGTGCAGCCAGCCAAGCAGTCGGGCAGGTGGCCGGACAAGAGGTCGAGGGAGCAGGTGCCGGGGCAGGCCGCAGGGCCACGGCGGGCGTTGCGGGCGGGCCGGGCGTGGGCGTCGCGCGGTGTCATGCTTCCGCCCACGCGGTCATGCTTGCGCCCGCGCGGGCGGTACGACGACGTCGACGAGCCCGGTGGCCACGTCGTACACGAGCCCTGAGACGAAGACTCCGGCCGGAAGCTTCTGCCTGAGGACGGCGACGTCGACGCGGACGGCGGCGGGCGGGTCGGTGACCGCCTTGCTGTCCAGGTCTCCGGGCGGCACCTCGAAGTAGTCGGACAGCAGGTCGGGGAACGCGGCCAGGTCCGTGATCCCGCAGTCGGTGTGGTGCAGGACGGCATAGTGGACGT
>NZ_JAEKKT010000233.1 GCF_019510245.1 Streptomyces sp. | reverse complement strand
CCCCGTGCGTATCAGCTCCAAGAGCGGCGACGCGGTTCTGATGTCCGCCGAGGACTACGACTCCTGGCAGGAGACCGTCTACCTGCTGCGCTCTCCCGCCAACGCGCGCAGCCTCATGGAAGCCGTCGCACGGGACAGGGCCGGCGAGGCCGTGGTCACCAGGTCCATGGCAGAGCTGGAAGAGCTGGCGGGTGACGGGTGAGGAGCGTCCACTTCGACCCGGCCGCATGGGAGGACTTCCTGTTCTGGCTCGGCTCGGACCGCACCATGGCGCGCAGGATCACGCGGCTGATCGGCGAAATCCAGCGCACCCCCTTCACCGGCATCGGCAAGCCGGAACCCCTGAAGGGCGACCTGTCCGGCTACTGGTCGCGCCGGATCGATGACGAGCACCGGCTCGTGTACCGGGTGGACGAGAAGGAAGTTAAGATCCTCAAGGCCCGCTACCACTACTGAGGCCACCGATTGCCCCTGCGGCGAACACCCTGCCACGTCATCCGCCGGGCCGGGTGGGGGCGCCCCTTGAAGGGCTACCCGGGATGCAGGCTGGGCGGGACGGCGGCGTCACGAGGACGGAGCCCAGCATGCCTGCGGCAGGAGAGACCGGACGCGCGCCGCGGCGGTACTGACACTCGTACCAGTGAGCGCAGAGACGGCAGAGGACGCCGTACCCGGTCTCCGCCACCAACACCCCGAGGCCCGGGGTCCCGGTCACAGGTGCGCTCGCGCCGGCCATGAGAAGGCGGAAGGGCAGACGAGTCGGGCTTTACGCCGGAGAAGATCATCCCAGCGCTATGTCCTATGCAAACGTGTAGCGAGGGCTCTCGCGTGGCCACCTTGATGGCTACCTAAGGTGACACCCCACCCTGAAACGGTTTCGGAGGGCGGCGTAGTCACTGCTGGGGTCAGACGGTCCGCTCGATGCGCTCGGAGGCGTATCCGCGAGGTGACGGAGCAGTTGGGGCGGGCGTAACGCGTGGCGTCCGTCTGCCGTGGCCTTGGCGGCTTTTCCGATTCAGCCGTCGTGCTGAAAGCGCACCGACTCACGGAGCACCGAGCGGGCGCTCTCGAAGTCGGCCAAGCGGGCCGCCACCGTCGCCACGGCGAGGCGTTCCGGGAGGGCGGCGGAGAACTTCAGGCCGCGTACGGCGCGGTGGTCCACGTCGGGCAGGACGAGGTTGTCGCCGACGTCCTCGCGGGCCGCGCGCCAGTCGGCTGGGGTGAGGTCCTCGCGTAGGCGCAGCCAGGCGTCGGTGGGTCGTTGCAGGGGGTCGGTGACCGAGCGGAGGGTGGCGGCGAGGGTCGCGTTGGCGCGGTAGCCGGCCCAGGTCCACCAGCGCACGTCCTTGCCGACACGGGTCACGAGGGTGCCGCCCGGGTGCACGGTGTCAGGAGCGTCCGTCTCGCGCTGTTCGGCCAGGCACGCCTCCGCGCGCCGGGTGAGGGAGACCGGCGGGTCCGTGCCCAGCAGCACCTCGCGCATGGCACGTGTCAGGGCGTACGACAGTCCGGCGACGCCGCCGTTCATCCACTTGGCGATGCCGCCGCCGTCAGCGGGCTCGACGAAGACGCGCTTGCGCAGCCAGTCGATGTACGTGACCTGCCAGCTGCGTCCGCCGAGCAGCAGCCGTCGCGGCCCGGGACGTTCCTCGGTGAGCACGCTCGGGTCGGTGCGGCCGATCTCTGTGCGTCCGGACAGGACGGTGAACTGCGGCGGCGCGGTGAAGGACGCGGTGAGTTCGATGAAGTGCCGCTTGCCGAAACGCCGTTCCGCCTCGGGCCCGATGAACAGCATGCCGCCGTCGCTGTCGAGAAAGCCCTCCTTGGTGAGGAAGCGCAGGATCGGGGCGGCGGACCGGTCGAAGGGGGCCAGTCCGTTCCACTGCCGGTCCCACAACTGGTCGCCGAGCTTGTGCTGTTGCAGGGCAACGGCGAGCAGTTGCTGGGCCACCAGGTGGCGCGGGTCGGGCGGAGGGAGGACCGGCTCGACCCAGCCGCGCGACCACAGCAGCAGCAGACCTGATGCCTGCAGCAGCGTTTCCTTGCGGGTGGTGAGGAACAGGCAGTTGCGTACGGTGCCGGGGCGGCGGCCGGTGCGGCCGATGCGTTGCAGGAACGAGGCGACGGAGGCCGGTGAGTCGATCTGGATCACGCGGTCGAGGTCGCCGACGTCGATGCCGAGTTCGAGGGTGGAGGTGGAGACGATGACGCAGTCGCGTGCCTCGGCGAAGGCCTGCTCGGAGCGGGTGCGTTCGTCGACGGAGAGGGAGGCGTGGGACAGGAAGACGGTCACCTCGCGGGCCCGGAGCGCGGCGCCCAGTTCCTCGACCTGGCGGCGGGAGTCGCAGAAGACGAGCCGTTTCTCTCCCCGGTGCAGGGCGGCGATGAGTTTGGCCGCGTTGTCGAGGGAGCCGACGTAGTCGAGTTCCACCTCACCCGCGGGTCTGGGAAGTCGGGCGGTTGCGGCCTTGTCGGGGTGGCTGGCTCCGTCTGATGCGGGCGGCAGCTGCACTCCCGGGGCGACGACCTGTCCCGCACGGCTTTCGGCACCCGCGCCCTGCAGCCAGTGCAGCAGCTGAGCAGGGTTCCCGACGGTGGCCGAGAGTCCGATGCGTTGGATGGGCCGTCCGGTGACCCTTTCCAGCCGTTCGAGCACGGCGAGCAGGTGCCATCCCCGGTCGTCGCCCGCGAAGGCGTGCACCTCGTCGACGACTACGGCCCGCACGCCGCCGAGCAGGTGAGCGTGGTCGGTCTTGACGCCGATGAGCATCGCTTCGAGGGACTCCGGCGTAGTCAGCAGGACGTCCGGCGCCTCGGCACGGATGCGTTGCCGCTGCGACTCCTTGGTGTCTCCGTGCCAGAGCGCCGCGCGCCGCCCCAGCCACTGGGCGTACGCGTCGACGCGGCCGACCAGGTTGTTGAGGAGCGCCTTGAGTGGGCACAGGTACAGCACCGAGGTGCCGGTCCACCCCTGCTCGGTCATCGCCGACAGCAGCGGGAAGCAGGCCGCCTCGGTCTTGCCGCCTGCTGTCGGCGCCAGCAGTACGGCGTCCTGCCCGTCCATGAGAGGCGTAATCGCCGCCCGCTGCAGGGGGCGCAGGTCGGGCCAGCCGAGGGTGTTGACGATGTGGTGCAGGACCACGGGGTCGAGCCGGTCGAGTACGTCGGCGCCCGCATCCCCCGGTCCTGACTCGACGGGGCTCGCATCGTCGGCCATCACAGCTCCAGGTCGACGTCGTCGGCCGACGAGGAGCCGCCGGAGACGGCGGCGGCGAGGTTCCGCTCCACGTCGGTGAGTTCGCTGCTCGCGACCGTCAGCCGATAGTGCTGCCGGGGATCGAAGTCGTCGAATTGATCCACGCGGTCGAGCACGTCCCCGACGAGTTTCTTCAGGAACAGGCGGGGAGCCACTCCGACTTTCCCGCCCAGCGCCCCGCCGACGGCCCGCGCGAGGTCCGCGACATAGGCATCGTCGACAACGGTCCGCACGCGCTCGGGCGACGTGGCGGCCTCCGCGTACAGGTCCCGGATGGTGGCGCCGAGGCCGACCAGTGACTCCTGGTCGAAGCCGGGCAGCCTGATCTGCACAGCGCGGGGGTTGTCGAAGCGCGTGTCGGTGGTGAAGTCGGTGGCGAGCCGCTGGGCGAGCGGTGCGAGACGCTGCACCCCCTGCTGACCGTCGTAGAAAGCGGGCGTGCCGGTAATGATCAGGTACAGGCCGGGGAAGCGGCCGGAGTGCACCTCGTCGATGAGCTGCCGCAGTGCGTTGAGCGCCTTGTCACGGGCGTCCGACCGGACCCGCTGCAGCGTCTCCACCTCGTCGAGCACGACGAAGAGCCCGGTGTGTCCGGAGTCGCGCAGCACGGTGAGAAGCCCCTGCAGGAAGCCGAGGGCGCCGAAGTGGTCGAGGTCGCCGCGCACTCCGGCGAACCTGCGGGCGGAGGCCGCGACGTGCGGCTGGCCGCCGAGCCACGCCAGGACGGCCGCGGCGGTCGCCTCGTCGCCGTCCGCCAGGGCGGTCCGATAGCCGCGCAGGGCGGTGGCGAAGGACGGGGCGTGCCGGGACACCTCGGCGAGCCTCGCGACGAGCAGCTTCTCCACCTCGCCGGGCAGCTCGTCCTCACTCGCCCCGGCCGCGAGGGCGTCCTCCTCCAGGGCGTAGAACCAGGCGTCCACGACCGGCCGCAGGGCGCTGGGCGGAAAGCTGGAGGTGGTGAGGCGCTCGGTGAGCCGCCGATAGACCGTCTCCAGCTTGTGCAGCGGCGTCTCGTTCTCGGAGATCTGGATCTCCGCCACGGCGAAGTTGCGGCGCTTGGCACGCTCCCCCAACCACCGGGTGAAGAACGTCTTGCCGGACCCGTACTCACCCCGCACTGCTTTGAACACGGAACCGCCGGACGCCACGGCGTCCAGTTCCGCGTCGAGGGCCGCCTCGAACCGGTCGAGTCCGGTGGCGAGCAGATCGAGCCCGCTCTCGGGCACGGCCCCGCGGCGCAGGGCGTCGATGACGGTACGGCGGCGGGCGGCGCTGACTTGGGCGGGGTGCTTGGATCCGGTGCTGCTCACGGGGCCAGTGTCCCATCTTCCTGAGCATCGGCATTCCGCGTTGAAGTCGCGGGGTCCCCTATGCTCGCGAGGCAGTTGATCGAGCAGTCCATTCAGGGGGGCGGAGCCGCATGGCCGACGAGATCAAGTACGAATACAAGACCGTGCGGACAGTCCGCGGTACCGACGGCTTGGTGATCTCGAAGATGCGGAAGGAGGGCTGGGAGCTCGTGGAACAGGCGCAGGGCAAGCTCCGCTCCACCCTCGACTTCCGTCGGCCGAAGAAGCCTCTGCCATGGCCACTGATCGGCACGGCGGCGGCCGTCCTCGTGATCCTGGCCATCGTCATCGGCGTTGCCTCCGCACTCAGCGACGGAGACGAGAAAAAGGACAGAGCAGACCAGTCGGCGGCGGCTGCGGACGACAAGCCTTCGGCTACGCCGACTCCGACCGCGACCAAGTCAGTTGCTGCCAAGGTGACCACGCCCGAGAACGATCCGAAGTTCGCAGCACTGCTGAAGGAGGACTCGTGCGACGATGCGAACCTGGACTTCGCGGCCAGACACAAAGGCCAGACGATCGCCTTCAACGGCTCGATCGTGAACATGGCACCCCACGGTGACTACGACACCCGCTACGACTTCCTCCTGGGCCCGGGCGACAAGGGACCGAACACGACGGCCGGCCCGGCCTTCACGTACGAGGACGTCAACATCGCCGACCTGAATCTGACCGGCGAGAAGATCCCCACCACCGTCGGCACAGGCGACAAGTTCCGCTTCGTCGCCAAGGTGGGGGAATTCAACGCGCAGCAGTGCCTCTTCTTCCTCGAACCGATCTCGACGGAAACCCGGTGACCAAGGCAGGCAGTCGCGCCTGCAAGGCCTGGTCGGACTGGCTCATGGGGGGCAGGACCGGGTCGTGGATCCGCTCTCCCGGCACCTGCCTCCGCGAACCGCTTGACCGTCACCGCAGAGCACTGCTGGAATCACTCTCCGTACAGGCAACAGGGCGGGGAGTGGAGTCGTATGGCGGCCCTCGACAACGTGAAGCTCAAGGACGTACTGGCGGATGTCGCCTCGGGCTCCTTACAACTGCCCGACTTCCAGCGGAACTGGAAGTGGGACGACGACCGGATCCGGGCGATCATCGCGACGGTCACGCTGGACTACCCGCTCGGCGTCGTGATGACGCTGCAGACCGGCGGCGCCACCCGGTTCCGCTCCCGGACCCTCACCGGCGCCCGGCCGGACGGGGACCCGGCGGCCGACCTCCTGCTGCTGGACGGGCAGCAGCGTCTCACCTCCCTCTTTCAGGCGTTGTGGCTGGACGCCCCGGTGGAGACGGCCGACGCCCGGGGCAAGGCCATCCAGCGCTGGTACTACGTCGACATCGTGAAGGCCGTCGGGCCGTCAGCGGACCGCGACGAGGCCATCGTGTCCGTCCCGGCCGACAAGGTGCTCCGGACGGACTTCAACCGCACCGTGGTGCTGGATCTGAGCACCACCGAGGCGGAGTGCACGGCCGGCCTCTTTCCCCTGCACTTCGTCTTCGACGCCCAGCGCGTCAACGAGTGGAAGAAGGCGTACATCAAGGCGGACGAGGACCGTAACTGGGACCTGTGGGGCCAGTTCGACGAGGCGGTCCTTCAGCAGGTCCGCGCCTTCCAGGTGCCGATGATCCGGCTGGCCGCCTCCACCTCCATGGACGCCGTCTGCGCGGTGTTCGAGCGAGTCAACACGGGCGGCGTGCCCCTGAACGTCTTCGAACTGCTCACCGCCACTTATGCCGGGGACCGCGACTACGTGGAGCGGACCGGGGACTACTACCAGCTTCCCGAGGTGTGGCGGGAGATCAAGCAGGCGCTGGCGAGCAAGTATCCTGTCTTCGGCCGTCTCGACAGCGGCCTCGAGAACGGGTTGAGCAGCATCGACTTCCTGCAGGCCATCGCGCTGGTGCGCACCTGGGAACGGAAGCAGCAGGGACTCGGCGCCACGGTGTCCTGCAAGCGCCGCGACCTGCTGGACCTCCCCCTGGCCGACTTCGTCCGTCTGGCACCCAAGCTCGCCGACGCCTTCGCCTGGGTGGGCGATTTCCTGGAACGGCAGTGCATCGTCAGCCCGACCGACCTGCCCTACAAGACGCAGCTCGTCCCACTCGCGGCGGTCCGCGCCATCCTCGACACGGCGATGGACGGTCTCGGGGCGGAGGAGAAGGTCGAGCAGTGGTACTGGTGCGGGGTGCTCGGGGAGATGTACGGCGGCTCCACGGAGACGCGCTTCACCAAGGACGTCGAACAGCTCGTCCCCTGGATCGTGCAGGACGAGAGGGCGCCCGAGACGGTCACGGAGGCGTTCTTCTTCGCCGACCGTCTCGACACCCTCACCACCCGGAACAGCGCCGCCTACAAGGGAATCTACGCCCTGCTGATCAAGCAGGGGGCGGTGGACTGGCACCACACGGGCGCCCCGCTCAGTCCCGGTAGGCTGGACGAGTACAGCGTGGACGTGCGGCAGATCTTCCCCAAGACGTGGTTCCGTCGGGGTAACAGCCATGGCCTGCCCACGAGTTCGATCGTGAACAAGACGCCCTTGTCCTATCGCGCGGCGATGGACATGACGGGGGCGCCGTCGTCATACCTGCCCACGTTGATCGCCGCCTCCGACATGCGTCCCGAGTGGTTCGACGACGTCCTGACCACCCACCTGATCGATCCGGACGCCTTGCGCGAGAACGATTACGAGCGCTTCTACCACGACCGCTCCAAGCAGTTGCAGGACCTGGTGCACTCCGCCATGGGCAAGAAGACCATGCTCCGTGACCTGCCGGAGGACGACGCTCGATGACGACCATGCCTCACGAGCAGGACGTCGCCTCGCTCAAGGGCACGACCGTGTCCGTGCAGGAGATCCTCGACCTGTTCCAGGTCAGGGTCCGCGACCACCGGACGGTGCACCGCATTTCGCAGGCCTTGACGGACGCCGGACTGACCACGCTGCCGGACTTCGCCGTCTGCGGTCTGCGCAGCACCGTCGACGTGGTGCCGCTGGCGGCCGTTCCCGTACAGCGCACCACGGCCGGACCGGAGGGTGAGGCCGACGAGGCGGACGAGGCCCTGCCCTCGCACGCACTGCCGCAGCGGCTGCTGCTCGGCGACATCCCGTCGGCGCGGCGCGGCCTGGTGTCCGTCGGGCCCGGCACTCCCCTGTCCCAGACGACCTTCCTCATGCGCACCAAGGGCCTCTCCCAGATCCCGGTGACCACCGGCATGGCGCAGGTCCACGGGGTGGTCACCTGGGGGTCCGTGGCGAAGATGTACGGGGCCGGGAAGCCGGCCACCCTGGACAACGCGATGGAGAAGGACGAACTGCCCGTCTTCGACGCCCGCCAGGAATTCTTCGCTGCTCTCCCGGCCATCCGTGAGCACGGCTACCTGCTCGTCCGCGGCGACGACGGCTGCCTCTCGGGCATCGTCACCGCCGCGGACGTCACGGATCGCTTCGAAGGCGCGGCACGGCCCTTCTTCATCGTGGGCGAAATCGAGTCGCTGCTGCGCCGCTGCCTGGGCGCGGCCCTGGACACGGAGTCCATCAAGGCCGTCCAGACGAACAAGAAGCCGGAGCACCGCACCGGCCAGGTGTCGGACCTGATGTTCGGCGATTACCTGAGGCTCCTGGACGGCGACCAGACGAAGCAGTCCCTCGCCGAGCAGGCCGACCGCAACTGGGCAGCCTTGAAGTGGCCCAACATGCCCAGGGAACAGTTCATCGGCCTGTTGAAGCGGGTGAAGGACATCCGCAACCGGATCGCCCACTTCGACGAGAAGCCGCTTCCACCGGAAATGATCGACGAGCTGACGACCTTCGCGAAGGTGCTGCGGGAGTTCGCGCCGTGAGGTAGCGGGGCGGCGCCGTTCCTCTCTCACCGCAGGCACGCGATCTCAGCCCATACCGTCTTCGTGCGGCAGCCGTTCGGGGCGCGCGTCGGTCACCTCGATACGGACCAGGCCCGGGAGCCGCAGCAGGGACAGGCGGAAGTCAGCTGCGGCGCGGGCCCTACGCCAGGAAGAGACTGCGTGGAGATGGCCCTCACACCCGGCACTGTTCATGTCTGGGACTCGAAGCAGCAGGCAGAAGCGGTGCTGGCGTTCTCCGAGGCGCAGTGGGCCGCGTTCACCGTCTTTGCGCGTGAGACCTCCGTCTGAGGACAGAGACCCAACACCGTTCGGGGTGCCTCCAGGCGGACGCCGGAGGCACCCCGAACGGTGTCATCCCGCCCGAAGGGCGAACTGCTCACGCAGCAGCGCCTCGTGGAGCCGTACGGTGCGTCCGTCCGGCAGCGTCTCCAGCACCTGTACGCCGTCGTAGTTGAGGAGCTGGCGCAGGACGGCCGCGAAGCCGTCGCCCCGGGTGGTGGGCATGCCCGCGCGCTGGGCGAGCGCGGTGACCGGCAGGGTGCCGCCCGCGTCGAGCAGGGCGGCGAGGGCCTTGTGGACCTGTTCCTGCTGCGGCTTACGGGCGAGACCGCCGAGCTGCCCCTGGTACGTCTCCGAGTCGAGCAGGGCCGTCACGAGCGCCTCGGTCCGGGAGACGACGGTCGGGGTGAGGAGGGCGTCGTCTCCCCCGGCGCTCAGCTCCACGTCGAAGAGCGCGTCGTGCGTCCGGGCGAGTTCCGCCTGCTGCTTCTGTGCCTTGGCCGTCGGCTTCTTCGGCACTGCGGGAGTCGCGCCGACCGCGAGCTGAGTGGTGTTCTCACTCGGCAGAGGCGTGCTCCCGACCTCCTCCGGTGCCCACCAGACCGGCCGCTGGTCCCCCAACTCCCGCCATCCGGGAGGCGGTTCCGCGCCGAACGGCAGGAAGGCGAGCACGGGGATGGTGAACTCGGCGAGGGAGGCCCCGCCGTGGTAGCCGGCCTTGAGGGCGGTGTAGCGGGAGTCGGCGTCCCAGAGCGCGACGATGGACGCTCCGGGCTCGGGCCAGACCACGCGCGGTCCGGAGAGGACGATCTCCCGGTCGGCGAGCGGCCCCCCGCCGGACGGGCGGTGCCGGGCCGACGCAGGTTCGGTGGCGGCGTCGGCCTTCGTGCCGTGCCGGTCGACGACGTGGCCGTGGTCGCTGGTGACGATGACGGCCATGCCCTGGGCCGCCGCCACCCGCAGCAGGTCGCGCAGGCCGGGTACGTCGTCGACGCGCCAGGCGCCGTCGCCGAGCTTCTGTTCCTTGGCGAGGCGGTCGTCGATGGCGTTGAGGACGACGGCGACGTGAGTCCTGCCGTCGCTCAACGCTTCCGTGAGGGCCGGGCCGAAGGCGTCGCCCGCGGTGTCGGTGCGCAGGTCGTCCTTGTGGAACACGGCGGCCGGGGCCCCGCCCCACAGTTTCAGCGCGGGAAAGAGCCGCTTCTCGTCGGCCTGGGTGCCCTTCATCAGAGTGCCCGCGAAGAGCGAGGTGCGGGACACGGCCGTGAGGGTGGGCAGGGCGGCGGCCATCGCGCGCCGGAGCGGGGCGCCTTCGGGCAGCGGGTCGAACTCCGCCCAGGAGGCGCGCAGTTCTTCGCCGAGTTCGTTCGCTATGGCGGCGCTCATGCCATCGAGCACGAGCAGCAGCACCCGCCGCTCCTCCCCGCGCCGGACGACCGGTCCGACTACGCGGTCGAGGAAGGTCTCGACGGTGAGCATGGAGCCGGGCTGGGTGCCGGCCTCGGTCCAGGCGGCCAGAGTGCGCGCGAAGAACGCGTCGATCTGCCGCCGCCGGTCCCGTACGCGTGTGCCGAGGGTGTCGTAGGAGGCCTTGAGGAGGGGGTCGGGGTCGCCGCCGGCCTCGATGTGCTCCAGGGCGAGGTCGACCCAGCCGGTCTCGGTGACGTGCCGCTGTATGGCGTCGGCCACCGTCGGGACCTCGGCGGGCGAGTCGGCGGCCAGCCAGCGGGCGAGGCGCTGTCCCATGCGAGCGCGTGCGACGCGGGCGGCCTCATCCGGCTCGGCGGCGAGCCGGTGGTCCTCCAGGCTCCGGACGGCGGCCGCCACCGTGCCTCTGTCGCCCCCGGCCAGGGCCCGTCCGACGGCGGTGAACCGGGCTTCGAGTCCCCCGCGCAGGACGGGGCTCGCCGCCACGGCCGCCTCCGCGCCGAACTGGCGGGCCAGCACGGCCGCCCGGTCCAGGACGATGCCGGTGGTGCGGCGTGCCTCGCGGGCCTGGTCTGCGTCGGCGCCACCGTTGCGGTGTCCTGCTGCCAGCAGCGCCGTCATGTACTCCTCGGCGGACCGGCCGTAGACGGTGACCAGGGCGTCGAGTTGTTCGCCGACGGCCGGGGGCTGGTCGCCGAAGTAGCGTTCTGCGCGGCCGCGGGCCTGGTACGTCTCGGGAGCGGGCTCGGCGTGCTGCCACAGTGCGGCACACACGAGGCCGAAGGCAGCGGCGTCCGCGCCACGCTCGGCGCCCACGAGGGCGAGCAGGGCGCGGCCGGCGAGACCGGCCTGGTCCTCCTCGCCGAGGAAGCCCGCCAGCCCGGAACGCTCGGGACCACGAAGCCCCAGTAGTCGCTCCGGAGCGCCCGGCCGGGTCGACCAGTACAGCAGGGCCTGTACGTCGAGCCGATCGTCGCCGGGACCGGAGCGCCGCGCGCCGCCCTCGGTGTCGTAGCGGCCAAGGCGCAGACGGCGTTGGGCGAGCGCGGTGAGGGCGTACTGCCGGGACAGCCAGCCACCCGGCACGGGCGACCAACCACCGGGCGGGGTGGCGTCGAGCAGGGCTTCGGCGGCCCAGTTGACGTCCTTGAGGCGCGGGTCGATCTGCCGGGCGCCGAACGCCTCCCGCACGACGTCCCAGCTGTCGACCGTGTCGATGCGCAGCTTGTGGACGCGGGCGAGGATCGCCGGGTCGAGTTCGTTCTGCTCACGGTCGGTGAGGATGACCAGGACGGCGGGGCCCGAGCGGCGGCCCGCAAGGTGGTCGAGGACGAGTTCGTGAACGGCGAGTGGCGAAGGCGCCACCGCGACGCCGGCTGTCCGGCTCTCGCCCCAGGCGGGTTCGGCGGGCCCGTCCCACTGGGGCGCGGACCGCAGCAGTACAGCCCGGCGCCTGCCCCCACCACCCGCCGTCAGGGAGGCGGCGAGGGAGGACTGCGAGGACAGGTACTGGGTGACGGTCGCGGTGTTCAGCCGGACTGCGCCGAGGGCGGTGGTGACGGTTTCCGTCATTCAACGACCTTCCAGGTGATCTCGACGGTCGCGTCGGGGTGGCGCGTAGCCAGTTCGGACAGTTCCGCCTGAAGGTCTGCGGCGGCCCGCGCCACGGTCGTACGACGTCCACCGGAAGTCCGCGCGGTGCCGCCGCCCGAGGAGGCCGGGGTGGGTGTCTCCTGCGGGGTGTAGGGGATCCGCGGGTCGCTGGTCGGCGTGTTCAGGGACAGGTCGTCGGCCGTGGGCTGGGGCGCGGCGGGAGGGGGCGGCGGGGCGGCAGCGGCCTGGGCACGCTTCACCAGGGCGACGACTTCGCGTTGGGTCCGGGTCAGGGCGTCGCGCAGGTCCGCGGTGCGCTGGTCGTCGCGAGCCACATTGCGCAGCGAGTCGAGGAGCGCCGCGCCCTCGGGGCCACGTCCTTCGGCGAGTTCGAGGGTGCTCCAAGGTGCGGAGGCGACTGCCTCGGCGACGCTGCGTGCCTGCTTGATGGAGGTTCCGTACCGGTCGGCGCTGGTCTCGCCCAGGTCGAAGGAAGCGAGGGCCTCCACGGTCTTCTTCGCCCCGGCCGCGCCCTTGCCGGCCTCCGCCGTGAGCGCGTCCAACAGTTGCAGGGAGCGGCGGGCGAGAGCCAGCCGTCCCGTCTCGGCGGTCTGATCGAGGCCGAGGAAGGAGGCGTGGGCCTCCAGCTGGTGCACCAGGTCGGCCGCGTGGTCCCGGTGGGCGCGGGCGGCCTCGATGATCTGGCGGGCGAACTGGTTGACCATCCGGCCACGCCGCAGCGCGGGCGCCTTCTGCCCGAAGATCGTCTCGAAGCGCTGCCGTGCCGTGTCCCAGTCGGACTCGGCGGGCAGCGGCTGGCTGCGCAGCGCGTCGTGGTCCTTGATCGCGGACAGTTCGGGCGCGGGGTCGAGTACGGTGCCGCCGCGCACCCACACCCGGTCGTCCATCTCGGCGAAGGCGGCGACGACGAGCCGGGCGATGAAGTCCGGCAGTCCGCGCGGGTCGGGCTTGTCCGTCCAGTCGGTCAGGGTGATCAGGGAGAGGTCACCGGTGACGCCCTGGGCGCTGGCGAGCTGGCGGAAGTGGTCGGCCCAGTAGCGGGACAGCTCGAAGTACGCCTCCTTCTGCTGCCCGAGGCGTAGCGGCCCGGCGATCCGCTGCATCAGCTTGCGGTCGGCGGCCGGAACCTCCACCCGCCCGTCACGTGCCTCGGCAGCGGCCCGCACATGGGTGAACACCTTGCGAGTGTCAACGGACTTGACGGCGATGCCGGTACCGTCGGAGTCGAGGTCCGGGTGGGCCGGGTACTGATGGGCGAGCAGCTTGCCCGCGACGTGCCGGATGCCGTCGTGCAGGCTCTGCCCGAAGGACAGGGTGAGGCCGTCCACGTCCGGGAGCGGGACGAGGTGGTCGTCGAAGTCCGGCACGACGTCGGCGGCCTGCTTCTGCGCGAGCCCGTACGCCTGCTTGAAGGCACCCTTGACCTGCTTGAGCAGCGCCTCGCGCTGGGTTTCGAGAAGGCCCTTGGCGCGGCTGCGGTTGTCGGCGTTGAGGTGGCCGGCGTACTGGGTGTCGAAGCGGTGCTCGTCGGCGAGGGCCTTGTCGATGACGACGAGACGCCGGAAGTCGGCGAAGCGCTGCGCGGACAGATGGGCGGGCAGCCAGGCGACGATACGGGACCGCTCCCCCTGCTGGCGCTCGCGCAGCCGCCGGATGCGGTTGACGTCCTCGACCGGACCCCACTCCCCCTCGTCGAAGGGCAGGTCTATGGCGATGCGCCAGTGGCCGTCCTCCTGCGGCATCAGGTCGTGGTCGGGCAGTTCGTCCTCGTCGGCGACGTTACCGAAGACGATCTCGGCGGTGCGGGCGGTACCGCGCCAGGTGAAGCTCAGCTGATCGCTCAACTGGCCGTGTTCGACGCCAAGTTCCTCGGACAGCAGGCGGCGGGCGAGTGCGACCCGGTTGCCGGGGTTGTCGTTGACCTGTGCGTTGGCGATGACGGAGTCCACGTCGACGCCGGAGAGCTCAAGGCGTACGCCGGGGTTGGCGTCGGTGCCGGTCTCCTTGATCTCGGGGAACCGGGCCGCCCACTCGGCGACCTTGTTCTTGATGATGCCGACCTCGGCGCCCGGGATCGGGGCGAGGACCGAGCCGTGGTTGAGCGCGCCGAGCCGCCGGATGGTCAGCTCGGCCAGGGCCGGCACGCTGGGCGCGAGCGCTGACAGCAGCAGCGTGCACACGAGCCGGTTGTCGCCGACGAACATCCGGCAGCGGTTGGCGCGCTGCGGGTCGCTGATGGACTCGGGCCGGTTGACGTACTGCTCGACGTCGTCCTCGGTGATGTCGTACGAGCTGAGCAGATACGGCCGCAGCTTGGTCTTGTACAGCTTGTCGGCAGCCTCGAAGACGACTTTCAGGCTGTCGGTGAAGGGCTTGTCGCCGCCCTCCGCGATCACCGGGTAGAGGTCGCCGACGGGGATGAGTTGCCCGAGCCGGATCTCGTTGCGGTGGTCGGCGAGGAGCTGGCCCATCAGCTTGAGACCGGTACGGGAGCGCTGCAGCGCGGACGAGATGTGGACGAGGGTGTCCATGAACGCCGGCGAGAAGGGGTACGTCAGCCGGAACGACTCGGCGTCCGCGCCCGTCGTCCCCTTCTCCGAGCCGAGCAGGGTGTCCCAGACCTGGGTGCCGACCCGCTTGGTCTGTTCGAAGGCCCCGTCGACGAGCCGCTCCGCCTCGGCGTCCTTGGGCTTGAGGAGGCGGGCATGGGCGATCTGCGGGAGGTTGCGGTCCTCGAGGGTGATCTTGTCGAACCGGCCGGAGGCGAGGTTCAGGGTGTCCTGGATGGACGACTCCGCAGCACCGGAGACCTCTTCGCCGACGAGTTCCCGCAGGTCGCGCTGGCGCGCGATGAACGACACGACGGGAATGGCGCGGCGGGCGTCGCCGCCCTCGACGAAGTTCGTGATCTTACTGGCCTCACGCGCCACGAACTTCTGGTCGTGGATGAGGGTGGCCAGCCACAGGATCAGCTCGTCCATGAACAGGATGAGTCCGTCGTAGCCGAGTGACTTGGCGTGCTCGGCGATGACGGACAGACCGGCGTCCAGGGAGATGAAGCCGTGCTCGTCCTCGACGGCGTTCCTGGCGAAGCCGGGGAGGAGGTTGGTGCTGGCGTCGTTGACCAGCTTGGCGCGCAGCTCGGCCGGGGTGGAGGGGTTACGGAGGTTGAGCGGGGTGCCGGCCTCGTGGTTCTCCTCGGCCGCGAGCGCGGTGTCGAGGAGCTGCGGGCTCCAGGCGAAGCCCTCGCCCCACTCGTCCTCTTCCCCGTCCTCCGCGTCACCGCTGCCCAGGCCACGGATGACGGCCTCGTCGCCCATGTTGGCCCGCATGGCTCGGATGTCGGCGAAGAGGGAGTCGGTCCGGTACACCTGCGGGGTCGGGGCCTCCGGGTGCAGCTTCTTGACGTGCATGACGTATCCGCCGAGCACACGCTGTTCGAGGGCCTTCGCACCCAGCATGTGGTACGGCACGAGCAGGAACTTCTTGCCGTCCGTGGTCAGCCACTCGTGCTTGGTCAGCACCGGGTCGAACTCGGTGCGGGCACGGGCGGCCGAGTTGCCGCTGAGCAGCGCGTACAGGACGGCCATGAAGTGCGACTTACCGGAACCGAACGAGCCGTGGAGGTACGCGGCCTTGGAGCGGTGCCCGTCGAGCGAGGACTTGATGAGGGCCAGCGCCTCGTCGAAGTTCTCCAGCAGCCGCTCGGTGACGACGTAGTCCTCGAGCGCGTGCTCGGCGCCCTCGGGTGTCGTCGCCTCGGCGAGGGACAGCACGAAGTCCGAGGTGGAGATGGACTCCTTGATGTCGATGACATCGCGGAGGAGTGGCTGCTGAGCCATTGCGGGTCTCGCTCTCCCTGGCAGTTTCCGGTGCTGCTGCTCGTACTCGATGTGGTGCGGGTGTGCGCCTCGGCCGAAGCCGGTCACCGGTCCGGGTCGTGGAGGAGGACCCGGAAATACGGGTGACCGGTGGGCGGTGCGACGTGCCGGTGGTCCTGGCCGGTGGCGAGGCGAGAGTCGGGCACGTGCCGCCGGGCGAGAACGACGTTCACGGCATCGGCCAGCTCAGGGGAGACGGGCTCGTGGCGCTTGCACTCTTTGTCCCCCTCGCACTGAACGACCACCCGTACGGCCTGCGCATAGCACCCTACATCGGTACTCCACCCACCCCCGCGCTGTATACCCCGTGCACCATCGCACCGCTGTGCTGCTGTCATCCTGCTCGGCAAGGCAGAAGAGCGGGCAGCAAACGGACACGGCCCTCGCCGCACGCCCGCTGCGACCTCAGTGCAGCGGCACTTCCCACGATCCCGGGTTGCCGGCTCCCTCCCCGCCGATCGGGCAACCATCCATCCAGGTGCCGAATCCCGAGGGGTTCTTGCCTTCCGTGGACCAACCAGCATGCGTGAACTTCGACAGGTCCGCCACGTAGCCGGACGACGTGGAGACGCGAAGCGGAAGCCGGACGGAGACAGTGCGGCCACGTATCTCCGGCCGAGCTTCCACGTCTCCTCCGACCACGTCGTTCGTTCCGGACACTTGCACGAACCAACGCGAGTCGAGGTACTGCATGCTCACGGCAGGTTCATCCATGTCGTCCAGACCATCGCCCAGCCACGTCCAGTAGGTGGCATCCGCCTCCGAACCGGGCTCGGGAGCGTTACCGGCGAGCGTGTAGCTCACCGTCACGCCCCTGCTGTCACGAACGACACTGGCTTCTTTGATCCGCAGATACGCCGGAGGCTGCGAAGACGACTCCGTGACCGAACCCCCCACCGCCGTGAAGAACAGGTTCTCGGCCCTTCCCGTACAACTGGCGGACATCACGCGCGGGGTCGGACGGGCTGACTTCTTCGGCGAGGTCTTGGCCTGTGAAGGCTCAAGAGACGGACTCGAGGAAGGAGCAACGCGGTGACGGACGGCCTGCGGCGATGCAGCCTCCCCGCTGGATGCCTCACCGATGGCAATGACTCCTGCACTCACGCACAGGACAGCCAACAGCGTTCCCAGGCGACGAACACGCTGCCCGGACAAGAAGGACGGGGGGATCACGGGGACTCCAGAAGTAGACCGACCCGGGTTGGTCAGGGCCGCTGACTCAGAAAGGACGTGCCAACGAGGCGCGCAGCAGGTAATCGCGGGCTACTACTCACTCCGGCACCGCTGAACCATCGGCAGGCGTCTGCTTCTCGCCGACATCCGCAGTGGCGGACTTGCCGACATGACGAACGTCAGGCCGGTCAGGCGGACAAAACGCACCGACAGACCCGGCTCCGAGCGCGAAAAGCAGCGCAACGGTCCCGGTGCCCCAGCCCTTAACGAGGACGACAGCCGGGGCCTCCGCTGCCACGGCCGTGACGACCGCCGTCATCCACGCCTCCCGTCGGCGAGACGGAACGAACGGACGCTCCTCACCCCACGCGAGCACAATCGCGAACGCGGCAGCCGGAGACACAGCCGCGCATCCGATGAACCACGCCCACCGCCACTCGGCCAACGTCCACATCACGGCGGTCCACACGAGCCAGCCGACTACCACAACGGCAGTGATGGCGGCCAGCCCAAGACAACCCCGCGTCGCATCATCACGGTCCACAGAACTAGCCATATTTCCTCTTGTTCGGACAATGCTGCCGCTCTCGCAGGGCGGCTGAGCGGAGGACTTCCTTGCTTCATCCCGGTCGCCGGCTATGCGATGGACTTCGCAGAGACGCACCAATAGCAGCCGGGCCGAGCCGCCTCTACGTCGGCCAGCCGGGCTGCCGGCTCCCCGGCCAGGCGGCTTTCGCCGCCTGCCCTACCTGCGGGCTGCGGACTCGTACCGGTCGACCTGATCGCACAGAAGCTTGGTGGCCGTGTCGGCATCCGCGTCCGTGAGACCGCCGGTGCCCACGTTGATCAGGGTGGGCCCGTCGAGTGTGAACTGCTGGAGCAACGTGGTGCCGTCGCTGTCGATGCGTACACCAAGGGACCGGTCGCCGAGCTTGTCCACGCTCATCGGCGAGTACTTCAGCACCGACCCCTGATAGGTCTCCCGGTGACAGGTCTCAAGCGCCGTCTCCATCGCGGTGAACGACTCGGCGGCATCGCTCGCGCTCGCGTACTGCCGAATACCGGCAGTGGCAATCGTGGCGGTGAACCCTCCGCCCTTCTGGAAAGTCCGGGAGACCTGAATTTGCGGCTTGTGCGGCTGACGGTAGTCGCAGAAGGTCTTGTCGCCTGCGCTGTCGCTGCTGTCGGTCGACCAGCCGGCAGGCATCTGGGACAGCGACAGCAGAGCGGACGCGAGCTGGGCCTTTGTGAGGAGCGCTGCCTCGGGAGTCGGAGAGGAAGATGCGGGGCTGGACACGGCGGAGTTGCTCGGCGCGGAAGGCTTCGCAGCCGTGGGCGTGGTGGTGCTGCTGCAGGCAGCGAGCGCCACGGACATGACAGCCGCGCCAAGCGCGCCGAAGCATTTCCGGTTGAGCACAGAGATCGTTTCCCCCGAAAGATATGAAGACTTAGTGGATAAGATAGATGCTATGTGAAGCTTACGTGTTCATGAAAGCTGCACTACTTCGGGGTGGGCTCTAGCCGGGCAGGGGCGCCCGGCATCGTTGTCTCACAGCGGCAGTCGGTTGACCTCGCGTTCGGCTGCGACCGCGTTGCCGCTGTGGGCCGGGCCGACGGAGGACGGCTGGTACGGCCGGCAACCGACAGGAACCGAGCCATGTCGCGCTGCATCAGCCGTCGCAGACCGCAGCACGAAGATGTCCGCCGTCATCCGCCAGGCGGTAGCGGCGGGCGCCACTGACCCGATCGGTACTCGTCCAAGAGCTGACGGCCCGCGACCGTGAACGGGTGCTCGGGGCCCAGGCCGCGTTCCCGCCGTGCGACGACATCGGCCATCAGCGCGATCCCCGCGCCCGTGTGGCCGAGCGCGGACCGGGTCCGGGAGTAGAGCTGCCGGGCCGCGAGCACCATCGGGTACTCAGGGCCGAAGCGCCGCACATACGCTTCGGCGACCAGCCGTATCTCGTCATCGGCCTCCTCGAAGCGGCCCAGTAGGTACAGCGCCCAGGCGTGGTTGTGCCGGGAACCCAGCGTCACTGTGTGATCGGGGCCGAGGAGCCGCGCGCATTCCGACGGCAGCGAGAGCAGGGCGCCGCCTTCTTCGTTGACCACCTCGGAAGCGGGCAGCATCTCCAGCAGACTGGCGCGGGCGCGCAGGGTCAGCGGGTGCGCGGGGCCCAGTGCCGTTTTCCGGCCGGCGACGACGGCCCGGAGCAGTGCGAGTGATTCCTCGCGCCTGCCGAGGTTCGCCAGCACGAGCTGAAGACCGTAGGAGGTGTCCAGGGTGTCGGGGTCGTCGGCCCCGAACAGGTTCTCCTGAGTGGCGCGGACGCCTCGGAGCACCGACTCGGCTTCGGCATACCTGCCCAGCCGGAACAGTGCCCGGCCGGTTCTGGAACGGGCGGCCAGGACCAGCCGGTCGTCCTGGCCGAGCACTCGCTGTGCGAGGTCCGCCGCGGTGCGGGAGGTCTCCTCGGCGGAGAGGTAGTCGCCGGTGCGGTGCAGGGCGACCGACAGGCGCGTGGCCACGGCCAGCGCGTCGGCCAGCGCCGGCGGCTCGCCGATGCGTCGCAGCAAGGCGAGCGCATGAGGTACCAGCAGTCGCAGTTGCGGATCGTGGGGGCCCGCGTCGGGTACGGCGGGAACGGCCGCGTCGAGCAGCCGGACGGCCGTCGTGTCGAGAGCGGGCAGCCGTTCCGCGGGTGTCGCCGCCGCCGCGCTGTCGAGGAGTACTCCATGGCTCTGTACGCAGCGCACGCCGACGTCGACCAGTTCGGTCAGCGACTGGTCGAGCAGGGCTCTCAGCGCTGTCTCGGTCCGGGCGCGCGGGAGGACGCCGCTGATGGCGGCATGGTTGAGCAGCGACAACGGCAGCGGCTCCGGAGCGAACCGGGCGAGCAGCCTGAGCAGTGCCGCCGCTTCGGGCAGCCCGCGCGCCTCGAACGTGTCGAGTGTCAGCTGCCAGGTCAGGCCGACCAGGTGCCGGGGGTCCGCCTCGGACAACGCGTCCGCACCTTGGTCGATGAGCTGAACCCGTTCGTCCTCGTCGAGATGATGCCCGTAGGCGTCCAACGTCCAGGGGGCGAGCACCTGATGGGAGAGGAAGCCGCCGGCCAGAGTGAGGGCGAGCGGCAGCCGCCCGAGCCGGTCCGCGATCCGCGCCGCCTGCTCCGCGGTACCGCTGTGCGGGGCGAGGTCGCACAGCACGAGTGCGGCGTCCTCCCGGGGCAGGACACCGATGTGCTGCAGTTCGGCGCCTGGCCACCAGCGAGCGGCCGCCCGGCGGGTGGTCACCACCACGGTGCCGCGCGGGCTGGTGCGCAGCCAGCTGCCGTCCCGCAGGATCTCCGGCTCGTCGGCGTTGTCGAGGACCAGCAGCCAAGGCTCGGTGGAGCGGTCGAGATACTGCCAGACGAGATCGGCCGCGGGCCGGAGACCGTTGCGGGCGGCCAGCAGTTCGCCGTCGCTCGCTCCCCGGTCGGCAGCGACCGCCAGCATGCCGGCGCGCAGGCTCGCGCGGTCGGAGGCGTTGACCCACAGGCCCGCGCGGCCGTAGTCGCCGGTGGCCACCTGGAAGAAGGCACAGGCGACCGCTGTCTTGCCGCAGCCGCCCATCCCATACAGCACGTAGACGTCGCCGCCGCGCCCCGCCTCGACGCCTGCCCGTAGGCGTGCCATCACCTCGGTGCGGTCGCGCAGCACGGCCGGAGACCGCCCGACCGCCGGGCGGCGGACCGAGTCCGGACCGCTCGGCACGGAGGTGTCACCGCCGTAATGGTGGTGTTCGTTGATGTGCTGGTCGCCCGACGACTGGTAGACACGCCCCCGGTCCTCGGCGTGGCCGTCCATCCCGCCCGTCATCGCTCGGCGATGTGCTGGTCTCGTCCCGCCTGGTAGACCCGGGCCTGACCGGAGGCTGTGGCGTGCTGTGTGACCGACCGGGCAGCCGAGCCGTCGGGATCGAGCTCGGCCAGCAGCGCGCGCAGTTCCCCGGCGGCCGCAGGTCGGGCGACGATCAGGCGTCGCACCAGCCCCTGCCACTGCAGCCGCAGTTCGCTCAACGTCTCCTGGTCGTTCGCCACCATGGCGGCCAGCACATCCTCGCGGCCGGCCTCCAGTTCGGCGGCCACTGTCTCGGCACGCTCCGGTTGCATCCGCCGCCAGAGCTGTGTGAGTCCGTCGCGAACGCGTTGCCAGGCATCGGTCGCCATCAACGTGACCAAGGTGGTCCCTGCGCTTTGTGCGAGCGCGGTCACCTCCGGTTCCACAGCGCTCCCCCGTTCACTCGTTTTCCGACAGCGTGGCGAAAAAGCGGCGGCCTCTCGGGCGCTGGCGCGATTCCCTCTCCCGGTCAATATCGTTCCACTCTTGAGCGAGATCAGACAAGGAGGCGTGGCGCGACGCCATTTCGGTCACAGGTCGGGCTTAACGCATCGTCAGGCGAGCTCGTCGAGCGGTACAGTACCGCCACCCAACCGATTGAGGGGGCGATGGCGGTGGCCAGGCCATGGGAAGCAGATCCGGATACTACTTTCAAACGGCGTCTGGGTAAATCACCCCAGGAGCTGGGGAACACCACCGGCACCCCTGACTGCCCCGACATCTGGGAACTCGCCAACGGGGACATCGCCGTCATCGGCCGGGACCTCACCCAGTCGCTCGGCGCGAACCTCCCCGACGGGGTCTCGATCGGGGCGGACGAACGACTCGTGGTCATCCCGAGGAACATGCTCGTCGCGGCGAAGCCGGATATCCCCAGTGTTTGATTCTTTCCCCACTGGGATTTCCGAGCGCATGGATCGACCCGCCTATCACGCGGACTTCAGCCGGGTCTACAACAGCGGCATCGGCTTCCTGAACAAGCTCGAACGCGGGCAGCATTTCAAGGAGCGGGGTTTCGCAAGCTGGGAGGCTTTCGCAGCCGGTGACTGGGAGAGGGCATTGTCCCTCGCCGACGAAAGACGCGACGACTACGCGCAGGAACTCCGGAATGCGGCGCGGCTCGGCATCCCGCATCGCCGCCTTCGTGTCGTGGAGTTTCCGATCACACCCTACGTGCAGTGGGAGTTTTTCGTGCTTCGAGTGCGCGTGGACCTGGGCGACGACATCAAGGTGCTCGACGCCCGCAAGATCTCGGACATCGAGAAGGACCGCCCGGTTCCGGAGGTGGTGATTCTCGGGGACGTGGCCATGTACGAGGTGGTCTACGACGATGATGGGAACGCAGCAGGCGCCAACCGCTTCACCGAGCGATCACTGATCCGGGAAACGTCAGTCGGATTCGACACGCTCTACGAGCGCGGTGAGGGTTTCTACGACTTCTTCGACCGGGAGATCGCCCCGCTTGCCCCCCCGTGCGGGTCCGGCACTCAGACGGATTCTCCCGGTTCGTGCTGATCGGCAAGGCGGGAGAGCCTGAAGTGAGGCGGGAGTGTGCCGCCCACCCCTCACTCGAACCGTCCGGAGGCGAGGTTCACGGCGTCCGTGACTCGTACCAGAATCACGTACCAGTGTGGTACCTTTTTCCAGTACCGTCAGGAGAGGGGTGCCGACAGATGACCATAAGCGCCAGCGAGGCCCGCAAGGACCTCTTCCCGCTCATCAAGCGCGTCAACGACGACCACACCCCCGTGCGTATCAGCTCCAAGAGCGGCGACGCGGTTCTGATGTCCGCCGAGGACTACGACTCCTGGCAGGAGACCGTCTACCTGCTGCGCTCTCCCGCGAACGCGCGCAGCCTCATGGAAGCCGTCGCACGGGACAGGGCCGGCGAGGCCGTGGTCACCAAAACCATGGCAGAGCTGGAAGAGCTGGCGGGTGACGGGTGAGGAGCGTCCACTTCGACCCGGCCGGATGGGAGGACTTCCTGTTCTGGCTGGGCTCGGACCGCGCCATGGCCCGCAGGATCACACGGCTGATCGGCGAGATCCAGCGCACCCCCTTCACCGGCATCGGCAAGCCGGAACCCCTGAAGGGTGACCTGTCCGGCTACTGGTCACGCCGCATCGACGACGAGCACCGGCTCGTGTACCGGGTGGACGAGAAGGAAGTCAAGATCCTCAAGGCCCGCTACCACTACTGAGGCCACCGCTCGCCCCTGCGGCAAACACCCTGCCGCGCACGCACGACCGCGCTCACCGGCCCACCGGCAGGGCCGCTCATCCCCGTGCCCGGCAGGAACCCAGCCACTCTCCGTGTCGCGGTCGCCAGCCTCACCCCCAACGCCCTGCCCAAGTTCGACACGCACTGGAGCCCTACGAGGAGTGAGGCTTCTCTAGCTCGTTGGCGGTGTCATCTGCGCCATGGTGTTCAGCGTGCGCTGTGGTGAAAGACCCTTGGTCTTCCACGACTTCCACGACCTCGCCGTCCAGGACTTCCCCATCCATCACTCGGTGCGACGGTTCCGCCAGTGGCAGGCTGGAGAGGTGCTTCTTGAGCCTCTTGGCCATCGGCAGGTAGGTCGCGAAAGTGAGCCCGCCAGAGACAGCGGCCCCGACAAGGGGATGGCCTTCGAGACGGTCTTCGCGAAGGACTGCTTCGTCATCTGGACGCCGAGGTATGCCGCGACCTTTTTCACTATCGGGTAGACGACACCCTGGGTCAGCACCTTCTGGGGCAGCTTCTTGGCGACCTCCTTCGACATCATCCCGGCGACCTTCCCCACGGCCGCGTTCGCCGACTGGGTGCCGAACATCACGCCGAAGAACAGCGTGAGCACTCCCATGGTCGCGTCGTCGAGGTCGTCGCCGTCCTCGGAGAACAGATCGGGCCAACTGTAGAGGTACGCGAGCTTCTGCGAGATACGCACCATGTGGCCGAAGTACTGAGCCATGTCGGCAGGCACCGTGGCAGGAAGGGCGAGGACGCCGGGTATTCCGGCGGCGGCGGAGAGGGCGCTGACCTTGGCGGTCTCGTAGCGGATCGAATCGTTGGCCACCTTGTCGAGAACCTCGACACTGATGCCCGCCGCAGCGGGGGTCTCTTCTATCGCTCTTCGGATGTCGTCCTCGGAGCAGTGGCGAGCCAACGCGCTTCGAAGGTACGCCTCCCTGTGAATGCGTACACCCGGGAGCTTCGCTGCCGCCAGCAGCACCGCGGAGAAACGCGACTCGGGGTTCTCGACCTCTTTACCCTGTTTCATG
>NZ_JAEKKT010000492.1 GCF_019510245.1 Streptomyces sp. | reverse complement strand
GGGACGTCGTCGTCGACCACGGCCAGCTCCGTGTCCTGCGGCAGCCGGGCGTGCTCCTGTCGCGCCTGGACGAAGAGGCGGGCCTGCTTCGCGGCGGCCACGCCCAGCGAGACGACGCCCACGGCCAGCATGAGGGCGCTGCCTCCCGCGACGACGAGGTAGACCGGATCCTCGGCTTGCAGAGCGGCCACGGACCAGCGGCCCTCCTCCGCAACTTCCGGAATCTGTGCCACGCCGGTGAAGGCGAGCAAGGCGAGTGCCCCCGCCCAGCCGATCGCAGTCACGAGCGCGGCGCAGGCCAGGGCCCAGGCAGCGCGGCGCGGGGGCAGCACGTGGGCCAGTCGGGGCGCGAGCACGGCGAGCACAGCCGTGACTGCGAAGGGGACGTAGACGCTGAACAGCACGGCTTTACGCCCTCCCTGCTGAGCGATCATCTCCGGTGCGAGCGTCGTGCCCGGACAGGAGCTGGTGCAACAGGTGCTCGTCCTGCTCGGACAGTTCCGAGACGAAGCGGGCCAGGACCGCCTCGCGGTCGGAGCCACCCTCAAGTAGCGACCGCATGCGCTGGGCGGTGTGCGACGCCTCGTCCCGCACCGGCTCGTACGCGTAGCCACGGCCCTCGCGGTGCCGGACGAGCATCTCCTTGTCGTACAGCCGGGACAGGATGGTCAGGACGGTCGTATAGGCCAGGTCGCCCGGCAGCGCCTCCCGGACCTGGCCGGCGGTCAGGGGGCCGTCGGCGGCCCAGAGCGCGGCGAGCACATCGCTCTCCAGTTCGCCGCGGGCCCGCCTGCCGGACGCCTCGCGGGCGCCGCCGTCCCCTCGTTCCTGCACCGGATGCCTCCGTTCGCCGTCCCGCACAGACTACCCGGCCATCTCCTACTAGTTGTAGGAGGTATGCTCCGGGCTTCGAACCTCGAACTACTACAACTCGTAGAGTTCGGCCGCTCCCGTCCCCTGCGGAGGAAGACCCATGCCCCACCCCGCGAGCACGGCGCCCAGATCCCCGATCACCGGCGCCGCTCCCCCGCGGCCCGGCGCGAAAGGCGGCGCCGGACGGGTCGCGATCGTCTCCGCGAGCGTCGGAGCCGGTCACGACGGTGCCGCGGCCGAGCTCGCCCGCCGTCTCACCGCGCAGGGCTACGCCGTGGACCGCCTCGACCTGCTGGACCTGCTCCCCGCCCACCTGGGCCGCACCGTCCAGGAGGGCTATCACCGGATGCTGGTGCGGGCCCCCTGGGCCTACCAGCGGATCTACTCCAGCACCGAGCGCTCCGAGGGCGGCGGGCCGGTGGCGCGGGCGCTGCTGCGCACGGCGCAGGACCGGGTACTGCGCGCCCTGCCGCCGGGCACCGACGCCGTCGTCTCCACCTACCCCGGGGCCAGCCGGGTCCTGGGCAACCTGCGCCTGGACGGTCGGCTGGCCGTGCCGGTCCTCACCTATCTGACCGACTTCTCGGTGCATCCGCTGTGGGTCGCGCCGGGTGTGGACGTCCACCTCGCCGCTCACGCCGTGCCCGCCGCCCAGGCTCGGGCCGCCGGGGCCCGCGACGTGCGAGTGCACGGGCCGGTCACGGACCCCCGTTTCCGGCCCTGCGACGCACGAGGGCGTGGCCGTGCCCGGGAGAGGTTCGGGCTGCCGTCCCACGCCCCGCTGGCCCTGCTGGTCGCCGGGTCCTGGGGGGTGGGCCCGGTCCGTACGGTTGCCCGGGAGCTGCGTGACTGCGGCGCCGCCGTCCCGGTCGTCGTCTGCGGCCGCAACGAGGCCCTGGCCGAGCAGCTGCGCGCCGACGGCATCGACCACGCCTTCGGCTGGGTCGACGACATGCCCTCCCTGATGCACG
>NZ_JAEKKT010000232.1 GCF_019510245.1 Streptomyces sp. | reverse complement strand
GGCAACTTCATCTTCCGCACCCGCGAGTTCGAGCAGATGGAGATGGAGTTCTTCGTCAAGCCGGGCGAGGACGAGAAGTGGCAGGAGTACTGGATGGAGCAGCGCTGGAACTGGTACACCGGCCTGGGCCTGCGCGAGGAGAACATGCGGTGGTACGAGCACCCGAAGGAGAAGCTCTCCCACTACTCCAAGCGCACCGCTGACATCGAGTACCGCTTCCAGTTCGGCGGCAACGAGTGGGGCGAGCTGGAGGGTGTCGCCAACCGCACCGACTACGACCTGAACGCCCACTCCAAGGCCTCCGGCCAGGACCTCTCCTACTTCGACCAGGAGGCCCAGGAGCGCTGGACGCCGTACGTCATCGAGCCGGCGGCCGGTGTCGGGCGCGCGATGCTGGCGTTCCTGCTCGACGCCTACGTCGAGGACGAGGCGCCGAACGCCAAGGGCAAGCTGGAGAAGCGCACGGTGCTCCGGCTGGACCACCGGCTGGCCCCGGTCAAGGTCGCGGTCCTGCCGCTGTCCCGCAACCCCGAGCTGTCCCCGAAGGCCAAGGGCCTCGCCCAGGCGCTGCGCGGGCACTGGAACATCGAGTTCGACGACGCCGGTGCGATCGGGCGCCGCTACCGCCGCCAGGACGAGATCGGTACGCCGTACTGCGTGACCGTCGACTTCGACACGCTCGAGGACAACGCGGTCACGGTCCGCGAGCGCGACTCGATGAAGCAGGAGCGGGTGTCCCTGGACCAGATCGAGAGCTACCTCGCCGGCCGCCTCCTGGGCTGCTAGCCCCGCCCTCTTCCTTCGCCCGCCCTCCAGGCCGACCGAGTCGGCTGGAGGGCGGGCGTTTTTGCGTTGCGGCGGGCCGGCGGTGCGGTGCGAGCGCCGGGGCGGGCGGCCCACCCCAGGGGCGCTGGGGGTCCCCCCGGCCGAAGCGATCGGCTCCCACCGGCCCGCGGGGACCCACCGTAGGTCCGCCACCGCCGCCGCGCCCTCGCGACTATGGAATGACAGATATTGAAATCTGTCAGCTGTCATGCCAAGGTGGAGCCATGACGACGCACACCCGATCCCTCGGATCCACCGGCCCCCAGGTCTCCGCCCTCGGTCTCGGCTGCATGGGCATGTCCGCGCTGTACGGCGAGGCCGACCGCGCGGAGTCGATCGCCACCATCCACGCGGCCCTCGACGCCGGCGTGACCCTGCTCGACACCGGCGACTTCTACGCCATGGGCCACAACGAGATGCTGATCGGCGAGGCCCTGCGCACCGCCCCCGCGGCCCTCCGCGAGCAGGCGCTGACCAGCGTCAAGTTCGGCGCCCTGCGCGACCCGGACGGCGGCTGGAACGCCTACGACGGCCGCCCCGCCGCCGTGAAGAACTTCGCCGCCTACTCCCTCCAGCGCCTCGGCGTCGACCACATCGACGTCTACCGGATCGCCCGCGTCGACCCGGACGTGCCGATCGAGGAGACGGTCGGCGCCATCGCCGAACTGGTCGAGAAGGGGCACGTCCGCCACATCGGCCTCAGCGAGGCGAGCGCGCGCGACATCCGGCGCGCCGCCGCCACGGCGCCCATCTCCGACCTCCAGATCGAGTACGCCATCATCACCCGCGACATCGAGCGGGAGATCCTGCCGACCACCCGTGAGCTGGGCATCGGCATCACCGCGTACGGCGTGCTCTCCCGGGGCCTGATCTCCGGCCACTTCACCCGCGACCGGCAGCTCGGCGCGGGCGACTTCCGGGCCTTCTCGCCGCGCTTCCAGGGCGAGAACCTCCAGCACAACCTCGACCTCGTCGAGGCGCTGCGCAAGATCGCCGACGAGAAGGGCGTGACCGTCGCCCAGATCGCCATCGCGTGGGTGCTCTCCCGGGGCGAGGACATCGTGCCGCTCGTCGGCGCCCGCACCCGCGAGCGGCTCGCCGAGTCGCTGGGGGCGCTGGACGTCACCCTGGACGCGGCGGACCTGGCGGCGATCGAGGAGGCCGTACCGGCGGACGCGGCGGCGGGCACCCGCTACCCGGCCGCGCAGATGAGCCATCTCGGCACCGAGCACTGACCGCGGCGCCAGGTACCGTCTAGGCCATGGCAGCGACGTCCCCGACCCCGGCCCTGACCGCCGAACGCATCCTCGAGGCGACCGAGGAGGTGCTGCGCCGGCACGGCCCGGCCAAGGCCACCGTGGTGGACGTGGCCCGCGCGCTCGGCGTCAGCCACGGCAGCGTCTACCGGCACTTCCGGACCAAGGCGGCGCTGCGCGAAGCGGTGACGAAGCGGTGGCTCGACCGCACCTCGGAGCAGCTGTCCGGCATCGCGGCCGGCGACCGGGACCCGGAGGCGCGGCTGCGCGACTGGCTGCGGGCCCTGTTCGACGCGAAGCGCCGCAAGGCGGGTGCCGACCCGGAGCTGTTCGCCACCTACATGGTGCTGGTCGACGAGAACGGCCCGGCGGTCACCGAGCACATCGCCGACCTGACCGGCCAGCTGACCGCGATCATCGCGGACGGGGCCGGGACCGGTGTCTTCACCGTGCCCGACCCCGCCGCCGCGGCCCGGACCGTCTTCCAGGCCACCGGCCGCTTCCACGACCCGGGCTACGCGCGGGAGTGGGTGCGGCCGGAGGCCGAGGCGGACTTCGGGGCGCTGGTGGAGCTGCTGCTCAGGGGCCTCAGCCCACGTTGACCGTCACGGTCGGGGAGTAGACCTTCTTGCCGACCGCCGCGACCCGCAGGTGCTCGCTGCCCGGGTTGTTGAGCTTCCCGGTCAGCGAGTAGGAGCTGCCGTTCTTGACCTTCGCGGTCGCCTTGAGCGGGATCCACTTGCCGCCCTTCTGGTGCTGGAGCACCAGCGGCCAGCCGACCTTCAGGCCGGAGGTGCGGCCGGTGAAGGTCACCGAGTCACCGGCCTTGACCGAGGCCGTGCTCGCCTTGATCGAGATCGAGGCCATGGTGGTCGGGCTCGGCTTCGGGTGCGGCTTGGCGCTCATGGTGGGCGACGGGGCCGGTTTGGCCTCGGTGCCGAAAGCCCCGGCGGAACCGGCCGACAGCAGGGCCACGGAGAGCGCACCGGCGGCGAGGGCCCGGGAGAACTGGCGCTGTGTGGTGTGCATGGAAGTACTCCTGTCGAGGGACGGGGGGACCTCTCAAGGCTTGGCCGGGTCGCGCCGGGCGGCGACCCGGGCGGTCCCGGAGGCGGTGCGCACCGCCTCCGGATTCGGTAAAGACCGCAGGTGGCGGCGGGTGCTCTGACCTTGTGGTTCCGCCCCGGAAGCTCACCCGAACGGCGTAACGCGCGAGCTAGGCGGTGACCCGCCAGAACTCCCGCATCAGAGGGGTCGGCGTCGGCCCCGTCATGGCCGTCTGTGTCAACAGGACCGTGACCGTGCCGGTGGCCGGGACGACGTGCGCGGTGGTGCCGGTGCCGCCGACCCAGCCGTAGCGGCCGGGCACCGACCAGGGATCCGTGGGGGCGACGTCGACCGAGCCGCCGTACCCCCAGCCCTGGCCCTCCAGGAACAGCGCGGCGCTCTCGCGCTGGGCCGCCGTCAGGTGGTTGGTGGTCATCCGGCTCACCGACGTGGCGGTCAGCAGGCGGCGGCCGTCCGGGGCGGCACCGGCGTTCAGCAGCAGCCGGCCGAACGCCAGCCAGTCGTCGGCCGTGGAGACCAGGCCGCCGCCGCCCGAGGGGAAGCGCGGCAGGCTGCTGTAGGCGCCGTCCGGGGTGTCCGTCAGGCGCAGGGTGCCGTCCGCGGCGGGGGCGTAGGCGGAGGTGAAGCGGTGCCGTTTCGGCGCCGGCACCTCGAACGCCGTGTCCCGCATGTCCAGCGGCTCGAAGATCCGCTCCGCCAGGAAGTCCGGGAAGGCGCGGCCGGACACCCGGGCGACCAGGATGCCCTGGAGGGCGGACGAGGTGCCGTACAGCCAGGCCTCGCCCGGCTGGTGCAGCATCGGCACCTGGGCGAGCAGACTCAGCCAGCTGTCCGGGTCCGGCCAGTCCCGGAAGGGGCGGCCGTGGTCCTGGATCGCCGACAGGGCCCGCACGGCGGGCAGCGAGAAGTCGTCGGCGAGGCCCCAGCCGGCGCGGAAGCTGAGCAGGTCCTCGACGGTGACCGGGCGCTCCGCCGGCACCACGTCGTCGACGGGGCCCGTGGGCGTACGGACCACCATCGGCTTCGCCAGCTCCGGGAGCCAGTCGGCCACCGGGTCGCCGAGCCCGATCCGGCCCTCGTCCACCAGCATCAGCAGCGCGGCGGCGGTGATCGGCTTGGTGACCGACGCGATGCGGAAGACCGAGTCGCGGGTCATCGGGGCGGACCCCTCGACGTCGGTGTGCCCGACGGCGACCACCTCGACGTCGTCACCGCGGGCCACGAGGCCCACGGCTCCGGGGACGGTACCGGCCTCGACGTGGCGGCGCAGGGCGGCGTGCAGCGGGGAGGCGGTCATCGGTCGTCCTTCCGGTGGGCGCGGTGTCGGGCGGTACGACTCCCGTGCCCGCGGAAAGTCATCGCGAGGGCTGGGTGCCCGCGGGGTCCACGGTGGCCTGGTGCGCCTCGGCCAGGTGTTCCTCCGCCTTCAGCCAGGGCAGGAACTGGGCGCCCTTCTGCCAGCCGCAGGTGCCGCACTTGATCGTGCGCTGCACACCCGTACGCTGCACTCGGACCACGTGTTCCCGGCCGTGCTGGTCCCAGCGGCTGACCTTGCTCTCGTCGATCTGCGACATTGACGCCTCCGTAGTCTGTGCCCGGTCTGCTGTCCGGCACGTGTCGACGGCGGGCCGACGGCAAGGAGTGTGCAGCAAGTCCAACATCAACAGGGCTTTCTTCACCGGGTTTTGTCGAGCATGTCCCCGGAGTTCACACGGCGGACGAGGCCCCGCCGCGCACGACGAGGAGGAGGTCAGGGCGGCCGGGGGGTGCCTTCCGGAACGTCCCCGGCCCAACCTCCGGATCAAGAGCCGGACTTGGTGTACCGGCAGAAACCCTGGACAGGGAATTGACCCTGGCTCAAGATGAAAGCGACCTTGTGAAGCGGCCACCGGCACGGAGAGGCGATGCTGCCGGATCCTCAACGTTTCCTGGCCGTTGCCGGCCGCCGGATCGCGCGCGCCGAGGGCGCGGCCCAGGCCGTCCGTGAGCTGTACCGGGCGACGGTCCCGGACCTGGCGGACGGGATGTTCGTCTACCTCGGCGACCACCCGCCGGACGGGTCGGAGCCGGGGCGCCTGGAGTTGGACGGGACGCCCGCCGAACTCGGCGGCGCCATGGGCGGATCGCCCCCACGGTCGAGAGAGGTGGCGCCGGACGGCGCGCTCGCCGCCCTGCTGCGCTGCGGCAGGGCACGCGGCCGCGGCCCGGACGGCGTGGACGAGGCCCTGCGGGAACTCCTGGGCACGGCAACCCGGCTGCCGCAGGGGAACCGGGTCCTGCTCGCTCCGCTGCGCGCCCCCGACGCCGTCGTGGGCGTCGCGGTGTTCCTGCGGCGCCCGGACCGGGAGGACTTCGTGGACGACGACATCGCCCTGGCCGACGCGCTGTCGGCGCAGACCGCGCTCGGCGTGCGCGAGGACGCCCTCGCCGCCGCGCCGCCCGTCGCCCCGAAGGCCCCGGACGAGGACCGCCTGCGCTACGTCGGCGCCGCCACCCGGCGGATCGCCCGCGGCTTCGACACCGACGAGATCGTGCTGGGCCTGTGCCGGGCCGCCGTACCGACGTACTCCGACGCGGCCCTCGTCTACCTGCGCGACCCGCTCCCGGTCGGCGACGAACGCCCCAACGGCCCGGCCGTGCTCCGGCTGCGCCGCACCGACCGGCTCAAGGGCCCCGGCGCCGAGGACCTGGTCTGGCCCGCGGAGACGGTGAACGACGAGCAGGACGACCTGGACGCCTCCGACTGGAGCGAGGTGGTGCCCGGCGGCGCCCTCGCCGAGGTGCTGCGCGGGGTCCGGCCGGTGTTCGCCGACACCCCGCCGACCCGCGCCGCACTGGGCGAACTCGTCGGCACGGACAGCGCGCTGAACGACTGGGTCGGCTCGCACGCGATCCTCGCCCCGCTGCGCGGCCGCCGCCGGGTCACCGGCGCCGTCGTCTTCCTGCGCCGGCCCGAGCGCCCGGCGTTCGAGCCCGCCGACCTGCTGGTCGCCGCCCAACTGGCCACCCACACCGCGCTCGGCGTCGACAAGGCCGTCCTGTACAGCAGGGAGGCCTTCATCGCCGACCGGCTGCAGCGCGCCATGCTCCCGCAGACGCTGCCCCGGCCCACCGGCGTCCGCCTCGCCTCCCGCTACCTGCCCGCCGCCGAGACCGCGCGGGTCGGCGGCGACTGGTACGACGCGATCCCGCTGCCCGGCAGCCGGGTGGCGCTGGTCGTCGGCGACGTCATGGGCCACTCCATGACCTCGGCCGCCGTCATGGGCCAGCTGCGCACCACCGCGCTGACCCTGGCCGGCCTCGACCTGCCCCCGCAGGAGGTCCTGCACCACCTCGACGAACAGGCCCAGCGGCTCGGCACCGACCGCATGGCCACCTGCCTGTACGTCGTCTACGACCCCGTCTCGCACCGCATGACCGTCGCCAACGCCGGCCACCCGCCGCCGATCCTGCTGCACCCGGGCGGCAAGACCGAGGTCCTCACGGTGCCGCCGGGCGCCCCGATCGGCGTCGGCGGCATCGACTTCGAGGCGGTCGAGCTGGACGCCCCCACCGGGGCCACCCTGCTCCTCTACACCGACGGCCTGGTGGAGTCCCGGCTGCGCGACGTGTGGACCGGCATCGAGCAGCTGCGCGAGAAGCTCGCCGCCACCGCCCAGCTGACCGGGCCCGACCGGCCGCCGCCCCTCGAAGCCCTGTGCGACGAGGTGCTCGACATGCTCGGCCCCGGTGACCGGGACGACGACATCGCGCTGCTCGCCGCCCGCTTCGACGGCATCGCGCCGAGCGACGTGGCGTACTGGACCCTGGAGCCGGAGGTCGGTGCCCCCGGCCGGGCCCGCCGGCTCACCCGGCAGGCCCTGGCCGGCTGGGGGCTGGAGGACCTCACGGACACCGCCGAGCTGCTGGTCAGCGAGATCGTCACCAACGCCGTACGGCACGCCTCCCGCCCGATCAGCCTGCGGCTGCTGCGCACGGACGTGCTGCGCTGCGAGGTCGGCGACGACGTGCCGCAACTGCCGAGGCTGCGGCAGGCCAAGGCCACCGACGAGCACGGCCGCGGGCTGTACCTGGTGCACCGGCTGGCCCGGCGCTGGGGCACGACCCGGCTGGGGACGGGCAAGATCGTGTGGTTCGAGCTGGGCGGCTGAGTGCGCCGCCGGGGGTGCCGCGATCTGCCGTCTGGCGACTGCGACGCCGTCGCGGCTGGTCGCGCAGTTCCTCCCCCAGCCTTCGGCTGGGGGTCCCCCAGCGCCCCGAAGGGGCGCTGCCGCCGCGCGGGGCGCTGCCGCCGCGCGGGGCGCTGCCGCCGCGCGGGGCGCTGGCAGCGCACGGGGCGCTGCCGTACGGGGGGGCTGACGTACGGGGCGCTGATCAGCCCACCGTGCGGGGCAGGCGCAGGCTGAGGAGGCCGGTCAGGACGACCAGGGCCAGCTGGACCAGGAGGGTGGTGACGAGGGCGTCCCGCATGCCCTGGTGCGGGACCAGGGAGAGGAACAGGGTGCCCAGGGTGGCCACGCCGAGGGCGAGCGCCGACTGCTGGGTCGTGACCATCACGCCGCTGCCCACCCCGCCCCGCGCCGGCGGTATCTCCGACATCACCAGGCGCAGCACGTTGGGCAGTTGCAGGGCCTGACCGGCACCGGCGACCGCGACCCCGGGCAGCAGTCCGGTGAAGTCCAGGTGCGGCCAGTCCCGCCGGGCGGCGAGCACGATGAGGACCAGCCCGACCGCCTGGATCACGGACCCGGCGGTCACCACCCGGCTGCCGTACCGGGCGGTCAGCCGCGGTCCGGCGAGCGAGACGAACAGGAAGGCGACCGCCATCGGGGCGAGCGCCATCCCGGCCGGGACCGGACCGAGGTGCTCCCCGCTCTGCAGGGCCACGGCGATCACGAACATGAACCCGCTGAACCCGATCGAGAACGGCAGCATCAGCACCAGGCCCCGGCGCAGCGAGGCGAGTTCGAACAGGCTCGGCGGGACCAGCGGCGTACGGCCGGCGCGGTCGGCGCGGCGCTCCACGGCGTAGAAGGCGGCGGCCACGCCCGGGAACGCGGCCAGTGACATCCAGGTCCACAGCGGCCAGCCCGCCGCCCGGCCCTCGGTGAGCGGGGCGAGGAGGGTGAGCAGGGAGACCGCGAGCAGCACGGTCCCGGGTCCGTCGACGGGCTCCGGCTTCTGCGACCGGGTCTCCGGGACGAACCGCGCCCCGAGCACCAGCCCGACGAGCACGACCGGCACGTTCACCAGGAACACGGACCGCCATCCCGTGCCCGCGATGTCCGCGGCGACCAGCACCCCGCCGAGGATCTGCCCGGCCACCATGGAGAGGCCGGCGGTGGCGCCGTACAGGCTCATGGCCCGGGCGCGGCGGCCGCCGGCGGTGGCGGCCTGGATGGTGGCGAGGACCTGCGGGAGCATCGCGGCGGACGCGGCGCCCTGGGCGACCCGGGCGGCCACCAGCGTCCAGGCACTGGGCGCGAGTCCACAGGCCAGCGAGGTCAGCCCGAACGCGGCCATGCCGCCGAGGAAGAGCCGGCGGCGCCCGAACAGGTCGCCGAGCCGCCCGCCGAGCACCAGCAGCACGGCGTAGGCGACGCCGTACCCGGCGACGACGAGTTCCAGGACCGCCTCGCCCGCGTGCAGGTCGGCGCCGATGGTGGGCAGGGCGACGTTGACGATGAAGAAGTCGATGAGCGGAAGTGCGGCGGCCAGCAGGACGGTGAACAGCCCGGGGCCGCCGAGCGCCGGTGGCGCGGACGGGGACCGTACGGTCGCGGTGGTGACGGTTTCGGTCATGGTCCCGAGCCTGCTCCGGCACTCAGAGTGGTACCAGAGTCTCTTCATCCTGGTAGAAGAAGTACCTGGCAACAGGATCCGCGGGACGGCACGCTGGAGGCATGACGACCACCGCGAGTGAAACGAAGGCTTCGCCGGTACGGAGCGCGTGCATCCGGCGGCAGGAGCTGGCCGCGTTCCTGCGCAGCCGTCGGGAGCGGATCACCCCGGAGGAGGTGGGCCTGCCACGCGGCACCCGCCGCCGCACCCCCGGCCTGCGGCGAGAGGAGGTCGCGCAGCTCTCCGCGGTCGGCGTCACCTGGTACACCTGGCTCGAACAGGCCAGGGACATCCAGGTCTCCGTCCAGGTCCTGGACGCCCTCGCCCGTACGCTCCTGCTCGACGCGAGCGAGCGCGCCCACCTCTTCCAGCTGGCCGAAGCCGTGGACCCCACCCCGGCCGCGAGCTGCACCGGCGTCACCCCAGCGATGTACGAGATGCTCCGCGCCCTGGAGCCCCTCCCGGCCTGCGTGCAGAACAGCCGTTACGACATCCTCGCCTACAACCGCACCTACGCCCGCCTGTTGTGCGACCTCGACGCGGTCCCGCCCGAGGACCGCAACTGCATGATCCTCGTCTACACCCACCCCGAGTGGCAGCGCTCCATCGTGCACCTGGAGGAGACCCGCCGCCTGATGGCCGCGAAACTCCGCGCTTCCATGGCCGGTCACCTCGGCGAGCCCGCCTGGAAGATGCTGGTCAAGCGTCTGACGACGGAGTCCCCGGAGTTCCGCGCGAACTGGGAGCGGTACGAGGTCGTGGGCGTCCGCACCAGGACCAAGCAGTTCCTCAACCAGTACGTGGGCTTCCTCTCCCTGGACCACACGGACCTGTGGCTGAAGCCCGAGACCGGGGCGCGGATGGTCACGTACGTACCGACGGACGAGGAGTCACGGCACCGCCTGGCAGAGCTGCACGACCTGGCGCGGACGGGGGCGGTGTCGCCGAACTCCTGACCGGAACACGGGAATTCGTTCGCACAACTGAGTACGCGTACTCAGGACCGGGGCGCCGTCCCGCCCCGACGATGCAGGGGGGAGAGGGAACGAGGAGACGGCGAACCGACGTCCGGCCACGGGGGAGAAGACGATGGAATACGGCCCGGCCCGCACCGTTGTCCGGCTGATGCTCACCAACCGCCTCTCGGTGGCCTACCTGGTCCTGGTCGGCGTCGTCATCGCCAAGGCCACCGTCGACTCCGTGCACGCGGACGAGCACGGCTCCGACTACGCCTGGCTCTGGCCGCCCCTGGTCACGTTCCCGGTCTTCCCGCTGCTCTCGGCGCTCGGCAGGACGGCCTGGCGCACGGACACCCCGGACTGGTTCTTCATCGGCACCGTCGTCGTCTCGGCGCTGCTGCAGTCCCTGGCCCTGGGCGCCCTGCGGCACGCGGTCCTGGCCCGCCACCGCCGCTCGGTCCGCTCCTGCTGAGTCAGGCCCGCCCCGCCGCCCCCACGGCCTGCCGCACCTCGGGCGACTCCAGCCGGGCCGCGGTGCGGTCGGCGGTCGCGCGGGCCCAGCTGCCGTTCGTCACGGCGCCCAGCAGCAGGACCGCGAGTCCGCAGCCGGCCAGGATCCACCAGCCGGGGCGGGCGGCGCCCACGAACCTGCCGGCGTACGACGAGGAGCCGATCCCGGAGGCCAGCACCGCGCCGATCACCGCGACGCCCAGGGTCTGGCCCAGCTGGCGGCTGGTGGAGGCGACCGCGGCCGCGACGCCCGCCTGGGACCTCGGCATGCCGGAGACCGCCGTGTTGGTGATCGGGGCGTTCACGAAGCCGAAGCCGATGCCGAACAGGACATAGCCGAGGAAGAGGGTGGTGTCCGAGGTCTCGGCCTCGAACGCGGCGAACAGCACCGCGCTCGCGGTCATCGCGACACCGGCGATCACCAGTGGCAGACGCGGACCCCGGCTGCCGACCAGGCGGCCGGCCAGCGGGGCGCACAGGAACATCGGGACCGCCATCGGCAGCATCCACAGGCCCGCGTGCAGGGCGTCCAGGCCACGCACGTTCTGCAGGTACAGCGTGGAGAGGAACAGGAAACCGCCCAGGGACGCGAACGCGCTGATCGCGATCACCGTCGCGCCGCTGAACGGCGCCGAGCGGAAGAAGCGCAGGTCGATGAGGGGCTCGTCGCGCCGCGGCTCGAACCAGAGGAGGCCTGCCAGGGCGACGAGGGCCACCGCGGCGAAGGGGAGGACCGTGCCCGCGCCCGCCGTCGGCGCCTCGATGATCGCGTACGTCAGCGAGCCGAAGAGGGCGATGACCAGCACCTGGCCGACCGGGTCGGGGCGGCGGGCCTTCGGCGCCCGGGACTCGGGCACGAAGCGCAGCGTCAGCAGGACGGCCGCCAGGCCCACCGGGATGTTGACCCAGAAGATCGCCCGCCAGCCGACCGACTCCACGAGCAGGCCGCCGACCAGCGGTCCGGCGGCCATGGATATGCCCACCACCGCACCCCACACGCCGATCGCCCGGGCCCGCTCGCGCGGGTCGGTGAAGGTGTTGGTGATGATCGACATGGCGACCGGGTTGAGCATCGAGCCGCCCACCGCCTGGACCATGCGGAACGCGATCAGCGAGTCGAGGTTCGGGGCGAGGGAGCAGAGCAGGGAGCCGATGGAGAAGACGACCAGGCCGGTCATGAAGACCTTCTTGCGGCCGACCCGGTCGCCCGTGGAACCGGCGAGCATCAGCAGCGAGGCCAGGACGAGGGTGTACGCGTCGATGGTCCACTGCAGGCCGGCCGTCGAGGCGTGCAGCTCGCGCTGCATGGACGGCAGGCCGACGTTGAGCGCGGTCGTGTCGAGACTGACGATCAGCAGGCTCATACAGCAGATCGCGAGGACGAGCATGCGGCGGCGGGGGCTGAGCTCGGGCATGGGTGCCATCGTACGCCCATTTCGATAGTGCGTCTAACTAATGAGTGGTCCATGATCGGCGCGGAGGGTGACCGGACCGGCCGTTGTCCACAGGCCGGACGAGCACCGCGCGGCGTACGGGACAATGGGGGAATGCCCGAGCCCACGTCCCCCCTCCAGGTCGGCCCGCACACCGTCCGGCCGCCGGTCGTCCTCGCCCCCATGGCGGGAATCACCAACGCGCCCTTCCGGACCCTGTGCAGGGAGTTCAGCGGGGGCAAGGGGCTGTTCGTCAGCGAGATGATCACGACCCGGGCGCTGGTCGAGCGCAACGAGAAGACCATGCAGCTGATCCGCTTCGACGAGAGCGAGAAGCCCCGGTCCATCCAGCTGTACGGCGTCGACCCGGCCACCGTGGGCAAGGCCGTCCGCATGATCGCGGAGGAGGGCCTGGCCGACCACATCGACCTGAACTTCGGCTGCCCGGTCCCGAAGGTGACGAGGAAGGGCGGCGGGTCCGCGCTCCCGTTCAAGCGGAACCTGCTGCGCGCGATCCTCCGCGAGGCGGTGTCCGGCGCCGGCGACCTCCCCGTCACCATGAAGATGCGCAAGGGCATCGACGACGACCACATCACCTACCTCGACGCCGGCCGGATCGCCGTCGAGGAGGGTGTCACCTCCATCGCCCTGCACGGCCGCACCGCCGCCCAGCACTACGGCGGCACGGCGGACTGGGAGGCCATCGCCCGTCTGAAGGAGCACGTCCCGGAGATCCCCGTCCTCGGCAACGGCGACATCTGGTCGGCGCAGGACGCGCTCAGGATGGTCCGGGAGACGGGCTGCGACGGAGTGGTCGTCGGCCGTGGCTGCCTGGGCCGGCCGTGGCTCTTCGCCGACCTGGTCGCCGCCTTCGAGGGGCGCCCGCAGGACGTCCTGAAGCCGTCCCTGCGCGAGGTCGCCGACGTCATGGTCCGGCACGCGACCCTGCTCGGCGAGTGGCTCGGCGACGAGTCCAAGGGCGTGGTCGACTTCCGCAAGCACGTCGCCTGGTACCTCAAGGGCTTCGCGGTCGGCAGCGAGATGCGCAAGAAGCTCGCCATCACGTCCTCGCTGGCCGACCTCCGCGCCGGCCTGGACGAACTGGACCTCGACCAGCCCTGGCCCACCGGCGCCGACGGCCCTCGCGGCCGGACGTCCGGCAACAACCGGGTGGTGCTGCCGGACGGCTGGCTGAAGGACCCCTACGACTGCGCGGGCATCGGCGAGGACGCGGAACTGGACACGTCGGGGGGCTGAGCGCCCCGCGCGGGGGCGCACCACCGGCGGAGCGGTCAGTTCGTCTTCGGGTGCGGCGTGGAGCCGTACGCCGTCAGGAACTTGTCGCGGAACGCGCTCATCTTCCACACCGGGGCGTTGTGCGCCGGGCGCAGACCGTCGGTCCAGTTCCAGGAGTCGATCGCGTCCAGCACCTTCGGGTCCTTGGCGACGATCGAGATCGGCACGTCTCGGCTGGCGTGGTTGCCGCTGACCCGGGCGATCGGCTGGTGGTCGCCGAGGAAGACGAGCACCGTGTTGTCGTTGCCGTAGCGCTCCAGCCACTCGGTGAGCGCGGTCACCGAGTACTGGACCGACTTGCCGTACTCCTGGCGGGACTTGGTGGTGTCGGCGATGACGTCGGACGCCTTGTTGCCGGCCTTCTGGATGGCGTTGAAGACCGAGCCGTCGCCCAGCTGGTCCCACGGCACCATCTTGGGGATCGGCGCCCACGGCTGGTGGCTGGAGGTCAGGATCAGGAACGACATCCGGGACTTGCCGTCGGCCGGCTTCTTGCTGTGCACCCGGTCCTGGAACTGCTGCAGCGCGTACTGGTCGGGCATCGTCGACCAGCTGAACTTCGGTCCCTTGTAGCCGAGCTGGAAGGCGTTGTAGACCTTGTCGAGGCCGTAGTAGCTCTGCTCGGGCCAGCCCTTCTGGATACCCGGCATCACGCCCACGGTGTCGAAGTCGCCCGTCTTCTGGAACGCCTTGGTGATGCTGAGGTGGTTGCTCGCCATGACGGTGCGGTAGCGCTGCTGGTTGCTGACCCACAGTCCCGACATCGTCGTGGAGTGGCCGAGCCAGCTGCTGCCGCCGTAGGTCGCCGAGGTCAGCGGCGAGGGTGCTGTCGACGCCGGGTGCCTCGATCGGGTCCTCGATGGCGCTGCGGCCGTAGCTCTCGATGAACGTGAAGACGACGTCCTTGCCGCGCAGGCTGGTCAGCAGCTGGTCGGACGGGGTGTTGCCGAAGGCGTCCACCTTGGCGACCTTCCGGAACTCCGCCTCGTCGTGCAGGGTGTCCTTCACCTGCCGGGCCTTGATCTCCAGCGTGGTCGCGGTGCTGTCGGCCGCGAGCGGCACGCCGCCGGCGAGCTGGACGCCGAAGGAGGAGCAGGTGATCCAGACGACACCGGCGATCAGGGTGCCGCGGGTGGCCCGCCCGGGATGCCGGGCGAGCAGATTGCTCAGCCGGACCGTCGCCAGCGCCAGCAGCACGAAGATCAGCAGCACGAGGACGACGGCACCGACGCTGACGGCGAGGGTGGCCGTCCGGCCCATCGTGTCCTCGAGATACGACTCCGCGTCGCCGAGCAGGCTCCAGTCCAGGATGGCGTTGAAGCTCCGGCCCAGGTACTGCTTGAACCCCATGTCCAGGGCGTTGACCAGGGTCAGCGCACCGAGTACGACGCCGAACACCGCGGCCAGCACGATCCGGGGCCGCCGGGGCAGCGCCAGCGCGACGGCGGCCGCGATGATCCCCTCGGACGGCAGCCGCACGAACTTCGCGGGCCCGAGCGCGACGACGGTGTTCGGCATCACCAGCGCGGCGATCACGAGTGCCGCGCACAGCACGGTGACACCGTTCGACACCACGGAGGCAGCGGTGGGATGCGCCTCCCGCCACACCGCCCGCCGCTCCCGAACCCGCCCACTCCAGGCGGCCCAGCCGCGCCGCCGGGGGCGGGGGGTGTCGGTGGCGGGAGTGGGTGCGGCGGAGCTTCCGGGGACGGAGGCGTCGTCGGATCCGGATTCCTGCCCGACTCCGGCCACGGCCTCGGCTCCGGTCTCGGGGGCGGCTTCGGTCTTGGAGGTGGCTTCGGCCTCGGCCTCGGCTCCGGTCTCGGGGGCGGCTTCGGTCTTGGAGGTGGCTTCGGCCTCGGCCTCGGCTCCGGTCTCGGGGGCGGCTTCGGTCTTGGAGGTGGCTTCGGCCTCGGGACCGGTTTCGACGGCGGCTTCGGGCTCGGTGGTGGTGTCGGTCTTGGATCCGGAGTCGGTCTCGGAGGCGGCTATGTACTCGGGTTCGGCCTCAGGGGCGGCTCCGGCCTTGGGCGCGGTCTCGGGCTCGGAAGTCCCGGGCGCCGCTTCCCGCTCGGACTCAAGTACCTCGGACTCCTCCGGCGGCGCTTCGCGTTCGGACGGCCCGGACGGCGTGTCCGATGGCTGGCGAATGCTCGTGTGCTGAGACAACCCGGAGGTCCTTCCGTGCGCGACCCGTGAAACGGAAGCGGGCCAACGCTCGGAGGCCGAACCCGCCACATTTCCGTACGGCCCTCTTTAGGTCCGTGTTCAGGCCATTCGGCAAACACCGGGCAAACACAACGCCTCCGTCAGAGACGCGGGCCGTCTCAGTGTGCCGCTGCGGGCAGCGCCCCGTAAGGGGCGCGGGGCCGTAGTCGATTTGCGGCTCCGCCGCGTGGGCGCGACCAGCCCCCACGCACCCGCACCCGGCCCACGACCCCCCGGCCCCCCGCCCCCCTCCCTACGCCCCGCCCACCGCAGTGAGCAGCGCCAGCGGAGCCGCCGCCGACCGGGACTCCCGCACGCACGCATGCGGATACGGCACCGGCTCCGGATGCGAGTCCCTCCCGTACCCGGCCAGCACCTCCGGCAGCCGGTGCCCGCCCGCCGTCGCCGCGTCGACCATCCCGTGCGCCACCGTCCGCGCCTCGTCGTGCAGCCCGTACCGGGCGAGCCCGAGCGCGATCAGCGCGTTGTCGTGCGGCCACACCGACCCGCGGTGGTACGACAGCGGGTGGTACGCCGCCTGCCCCGCGGCCAGCGTCCGCACCCCCCACCCCGAGAAGAAGTCCGGCTCCAGCAACCGCCGCCCGACCACCTCCCCGTACTCCTTGTCCAGCAGCCCCGACCACAGCAGATGCCCGGCGTCCGAGGCGAGCGCGTCGACCTGCCGGCCCTCCCCGTCAAGGGCCAGCGCGGGGAAAGCGGCCTTCCGCATCCAGAAGTCCTGCTGGAACCGGTCCCGCAGATCACCGGCGGCCTGTTCGAGCAGCGCCGCGTACGTCTCGTCGGCCCACGCCGTCCGTGCCAGCCACGCCGTCCGGCGCAGCGCGTCGTACGCGTACCCCTGGGCCCCCGCCGCCATCACGGTCCCCATCGGCCGGCTGCCGTCGGCGGAGCAGATCGCGCCGGGGGAGTCCTTCCAGTTCTGGTTGGCGAGGCCGCCCTTGTCCGCGCGGTAGACCAGGTAGCCGCGCGAGGTCAGCCCGCCGTGGTCGAGCATCCAGCCGACGGCCGCGCGCGCGTTGCGTTCGAGCCGCCGGGCCAGCTCCGCGTCCCCGGTCTGCTCGACATACGCGCCGAGCAGGATCAGGAATAGCGGTGTCGCGTCGACCGACCCGTAGTAGCGCCCGTACGGCACCTGCCCGAAGTGCGCCAGTTCGCCGTGGCGTACCTCGTGGACGATCTTCCCGGGCTGGGCCACGGAGTGCGCGCCGGTCTCGGTGGCCTGGGTGGCGGCGAGGGCCGGCAGGGTGGCCGCGGCCAGACGCGGGCGGTAGGGGAGGGCGAAGAGGGAGGTGAGGAGGGCGTCGCGGCCGAGCAGGGTGAGGAACCAGGGGGCCCCGGCCGCCGGGACCCTGAGCTCCTCGCCGTCCGGTCCGGTGGCCGGCACCTGGAGCGCGGCGAGGTCGGAGAGGCCGCGGGCGCAGGCCGCCGCCAGTTCCGGCCAGCCCGTCGGGAAGGCCACGCCCTCCACGAACTCGCCCTCCAGCGCGAGAAGCTGCTCGTTCAGCGCGGCCGGGTCGCGGGGCACCCGCAGCGCCCGCCGGTCGCCGTGCGGGCGCGCCATCACCCGGACCAGCAGCTCGGTGGTGCCGTGCGGTTCCAGCTCCAGCGTCCACACCATCCGCCGGGCGCCGGTCCCGGTCTCCTCCACGGCGTCCGGGGCCGGCTCGGTGGTGATCGTCGTACAGGACCGCCACTCGCCCCGGCGGTAGCCGAACTCCAGCCCGTCGTCGAGGACCTGGCGGGAGCGGACCGCGCCGGACTTGGTGTAGGTGCGGTGGTCGGCGCGGAGCTCGAACTGGTCGGTGAAGTCGGCGTCGGCGGTGATCGCGAGCCGGATCGTGGTCGGCACCGGACGGTTGCTGGTGACCCGCAGGGACTCGGCGAACGAGCCGTCGCCGACGGCCTGTTCCCGGAAGAGCGTGTGTGCGGGCGGTTCCTGGCGGCCGCCACGGGGGACCAGGACACAGCGCGTGCCGTCCCCGTCGGCGACCGGGGTGAGCACCTCGGGCAGCGCCCCGTCGACCGTCAGCTGCCAGCGGCTGAGGTGCCGGGCGTCCCGTACGAATAACCCGTCCGGGGAGCCGCCGCCCCGCACGCCGCTGATGTCGCCGCGGTCGTCCACTGCCGCGAACGTCGTGCCGTGCACGAGCAGATGATGCCGGTCCGTCATCCCCGGTCCCCTCCTTCGTCCCTCTGGTCGAACGTGCGGTGTCCGCCGAAGACACCCCGTTTTGTCAGCTCTTGTGCAGTTTTTGACGTTCGTCGTGTGGCGCTTCGTGCGGCTCTTCGTGCGGTGCGGCGTGCGGGGCCGCATGCCGCCGGTGGTGCAGGTCCAGCGCGAGCGCCGCCGTCCAGCTGAACCCGGTCGCGCCGCACGCCTCGCCGGTGTACGGGTCGACGTACTCGGCGAACCCGCTCGCGTCGGCCGTCCGCACGACGGCCTCGGCGACGGCGTCCGCCCGCTCCCGCTCGCCGTGCTCGCGCAGCCCCCGCTCCAGCAGCCAGCCGGTGTTGAACCAGGCGGGCCCCCGCCAGTAGCGGTGCGGGTCGAAGGCCTCGCCGAGCAGGTCGTAACTGGGGACCAGGCCGGACCCGGTGCCGAAGTGCGGGCCGTCCAGCGTGCGGACGAGCGCGGCGGCGACCTCCCGGGGCAGGCCGGGCAGGAGCAGCGGGACCAGCCCGGAGACCCCGCGCTCGGGGATGAGCGAGCCACCCGCGCCGTCCCGCAGGTCCCGGCAGAGGAAGATCTCCTTCTCCGGGTCCCACAACCGGTCCACCAGCGCCGCCGTCAGCCGCTCCGCGCGCGCCTGCCGGGCCGTGCCGTTCGCGCCCAGCTCCCGCGCGATGCGGGCGAGGGCGTGCTCGGAGGCGATGAGCAGCGCGTTGAAGGCGGGATCCTCGACGGCGAAGTCCCTGGTCCGGTCGGTGTATCCGGCGTCCCGGTAGTCGGCTGCCAGCCGCACGTACCGCCCGTAGTCCAGGTCGGTCGGCCGGTCCTCGGCGGCGCCGTGGTCCAGGTCGGCGCGCCGGAAGGAGCGGGCCGGGGCGGGCGCGACCCGGGCGAGCGGGGCGTCCCAGCAGGGGCTGTTGTCCATGCCCTGTTCCCAGGGGTGCACGACGGAGGCCAGCCCGCCCCCGCCCAGGTCGCGCCGGTGCAGCAGGTAGCGGTGCCAGGCGGCGAGCCGTGGGTAGACGCCGGACAGGAAGCCCCGGGCCCGGGACAGGCCCGGGTCGGCGAGGTGCACCAGCCAGGCCGCCAGCGCGTGCACCGGTGGCTGCACGATCCCGGAGGTCTGTACGGTGCGCGGGGCGCCCGCAGCGCGCCCCGCGGTCGAGGAGCGCCAGAAGTCGGGGCTCGGGAAGTACGCGTCGAGGGGCACGGAGGGGTTGAACACGATGTGCGGGATCCGCCCGTCGCCCCACTGGGCGGCCAGCAGGGTCTCCAGCTCCGTCTGCGCGCGCAGCGGCGAGAGGTGCCTGAGGCCGATCGCGATGAACGCCGAGTCCCACGACCACTGGTGCGGATACAGGTTCCGGGAGGGCACGGTCGAGCTGCCGGTCCAGTTCTCGTCGAGCACCTGTGCGGCCCTGACGTGCGGCGACCGTCCGGCGCCGGTGGCGGCGGGCGGTGGATCGTATGCAATACCGCGATCGGGCGCATGGGTGGTGAGCTGGGCAGTGCGATCCACTCGGGACTCCCCGAAGACGTCCGGCCGGCCGGGTTTGGCAGTGGCTACCGTAGGGTTACGTCTATTTAACACGCAAAACTCAATATGTAATGCAAGCTTGAGAAACACAAGGGGGTGCGCATGACCGGACGTCCCGGCAGGACCGGCAAGGGCGGCGCACAGGCGAGTGCCGGAGATCTGCTCGCACTCGTGCGCAACGGGCGGGCCGTGACGCGCGGAGCGCTCCAGCAGGCCACCGGGCTCTCCCGGGCGACCGTCGGCCACCGCCTGGACCGCCTGTTCCGTGCGGGCTGGCTGCGCGAGGGCGCCGGCGGCCCGGTCGACTCCCCGCTGGGCGGACGCCCCTCCATCACCCTCGAGTTCGACGACGCCCACGCGGTCGTCCTCGCCGCCGACCTGGAGACCCGGCACGCCCGCGCCGCCGTGCTCACGCTGACCGGCGAGATCCTCGCCGAGCGCTCCGGCAACCCGGTCATCCAGGACGGTCCCGAGGCGGTGCTCGCCGAACTCGGCCGCTGGTTCGCCGAGCTGCTGGAGAAGACCGGCCACCGCGCGGCGGAGGTGTGCGGGATCGGTCTCGCGGTACCGGGGCCGGTCGACACGGACACCGGCCGGGTGGTCCAGCCGCCGATCATGCCGGGCTGGGACGGCTACGACATAAGAGGCCGCCTCGCCAGGGCGTTCACGGAGCACACGGGCGCGCCGCCGGTCCCGGTCCTGGTCGACAACGACGCGAACCTGATGGCGTACGGGGAGCAGCGCACCGGATACCCGGACTGCTCGGCGTTCGTCCTCGTCAAGGTCTCGACGGGGATCGGCGCCGGGGTCGTGGTGGACGGTTCGATCTACCGGGGCGTCGACGGCGGCGCCGGGGACATCGGCCACATCCGGGTGGGCGCCGACGCGCAGTGCCGGTGCGGTTCGTACGGCTGCCTCGCCGCCGTCGCCAGCGGCGGTGCCGTGGCCCGGCGGCTGGCGGCGGCCGGGGTGCCGGCGTCCTCGGGATCGGACGTGCGCGACCTGCTCGCCTCGGGCCACCCGGAGGCGGCCGCGCTGGCCCGGGAGGCCGGCCGCCTGGTCGGGGACGTGCTGGCGACGGTCGTGACCCTCCTCAACCCCGGCGTCCTGATGATCGCGGGCGACCTGGCCGGCACCCCGTTCCTCACCGGCGTCCGCGAACTGCTCTACCAGCGGGCACTGCCCCGCTCCACCGCTCATCTGGACGTCGTGACGTCGCGGCTGGGGGAGCGGGCCGGACTGGTCGGGGCTGGGGCGCTGGTCGTGGAGCACCTGTACGCACCGGAGCGGGTCGAGGAGCGGTTGCTCGCACTGGGCGTGTGACCGGCGCGTTTCCGGCGGGTTCGGGTGTCCGCCCCCGCGTCCGCATGGTGAACTCCGGCGGTCTGTGGCAGCGTGATTCTCGCCACCCTTGATAAGGGTTGCGCTCAGATGAGCGGATCATGGGCGACTGCACTTCTCCAAGGGGTGGCACTGGGTGCCACCCCTTGATCGTTCATCGATCGAAATCAGGTGTGCGGCGTGACCGCTCAAGTGAGCGGAAAGGTGCGGTGCTGAGCGATCATGTGTTCAAGAAGTGAAAACACGAGCCGGTCTCCGCTTGCCAAGCTTTGACTTTCGATCCCGTGGCGGACGACTGGTTACGGGCGCATGACACGCAAGTAGACGTACCCAGGCGCCTTCGATCTGGGTATGTTCCTGGCCGTCAGGGCAGCCACCGAGTCTTCCAGGGAGTCGAGACCCGTGTCGGAAAACAAAGAACCCCACGGTGTGAAGTTCGTTTACGACTTCACCGAGGGAAACAAGGACCTCAAGGACCTCCTGGGTGGCAAGGGCGCGAACCTCGCCGAGATGACCAACCTGGGGCTCCCCGTTCCCCCCGGCTTCACCATCACGACGGAAGCCTGCAAGGTCTACCTCGACAGCGGCGAGGAGCCGACGGCACTGCGTGACGAGGTGAGTGCGCACCTCGACGCCCTCGAAGCGCGGATGGGCAAGAAGCTCGGCCAGGCCGACAACCCGCTCCTGGTCTCTGTCCGCTCCGGCGCCAAGTTCTCGATGCCCGGCATGATGGACACGGTCCTGAACATCGGTCTCTCCGACAAGTCCGTGCAGGGCCTCGCCAAGCAGGCCGGCGACGACCGCTTCGCGTGGGACTCCTACCGCCGCCTCATCCAGATGTTCGGCAAGACGGTCCTCGGTGTCGACGGCGAGCTCTTCGAGGAGGCCCTCGACGCGGCGAAGGAGGCCAAGCAGGTCACCGTCGACACGGAGCTGGAGGCGGCCGACCTCAAGAAGCTCGTCACCAGGTTCAAGAAGATCGTCAAGGCGGAGGCCGGCCGGGACTTCCCGCAGGACCCGCGCGAGCAGATGGACCTCGCCATCCGCGCGGTCTTCGACTCCTGGAACACCGACCGCGCCAAGCTCTACCGCCGCCAGGAGCGCATCCCCGGCGACCTCGGCACGGCCGTCAACGTCTGTTCCATGGTCTTCGGCAACCTCGGCCCCGACTCCGGCACGGGCGTCGCCTTCACCCGCGACCCCGCCTCAGGCCACCAGGGCGTCTACGGCGACTACCTCCAGAACGCCCAGGGCGAGGACGTGGTCGCGGGCATCCGCAACACGGTCCCGCTGGCCGAGCTGGAGAACATCGACAAGAAGTCGTACGACCAGCTGATGCAGATCATGGAGACGCTGGAGAACCACTACAAGGACCTCTGCGACATCGAGTTCACGATCGAGCGCGGTCAGCTGTGGATGCTCCAGACCCGCGTCGGCAAGCGCACGGCGGGCGCGGCCTTCCGGATCGCGACCCAGCTGGTGGACCAGGGCCTGATCGACGAGACCGAAGCCCTCCAGCGTGTCACCGGCGCCCAGCTCGCCCAGCTGATGTTCCCCCGCTTCGACGAGCAGGCGAAGACCCAGCAGGTCGGCCGGGGCATCGCCGCCTCGCCGGGCGCGGCGGTCGGCAAGGCGGTCTTCGACTCGTACACCGCGGTGAAGTGGTCCCGCTCGGGCGAGAAGGTCATCCTGGTCCGCCGCGAGACCAACCCCGACGACCTGGACGGCATGATCGCGGCGGAGGGCATCCTCACCTCGCGGGGCGGCAAGACCTCCCACGCGGCCGTGGTCGCCCGCGGCATGGGCAAGACGTGCGTGTGCGGTGCCGAGGAGCTCGAGGTCGACACCAAGCGCCGCCGCATGACCGTCCCCGGCGGCCAGGTGGTCGAGGAGGGCGACGTCATCTCCATCGACGGTTCGTCCGGCAAGGTCTACCTGGGCGAGGTACCCGTCGTACCCTCCCCGGTCGTCGAGTACTTCGAGGGCCGGATGCACGCGGGCGCCCAGGACGCCGACGAGCTGGTCGAGGCGGTCCACCGCATCATGGCCTTCGCGGACCGCAAGCGCCGGCTGCGGGTGCGCGCCAACGCCGACAACGCCGAGGACGCCCTGCGCGCCCGCCGCTTCGGCGCCCAGGGCATCGGCCTGTGCCGCACCGAGCACATGTTCCTCGGCGACCGCCGCGAACTGGTGGAACGCCTGATCCTGGCGGACACGCAGGAGGACCGGGAGGAGGCGCTGAACGCCCTTCTCCCGCTCCAGAAGAAGGACTTCGTCGAGCTCTTCTCGGCGATGGACGGCCTCCCGGTGACGGTCCGTCTCCTCGACCCGCCGCTGCACGAGTTCCTCCCGGACATCACCGAACTCTCGGTCCGCGTGGCCCTCGCCGAGTCCCGCCAGGAACCCCACGAGAACGAGCTCCGCCTCCTCCAGGCGGTCCACCGCCTGCACGAGCAGAACCCGATGCTGGGCCTGCGCGGCGTCCGCCTCGGGCTGGTCATCCCCGGCCTGTTCACGATGCAGGTGCGCGCCATCGCCGAGGCCGCCGCGGAACGCAGGAACGCCAAGGGCGACCCGCGGGCCGAGATCATGATCCCGCTGGTCGGCACGGTCCAGGAGCTGGAGATCGTCCGCGAGGAGGCCGACCAGGTCATCGCGGAGGTCGAGGCGGCGACGGGCACCAGCCTCAAGCTCGCGATCGGCACGATGATCGAACTCCCGCGGGCCGCCCTGACGGCGGCCCAGATCGCCGAGGCGGCGGAGTTCTTCTCCTTCGGCACGAACGACCTGACCCAGACGGTCTGGGGCTTCAGCCGCGACGACGTCGAGGCCTCCTTCTTCACGGCCTACCTGGAGAAGGGCATCTTCGGCGTCTCCCCCTTCGAGACGATCGACAGGGACGGCGTCGGCTCCCTGGTGGCGGCCGCGGCGAAGGCCGGCCGCGCCACCCGCCCCGACCTGAAGCTCGGCGTCTGCGGCGAACACGGCGGCGACCCGGAGTCCGTCCACTTCTTCCACGAGGTGGGCCTGGACTACGTCTCCTGCAGCCCGTTCCGCATCCCGGTGGCGCGCCTGGAGGCGGGCCGCGCGGCGACCGAGTCGGCGGGCAGCGACCACCGCTGAGGCCCTCGCAGGCCTCCCGAGAACCCGGGTCCGCCGTCCGTCCCCGACCCTCAAGACCGATGGACGGCGGCCCCGGCACGCAAGAAGAGGGGCGGCACCCTGTGCGGGGGTGCCGCCCCTTCGTGCGTGCGGCCGGGGGAGTCTGACCATCTGTTAGCGTGCCCGGATGGAAGATCTGAGCCCCGTGGCGTGGCCGCCCGAGCCGATCGTCACCGAGCGGCTGGTGCTCCGTGAGTCCGGGTCCCGGGACCGTGCGGCGTTCGTCGAGCTGTTCGCCTCACCGGAGGTGCACACCTACCTCGGCGGGCCCCGGCGCCGGGACGAGCTCGAGCGTGAGATGCCCGAGGTGCCCGAGCGGCGGCCCGGGAGCTTCGTCGTCGAACTCGACGGGTCGATGATCGGCCAGATCCTGCTCAGGAGAGTGCCGGCGCACAGTCGCCCGGCTGCCGCGGGCAAGGCCGATCTCGGCTACCTGTTCCTGCCGCGGGCCTGGGGGTGCGGGTACGCCGCCGAGGCGTGCGCGGCGGCCCTCGGCTGGCTCGCAGGCGAGCTTCCCGGCGAGCCGGTGGTGCTCCACACCCAGACCGCCAACGTCGCCTCGATGCGCCTCGCGGCGAAGCTCGGATTCGTCGAGGTGGAGCGGTTCGAGGCCTGGGGCGCCGAGCAGTGGCTCGGCATGCGGTCCCCGGTCGCGTCAGGAGGCGTCCTTCCGCAGTGACGTCAGGGCACCTTGGGGAAAGCCTCGCGCGGACTCGGTGTCACGGGCCTGCGTGAGGAAGGTGCGGGCGGTCAGAGCAGCCCGAGGTCGTCGAGTTCCTTGTACAGGTCGGAGCGCGGGGAACCGGGGTGGGGCGGTGCGGCGCCGCCGTCGGCCGGCGTCCGGGGGGTGCCGCCGCCGGTGGCCGCCCGCGGTGCGCGGCGGTCGCGGAAGAGCCAGGCCCCGAGCAGGCCCCCGAGCAGCCCGCCGAGATGGCCGAGCCAGCTCACGCCGGGGGTGCCGGGTACGGCCACGGTGAGGAGGTAGGCGAAGGACGCGCCCATGACGATCCCGACCAGCGTGTCGATCAGGTGCCGGTCGAAGAGTCCCCGTACGACGACGTAGCCGAAGTACCCGAAGATCAGGCCGCTGGCGCCGACCGTCGCCACGTCCCCGCGCTCGAAGAACCAGACCACCAGGCCGCTGCTCAGCGCGATCAGCAGGGTGAGGCCGAGGAACCGCGCCACTCCCCGGTAGGCGGCGAGGAAGCCGAAGACGAACAGGGGGCCGGAGTTGCTCTCGATGTGCGCCCAGCTCCAGTGCAGCAGCGGCGCGACCAGGATGTCGGGCAGGGTGCCGACGTCGCCGGAGACCACCGCGTAGTCGCGGGAGAGGGCGTAGTGGTCGGAGAAGTTGGCCAGTTGCACCAGCCAGACGACCGCGAGCAGGCCGAACATCACGAAGAACGCCTTACGGGCCTCCGTGATCATCTGCTCGGGGCTCGTCGGCACCGGTGCGGGCCGGTCCTTCTTCGGCGCTTTCCCGGGTTTCTTCCCCGGGGTGTTCACCGGGCCGTTCTTCGGCGCACCCATGGCAGGCTCCCCCCTCGAACCGCTGCGCGTTCCCGCCACGGCGCACTCTACGACAGCCCGGTGACAGGCGCCGAGGACCGACTACAGGGCCGGTTCCGCCCACAGGCCGGCCGGTACGCCGCCACGGAGGGGCCGCGCGTGGCCCGGCCACCCGGGCCGGTACCGCCCCGGGGGCGGCAGTATCCTGCGTCTGCTCGCCGTTCGAGCCGGAATCCTGCGTTTCGAAGCCGTGAGAAGGGCCGGACCATGGCGTTCGCCGACTACCAGCACGAGATCTACCTCGACGGGCTGCGCGGAGTGGTGCCGCGGTTCCCGATGTCGTACGACGACCTGGAGCCGTTGGCCCTGGCCGCACTGCCCCCCGCGGTGCGCTCGTACGTCGCGGGCGGCGCCGGTGACGAGCGGACGCAGCGGGCCAATGTCAGCGCGTTCGAGCGCTGGGGGCTGGTGCCACGCATGCTGGTGGGGGCCGCGGAGCGGGACCTGTCCGTGGACCTGTTCGGGATGCGGCTGCCCTCGCCGCTGTTCATGGCCCCGGTCGGGGTGATCGGGCTCTGCGCGCAGGACGGTCACGGTGACCTCGCCGTCGCCCGCGCCGCGGCCCGTACCGGCGTGCCGATGGTCGCCTCCACGCTGACCGTCGACCCGCTGGAGCGGGTGGCCGCCGAGTTCGGGGACACCCCGGGGTTCTTCCAGCTCTACACCCCCACCGACCGCGAACTGGCCGAGAGCCTGGTGCACCGGGCCGAGAAGGCCGGGTTCAAGGGGATCGTGGTCACCCTCGACACCTGGATCACCGGCTGGCGGCCCCGTGACCTGAGCACCAGCAACTTCCCGCAGCTGCGCGGGAACTGCCTGGCCAACTACACCGGCGACCCCGTCTTCCGCGCCCGCCTCGGCAAGGACCCCGAGGACGACCCGCAGGCCGCCGTCGCGCTCTGGGCGGGGATCTTCGGCAACCCGCTCACCTGGGACGACCTGCCCTGGCTGCGCTCGATGACCGATCTGCCGCTGATCCTCAAGGGCCTCTGCCACCCCGAGGACGTCCGCCGGGCCAGGGACGCCGGCGTGGACGGCATCTACTGCTCCAACCACGGCGGCCGCCAGGCCAACGGCGGTCTGCCCGCCCTCGACGTGCTGCCGGAGGTGGTCGAGGCCGCCGACGGCCTGCCCGTCCTCTTCGACTCCGGCGTCCGCACGGGCGCCGACATCGTCAAGGCGGTCGCGCTGGGCGCCACCGCCGTGGGCGTCGGCCGTCCCTACGCGTACGGCCTCGCCAACGGCGGCGAGCCCGGCCTCGTCCACGTCCTGCGGGCGCTGCTCGCCGAGGCCGACCTGATCATGGCCGTCGACGGCTACCCGACCCTCGCCGACCTCACGCCCGGGGCGCTGCGGCGGGTCGGCTGACCGGAACCGCGGCCCCTGGCCGAAGGGCGCGGGCCTCAGACGGCGGCCGGGGTGGCGAGCAGGTCGGTGGAGAGCTGCCACAGGCGGGCCGCATGACCGGGGTCCAGGGCGTGGGCGGCCACCCCCCGGCGGATGCCGGGCCGGTGGGGGCCGGCCTCGTCGCAGTCCTCGAAGTACCGGCCGGTCACGCCCTCGACCAGCGGGGAGGCGGCGAGCAGCACCGACGTGGCGGCGCCCTGTCCGATGTCCTTCCAGGACACGTCGGTGCTGGTGGCGTCGAACGAGGCCGGGCTGTTGGAGATGTCCCCGATGTGCCGGCCGAGCCGGGTGCTGGTGATCCGGCCGGGGTTGAGGGCGTTGACGGTGATCAGGTCCGGGGCCCAGCGGCGGGCCGCCTCGACGGCGAACAGGACGTTCGCCGTCTTGGACTGGCTGTAGGCCGCCCACGGGTCGTAAGGGCGCCGCTCGAAGTTGACGTCGTCGAGGACGACGTCGCCGTTGACGTGGCCGACCGAGCTGACTACGACGACGCGCGCGCCGTGGGCCGCGGCGAGGGCGCCGTGCAGGCCGGTGGCGAGGCCGAAGTGGCCGAGGTGGTTGGTGGCGAACTGCATCTCCCAGCCCTCCCGCGTCCGCTGGAGCGGCGTGGCCATGACGCCGGCGTTGAGGACGAGGATGTGCAGCGGGCCCTGCCAGGCGTCGGTGAAGGCGCGGACGGAGCGCTGGTCGGCGAGGTCGAGGAGGGCGGCGTGTACGCTGCCCGGTCCGCTCGGCGGGGCGATCTCCTCGGCGGCCCGTACGCCTGCCGCGAGGTCGCGGACGCCGATGGTGACCTCGGCGCCGGCGGCGGCGAGGGCGCGGGCGGTCTCGCGCCCGATGCCGGAGGCTCCGCCGGTGACGACGGCGCGCCTGCCGCCGAGGCCGACGCCGGAGAGCACCTCGGCGGCGGTGCTGTGGGCTCCGAAGGGGGTGGTGAAGAGGGGGCGGGACACGAGGTTCTCCAGGCGGGCGGTGGGACGGGGCTGGTGCGGGCGCGGCCGGTGGCATGGGAGCAGGGGGCCGTCGTACCCTCATATCCGGAACTGGTTCCGGTTGGCCTTTCGACGGTAAGCGGAACTGGTTCCGGTTGCAAGTGGTGGTGACGAGGAGGGGTCTGGGTTGACCGGCACCGAGGAAGGCGCGGCGACGTCCCGCAGGCCGCTGCGCGCGGACGCGCAGCGCAACGAGGACCGGCTGCTGGAGGCCGCGGCAGCGGCGTTCGCCCGCGAGGGGGCGGGCGCCTCGGTCAAGGACATCGCCCGCCAAGCGGGCGTCGGCGTCGGCACCCTCTATCGCCGCTTCCCGTCGAAGGAACTGCTCATCGAGGCGGTCTACCGGCACGAGGTGCGGCGCCTGTGCGAGGCGGCTGACGAACTGGCGGCCGCGCTCCCGCCGGTGGCGGCGCTGCGGACGTGGATGGAGCGCTTCATCGACTTCATGGCGGCGAAGCAGGGGATGGCCGACGTCCTGCGGGTGATCCTGACCGACGAGAGCGAGAAGCTGCACACCCGGACGCTCCTGGTCGATGCGATCGCGCACCTGCTGGCCGCGGCGGAGGGTGCGTCGGTGGCGCGGCCGGGGGTGGACGCGCGTGACGTGCTGATGTCGCTCGGGGGGATCAGCCTGATGGCGGCGAACGAGGGACAGCGCGAACTGGCCGGCCGGCTCATCGACCTGCTGCTGTACGGGGTCGTGGAGGGGTGACGGCGCCCTCCCGGGGCAGGGCAGGGCCAACAAAACCGTGTTGAGGGGCCGGGCCGTCCTGCGGAAGGCTCCGCGGTCATGGAGTTCTTCTGTTATCACCGTGACCGTGCCGGCTCTGCCGCGTTGCGTACGGAACTGGTGGAGGACCACTGGTCCTACATGGACGGCTACGCGGCCGAGTTGATCGCCCGGGGCCCGACGTTCGAGGCCGGCGCCGAGGTGCCGAGCGGGAGTGTGCACGTCGTCGACCTGCCCGGCCCCGCCGCCGCCCGCGCGTTCGCCTTCGACGAGCCCAACTACCAGGCGGGCGTGTACCGGGACGTGCTGCTGCGGCGGTGGCGCAACCTGCTGGGGCGCACCATGTGGGAGTTCCCCGGCGGCCGGAGCGGCGGCAACCGGTACCTGGTGCTCGGCCTGGGCCCGTCGCACGACGGCATGCACGGCGCCCACGTCACCGACGGCACCGTCCCCGTTCCCGACGCCCTGCCGCCCGGCGCCGACCCCGGCGACCTGATCGCCTTCGGCCCGCTGCTGTCCGACGACGGCACCACCTGGATCGGCACGGCGGCGCTGGTCCGGGCCGCGGACCGGGACGCGGCGCCGGGGGTGCTGGCGCCGGTGCGGTACGCGGACGTCGAGGTGCACGACTGGGAGTTCGGCGGGCGGCGGTGACGGGAGGGCGAGCCGGGGGACGGCCGTCTCCGGCTAGACGACCAGTGCCTCCGCCAGGCTGTCCGCGAACCGGGTGATCCGGTCGAGCCGGGGGCCGGACCGCGCGATGCGGAAGCCGTGCCGGCGGCCCCAGAACGCCGCCTGGACGGCGTGCAACTGGGCCCAGCGGCGGACGCGTTCGCGGTCGAGCTCCGCGGCCTCGGCGAACACGTCCAGGAGGCGGTGCGCGGTCCGCGGGAGGTCGTCGGACCGTATGAGGTTCGCACGGGACTTCAGGAGCGTGCCGCCGTCGTACGCCGGGTCTCCCGCACAGCCCTTCGGGTCGACCGCCAGCCACGGTTCCCGGTCCGCCCGCAGGATGTTGCGTGCGTGCAGGTCGCCGTGGACGAGGGTGTCCGGCTGGGCCGGGCCCAGTTCGCGGGCGGTGGCGACGGCCGCGTCCAGGGCGCGGGGCGGCAGCGCGTGGGGCAGCTCGGCGGCGTTCGCCCGCAGCTCCGCCACCCATCCGTCGGCGCGGTCCCGCAGCCGGGGCAGGCCCGGTGGTGCCGGGACGGCGAGGCGGTGGTTCAGGCGGCCCGCGATCGTCATCACCGTCTCGTCGTCGGGCTCCAGCGCCGCCAGCGTCGACAGGTGGGCGCGCTCCAGGAGGAGGGCGAAGCGGGCGTCGTCGCGCCGGTGGAGGCGGACCGCGCCACGGCCCGCCCACACCTCGAACGCGTCCGGCTCGTGGACGTTGCCGGGGTGCGGGAAGGACACCTTGACGACGCAGGGGCGGCCCGAGGACCGCAGGCGGACCGGGACGATCACCCCCACACCGCCGTGCGTCACCGCGCCGTCGGGCACGCAGTCCCAGCGCTGGAGCAAGTCATCCACCACTGCCGGGAGTTCGCTGATCCAAGCCGCTCCGCGGTCACCCTCGCGGTCGATCGTGCCCCGCACCAGTGCCTCTGGAATGCCGATCATCCCGGCACCCTACGCGCCCGGGGGGTACGCCGTCGCGCACCCCGGGTACGCCGTTCACCGACCTGCAGACCGCCGGACCCCGTGCCGGTCCGCCGACGCCGGGGCGCTGCCCCCGCTCTACGCGGCCCGCACCTCGTACGCCGTCACCCGTACCGCCTCGTCGTCCAGGCACGCGCCGGTCTCCAGGTCGAAGCGCTGCTTGAGGAGCGGGGAGGCCACGAACGGGCGGCCCTGGTGGGTGCCGGTCAGGCCGCGGGAGAGGACCGCCGCGCCGCCGAACGGGTCGCGGTTGTCGATGGCGTAGAGACGGTCGGTGCGGTCGCGGAAGACGGCGGCCTGGCGGCCGTCCGGGAGGAGTACGGCCACGCCCCGGCCGGGCGTGAGCAGGCTCAGGTCGCAGACCGTGAACCAGCAGTCGGCCAGCTGGAGCTGGACCTTCAGGTCGGTGGTCTCGGGGGCCAGGGTCATCGCTGGGCGCTTCCTTCCAGAACGGTCGCCGTGCCGTCGGCGCGGCGCAGGCCGATCGACAGCAGGGGCAGGTCGGGCTTCATCTGGTCCCGCTCGGGCACGAAGCCGACGACCGGGTCGGGGGTGTCGGGGGCGTTGACGAACGAGACGAACCGGGCGAGCTTCTCGGGGTTGTCGATGGTGGTCGCCCACTCGTCCGCGTAGCTGGCCACGTGCGCCGCCATCAGGGACTCGAGCTCCTCGCAGATCCCCAGGGAGTCCTCGACCACCACGTCGCGGACGTGTTCCAGGCCGCCCGGGATCCGCTCCAGCCAGGTCGACGTGCGCTCCAGGCGGTCGGCCGTACGGATGTAGAACATCAGGAAACGGTCGATCAGCCGGACCAGCTGCGCGTCGGTGAGGTCCTGGGCGAGCAGGTCCGCGTGGCGCGGGGTGGCACCGCCGTTGCCGCCGACGTACAGGTTCCAGCCGTTGGCGGTGGCGATGACGCCGAAGTCCTTCGACTGGGCCTCCGCGCACTCGCGGGCGCAGCCGGAGACGGCGGACTTGAGCTTGTGCGGCGACCTGAGCCCCCGGTAGCGCAGCTCCAGGTCGATCGCCATCCGGACCGAGTCCTGGACGCCGTAGCGGCACCAGGTCGACCCCACGCAGGACTTGACGGTCCGCAGCGCCTTTCCGTACGCGTGGCCCGACTCGAAACCGGCGTCCACCAGCCGCATCCAGATCAGCGGGAGCTGTTCGACGCGCGCGCCGAACATGTCGATCCGCTGGCCGCCGGTGATCTTCGTGTAGAGGCCGAAGTCACGGGCGATCTCGCCGATCGTGATCAGGCCCTCGGGGGTGATCTCGCCGCCGGGGATGCGCGGGACGACCGAGTAGGAGCCGTTCTTCTGGAGGTTGGCGAGGAAGTGGTCGTTGCTGTCCTGGAGCGCCGCCTGTTCGCCGTCCAGCACGTAACCGCTCGCGCCGATCGTCGGGGCGAGGGAGGCGATGACCGACGCCACCGCCGGCTTGCAGACCTCGCAGCCGTCGCCGCCCCGGGCGGCCTCCCGGCCGTACCGGTCGAGCAGATCCCGGTAGGTGTTGATGCGCAGCGCCAGGACGATCTCGTACAGCTCCTCGCGGGTCTGCGCGAAGCAGCCGCACAGGCCCTTGTCGACCTCGACGCCGGACGCCTCCAGCTCGGCGGTGACCAGCTGGCCGAGCACCTTGACGCAACTGCCGCACGTCGTACCGGCCTTGGTGCACTTCTTCACCTCGGGCACGGTGGTGCAGCCGTGCTCCGTGACCGCGCCGCGGATCGTGCCCTTGCGGACGTTGTTGCAGGAGCAGATCACCGCGTCGTCGGGCAGCGCGGCCGGGCCGAGCTGGACGGACTCACCGGCGCCGGCCGGCAGCACCAGCGACTCGGGCGGGACCGGCGGCACCGAACCGGTGAAGGCCTTCAGGGTGCCGTACGCGTCCGCGTCGCCGACCAGGATGCCGCCGAGCAGGGTGCCGTCCCGGCCGATGACCAGCTTCTTGTACAGGCCGGAACGGGCGTCGGAGTACACGACGTCCAGGCAGTCCCCGGCCGTGCCGTGCGCGTCGCCGAAGGAGGCCACGTCCACGCCGAGCAGCTTCAGCTTCGTGGACAGGTCGGCGCCGGTGAAGGTCAGCTGCTCGGCCTCGTCGGCCGCGAGGGCAGCCGCGGCCGTCTCGGCCTGCTCGTAGCCCGGCGCCACCAGCCCGTAGACCCGGCCGTCCGCCGCCAGCGCGCACTCGCCGATCGCGAACACGTGCGGGTCGGAGACCGTGCGGCACTGCTCGTCCACCGTGATGCCGCCGCGCTCGCCGACCGTCAGACCGCAGTCCCGGGCGAGCTGGTCCCGCGGCCGGACACCGGCGCTGAACACCACCAGGTCGGTGGCGAGTTCGGAGCCGTCGGACAGCCTCATCCCCGTCACGGCGCCCGCGGAGTCGACCACGATCTCCTGCGTGCCGACGCCGGTGTGGACCGTCAGGCCCATCTCCTCGATGGTGCGCAGCAGGGCCGCGCCCCCGCCCTCGTCCACCTGCACCGGCATCAGCCGCGGCGCCAACTCCACGATGTGGGAGGTGAGTCCGAGCCCCTTCAGCGCCCCGGCCGCCTCCAGCCCCAGCAGCCCGCCGCCGACCACCGCGCCCACGGCCGCCCTCGACTTCGCGTACTCCTCGATCGCGAGCAGGTCCTCGATGGTGCGGTAGACGAAGCAGCCCGTGGCGTCCTTGTGGGGGACCGGGGGCACGAACGGGTAGGAGCCGGTGGCGAGTACGAGCGTGTCGTACGCGAAGGCCCTGCCGGACCTGGCCGTCACCGTCCGCGCCGTGCGGTCGATGGTCTCCGCCGGGTCGCCGACGTACAGCTCGATGCCGTGTGCGTCGATGAACTCCAGGTCGGTCAGGGAGAGTTCGTCGGGGGTCCGGCCCGAGAAGTACGAGGTGAGGGCGACGCGGTCGTAGGCGGGGCGCGGCTCCTCGCACAGCACGACCACGCGGTGCGTGGCGGTCAGGCCGCGCTCGGCGAGCGCCTCCAGGAAGCGCTGACCGACCATGCCGTGGCCGACGAGCACGATCGTGGGGGTGGCCCCGGGGGTGGCGGTCATCAGGAGCCTCCGTCGTTGGGGAGCAGGGCGGGCACCGGGCGGAGCCGAGGGCTGCCGGGCACGGCGGGTGTGGGGCCGTCGGTCGCCTCGGGGGTGTGGCGGCGGCCGGTCGGCACCTCGGCGAGCGGCACCCGGCCGCACGGGCGGTGCTCCCGCGCGCCGACGGGTGCCTCGGGCGTCCCGCCCGTCACCACCACACGCGTATTCGAGGTCATACCCAGGAGCCTGCGGCGCCGACGTTACCCGGCCGCATCACCGCTGTTTCCCAGGAGGAACGCTGCCCTCTTCGGCGGCGGGGAGAGGGTGTGAGGGGTCCGGGGAGAGGGCCGGCAGGGGCTGTGAGCCGAAGGAAACACGGGGGCGGCGGCCGGCCTGCCCCGCAGGTGGGCGGGACGGCGACGGGAGAGGGCGGGGCGGCGGCGGAACCGGTTACGCGGGGACGCGGTTGTGTACGTCGCCCTCGAAGCACGCGGCGGCCGTTTCCCACCGGTCGCCGGTCGCCGGTCGCCGGTCGTTTCCCCGGCGGTCGGCGGGTTGTCGGTCGTCGGTCAGCGGCTTCCGGTCGGGGCGGTCGCCTGTCGGCGGTCGGCGGGTTGTCGGTCGTCGGTCAGCGGCTTCCGGTCGGGGCGGTCGCCTGTCGGCGGTCGGCGGGTTGTCGGTCGTCGGTCAGCGGCTTCCGGTCGCCGGTGCGCGGGTTGCCGTGGGTCGGTCAGCGGGTTCCGGTCAGGTGGGCGAAGACGACGACGTTCCCCTGGTAACCCGTGGTGCGCGAGTAGCCGCCGCCGCAGGTGATGACCCGGAGTTCGGGGCGTTTCGCGGCGCCGTACACCTTCTCGTCGGGGAAGTCGCGGGCCTGGTAGACCTCCACCGCGTCGACGCTGAACACGGCGACGCTCCTGTCCTGCCGGTCCACCTCGATGGCCGCGCCGCGCCTGAGGGCGCCGAGGTCGTAGAAGACGGCGGGGCCCTCGGTGTTGTCGACGTGCCCGGCGACGACGGCGGTGCCGGTCTCGCCGGGGGTGGTCCCGGCCTCGTACCAGCCGGCGAGGTTCTTCTCCCCGGCGGGCGGGACGTCGAGGCTGCCCGAGGGGGTGAGGGCGAGGCCCATGAGGGGGGCGTTCACGCGGATGGCGGGGATGCGGATGCGGGTGGGCGGGGAGGGCGGCAGCGCGGGGGCTTCGAGGGCTTCCTCGCCGGGGTCGGGGCGGCCCTCGGCGGCGGACGGCTGGGGCGGCGCGGTGTGCGGTCCGATGCCGGGGCCCAGGAGCCACACGCCGGAGCCGAGGGCCATGACGGTCACGGTGGCTATCGCGGTGTCCCCGATCCTGCGCATGCGAACCCCTCTCCCTGAGGGACGGACGTGACCCCCTCCCCCTCCGGGCCGCGAGGGGCGTCGGACCCGGAGGGGGTGGGATGTGCGGTACCGGCGGACGGACAGCGGAGGGTGTCCGTCAGATCACATCGCCTCTCGCCCGGCGATGCAGGAGCCAGGTACCGCCCGCGGCGGCGACGGCCAGAGCCGCCACGCCTGCCGCGGTCTGCACGGGGTCGGGGCCAAGGGCACCACCGACCCCCGTCTTCACACTGCCGTGGGGCTGCACCTGCTGCCCCGCGGCCGGCGCCAGTGCCACCACCAGGTCCCCGGTCACCTGCCGGTTCCCCTCGGCGCACCTCGCGACGATCTCGTACGTCCCCGGTTGCGCGCTCGGCGGCACCTGGAACTGCCCGATCGCCTCGCCTTCGTGCGTGCTCGGCGCAAGGGTGAACGTGCCGGCACCGACCGAGCCGGCGTCCCCGACCGCCGTTCCCTTCTCACCGCAGGCGGCCGTGTTCACCGTGACCTGGGCGCCTGCCGACGCGGTCGACGGGTACACGTCGAGGCTGCCGGTGCCGCCACCGTACGCCGGCGCGACGGCGAGTCCGGCCGTGACCACGGCCAGCGCGGTCCCGGTCACCAGACGGGCGGTGCGTCGCATGGTGCTCCCTCGGTCGAGGTCGTCCACTCCCTTGCTCTTCCGAGGTAAAAGCCAACCGCCCGGCCCCGCTCCCTGAGGCACCGTCAGGTTTGGGTTGAACGGGTGTCACGGAGGGGGGCCGGGATGCCCGTTGCGGGCGAATCCGAGCAGGTCAAAGGGGTCGCACGGGCACCGGTATGAAGAACACACGAATGGTGGGGGCCGGGGGGAGTGAACGGGTGACCCCCTCAGGGGCGGTGCCGAATACGGGACCGAAGGCGCGTGAGCGGGACGTCCGGGCCGCAGCCGCAGCGCTACGGCGTCCCGCCCTCCGGCACCATCCGGATCGCCGCGATGTCGAACTGCAGCCGCACCGTCTCGCTCACCATCGCCCCGCCCTCGGCCAGTCGGGAGTTGTACACCAGCCCCCAGTCCATGCGGTTGATGGTGGTGGTGCCGTCGAAGCCGACGCGCTGGTAGCCGAAGGGGTCCGTGACGTTGCCGATGTAGGTGAGCTCCAGGTCCACCGGGCGCGTCGTGTTTTTGATGGTCAGGTCGCCGGTCATGACGTAGACGTCCGGTGCCTTCAGGCGTACCGCCGTGCTCTGGAAGCGCATGCGGGGGTGGGTCGCGGCGTCCAGGAAGTCGCGGCCCACCAGGTGGGCGTCCCGCTGCTCCACGCCGGTGTCGACGCTCGCCGTGGACAGGATGATCTCCGCCTGCGAGCGGGACGGGTCGCGGCCGTCGAAGTAGAGGCGGCTCTTGTACTCGGTGAAGGCCCCGCGGACCGTCGTCACCATCGCGTGCCGGACCGAGAACCCGATCCTGCTGTGTGCCGGGTCGATGATCCACTCGCCGGTGAGGGCGGCGAGGGCGGGGTCCAGGAGGACGGGGGCCGAGGTGGGGGCGGCAGCGGGGCGTGAGGGGGGTGTGGGGGTGCGCCGGGACGTGTGGGGGCGGCTGAACAAGTTCATGATTTATCTAGTTAGTCGACTCCGGGAATTGCCGCAAGTGGTCGCCCGGACAAAGGAGTTCGGGAATTCCGCATATCGTCACCGAAACTGCACACCGTCATCATGGGATCCGCTCGGGAAGTGTCCGGCATTCCCGGGTGTCACGATTCCGTGATTCCTTGAATTGCGCTATTCCCCGTTGTCTGGGGTGTATGTGACGGCCGCCCCGGTTCGTTCACGGGATGCCGGAGCACCGGGGCGGCCGTACTCATGCGCGCCGGCCGCCGCTCAGTTCACGTTCACCGCGCTCCACGCCGCCGCCACCGCGTTGTACTCCGCACTGCCGTTGCCGTACAGGTCCTTCGCCGCGTTGAGGGTCGCCGTGCGGGCGCCCGCGTAGTTCGTCGAGGACGTCATGTAGACCGTCAGGGCGCGGTACCAGATGGCGCCCAGCTTGTCCCTCCCGATTCCCGTCACCGTCGAGCCGTTGTACGTCGGGGAGTTGTAGCTCACGCCGTTGATGGTCTTCGCGCCGCTGCCCTCCGCGAGCAGGTACGCGAAGTGGTTCGCGACGCCGGAGGAGTAGTGGACGTCCAGATTGCCCACCGACGAACTCCAGTAGTCGGCAGAACTCCCGTCCTTCGACGGCTGGTCCATGTATCGCAGTGCCGTCTTGCCGAAGCCGGAGCGGACGATCTTCTCGCCGATCAGGTAGTCGCCGGGGTCGGAGGAGTTGTTGGCGTACCACTCCACCAGCGTGCCGAGGATGTCGGAGGTCGCCTCGTTCAGGCCGCCGGACTCGCCCGAGTACGTCAGCGCGGCCGTCTTCGAGGTGACGCCGTGCGTCATCTCGTGGCCCGCCACGTCGAGCGCCACCAGCGGGCCGAAGGTCGTCCCGTCACCGTCGCCGTACGTCATGCAGAAGCAGCTGTCGTCCCAGAAGGCGTTGTTGTAGCTGTTGCCGTAGTGGACGCGGTTGTACGAGCCCTTGCCGTCGCCGGCGATGCCGTTGCGGCCGTGGACGTTCTTGTAGTAGTCCCAGGTCTCGTTGGTGCCGTACTGGGCGTCGACCGCGGCCGAGGAGCGGTCCGAAGCGGCGCCCGTGCCCCAGTGGTTGTCGGCGTCCGTGAACACCGTGGACGGCGCCCGGCTGATGCAGATGCCGAAGATGCACAGGTCCGTCTTGTTCGCCGCGTCGCCCGTGTACGTGTTGCCGCGCGTCGGGTCCGTCAGGTTGTACGTCGAGCCGGACTGCGTCGTCTGCAGCGGGACCGTGCCGCTGTACAGCGACTTGCCGTCGCCGGTCGCCGTCTCGATGCTGTCCCAGGCGTCGATCTGGGCGCCGGTGCGGGCGTCCGTCAGCACCGTGCGGGCGACCGGGTTGCCGAGCGAGTCCTTGCCGACGGCGTTGGTGCGCCAGGCGAGCTTCGGGGTGCCGTGCAGGGCGTCGACGACCAGCTGCGGCTTGGCCTGCACCTGCTTCAGCGCGTCGCCGAGGTTGGCCGCCCGCAGCGCGTTGACCGCGAGGTCGGCGGCCTTCGGGGCGGAGACGTCGGGGACGATCGACGCCAGGGATATCCGGCCGCGGGTCGCGCGGTCGGCGCTGCGGTAGGCGCCGTCCGACTTGAGGTGGACGACGAAGTCGCCTCCCAGGACCGGGAGTTCGCGGTAGGTGCGGTCGTAGCGGACGTGCTGGGTGCCGTTCCCGTCCACGATCACGTCGCGGACCGAGGTGCCCTCGGCGGACGTGAGGCCGAGGGCGGTGGCGTGCTGGACGAGTGCCTGTGCCGCGTTGGAGATCGCGGTGGCCCGGGACGGTCTCGCGTCGGCGTGGGCGGCGGGGGAGAGTGCGGCGGCCAGCAGGGTCGCGGTGGTGGCGGCGACGCCGGCCGTGGCGAGACGGGAGGCTCGGGTGTTCCGTGTCCGGCTCATCGGTCTCCTCGGAGATGCGCCTCGAAGGCGTGGGGGTGGCGCTGATGACGACTGAGATTTAAGAGGGCGTGACATGTCATGTCCATAGCGCCTCCATGGAGATGTGTGTGGAGGTGGAGGGGGTGCAGAATCCTTCCTGTGACCACCCGGAACCCCCGCCGCCTCCCGTTCTTCGTCTACGGCACGCTCCGCCCGGGCGAGGTCAACCACGACGCCTACCTGCGGGGACGGACGGAGACCGAGGAACCCGGCCGCCTCGACGGCGCGGTGCTCTACGACGGACCCGGCTATCCCTACGCCGTCGAGGAGCCCGGCCCGGCGGCGGTGCGCGGCGAACTCGTCACCGCGCGGCCCGAGTCGTACGACCGACTCCTCGTGGAACTCGACGCGTTGGAGGAGTGCGTGCCCCAGGACCCGGCGAGCCTGTACGTACGCGTCGCGCGGGACGTCGTACGGCTGCGGGACGGGGCCGCGGTCCGGGCCTGGGTGTACGTCGCCGGCCCCGTCGTGGCCGGGAGACTGCGCACCGGCGGGCGGCGCATCCACGCCGGCGACTGGCTCGGCCACGGCTGACCGGGCTGCCCCCGCAGAGACCTCGGCGCCCGCCCGGTTGGCAGGGGCGACAGGGCCGTCCCGAACCGCGGGGCGCGGTACGGGCGGTGGGCGGGCGTCGAGGCGGTCTCCGCGTCGACCAGCGTGCTTGCACTGTGTTACGTCCCGTGACGGACCCGTGTTGCACGGCCGAAACGGTCAACTCCCCGCGGTGTCAAAGCCATCGTGAGAACCAGCCACCGGACCGCCGGCCATGGGCACCGGCCCCGCCCGGGCCGACGGGCTCCCGGGTCCGCCACCGTCCCCGTGGCACGGAACCCGCACAACAACTGGCTTATTAACCACCCTTGTCGGCCGAACGGTACGCCCCGACCCGTTCCTCGGCGGGGGCCGCTTCATGGTCCGCACCCGCGATCTCGGCCGCTGGAGTCCCGACGGCGGCCTCCAACCCCCCGGCCCCCCCGACCGGCCCGGTGACGGTCACGCGACGACCGACGGACCCGCGCCTCCGGGACAGCACACCTAGCGCGCCGCCGCGGCCAGGGCCTCGGCCACCCCCGGTTCCTTCTTCCCGAGGAACCGGGGGTTCGGCTCGAAGAGCGCGTCCAGGGCCGCCTTCCCGGCCGCGAAGACCTCCCGCGTGCCGCCGTAGTACCAGGTCACGTCGTGCTTGGCGTCGACCCCGACGCCGTACGACTCCACCCCCGCCGCCTCGCACAGCGCCACCGCCCGACGGATGTGGAACCCCTGGCTGATCAGTACGGCCCGGTCCACGCCGAAGATCTTCTTCGCGCGGACGCACGAGTCCCAGGTGTCGAACCCGGCGTAGTCGCTGACGATGCGGCTGCCGGGGACGCCGTGCCCGGTCAGGTAGGTGCGCATGGCGTCCGGCTCGTCGTAGTCCTTCCGGCTGTTGTCGCCGGTGACGAGGACGACCTTGACCCGGCCCTCCTCGTACAGCGTCGCCGCCGCGTTCAGGCGGTTGGCGAGGTACGGCGAGGGCTCGCCGTCCCACAGGCCGGCGCCGAAGACGACCGCGACGTCGGCGCGCGGCACGTCCGCCACCGTGCGCAGCCGGCCGGCCGTCGAGACGTACAGCCAGGTGGCGGGCAGCAGCGCCAGCACGCACGCGGCCATCACGCCCTGCACCAGGCGCCGCCGGCCGGTACGGGTCTCGGGCAGCTGCGGTCGGCGGATCCTCATACGCTCGTTCCCCCCTTGTGCTCCCCGTGGGCTTCGACCATGGAGGACGCAGCGCAGGAGGTTCCGGTTCGCTCACAGGGTGCGGGGCCCTGCCGTGAAGCGCCGGAAAAGACTCGTGACGGTAAGGCAACGGGCGTGCAACCTCGCCCGGCGAGGATCTTCGCATGACGGTGACCGACCTCTCCCCGCGCCCCGGCCCGCCCGCCCTGGTCCTGGTGGCCCACGGCAGCCGCGACCCGCGCGCGCTCAGCACCGTGCGGGCGCTCATGGACCGGGTGCGCGCGCTGCGGCCCGGCCTGCCCGTGCACCTCGGTCACATCGAACTGAACGAGCCGCTGCTGCCGGACACCCTCGCCGCCCTCGGGGACACCGAGGCCGTCCTCGTCCCGCTCCTGCTCGGCCGCGGCTACCACGTCAAGCGGGACATCCCGGAGACCGCGGCCGCCGCCGGCGCCCGTACGCGCGTCGCCGCCCCGCTGGGCCCGCACCCCCTCCTGGCCGACACGCTGCACGCCCGGCTGCTGGAGGCGGGCTGGCGCCCTAGGCCCGCGAGCGCCGTGGTCCTGGCGGCGGCGGGTTCCCGGGACCCCGACGCCGGGGTCGACACCACCCGCATGGCCGGCCTCCTCGCCGCCCGCCTGGGTGTCCCGGTCCTCCCGGCCTATGCCTCGGCAGCGGCCCCGACGGTCCCGGAGGCGGTCACCGCCCTGCGGGCGAGGGGCGGCCGCCACATCGCCGTCGCCTCCTACTTCACGGCCCCCGGCCGCTTCGCCACCGAGTGCGCGGCACACGCCCCGTGGATCGCCGCGGCTCCCCTGGGGGCCCACGACGCGATGGCAGGGCTGGTCCTCCACCGTTACGAGCAGGCACTGGCAACACCGGTGACGGCAGCCGCCTAGCGGTGCGTGGACCGCTGCGGGTGCCTGGGGGCTGGTCGCGCAGTTCCCCGCGCCCCCAAGAAGGCGGGTCCACCGGGCCGACCCGAAAAGGGGCGCGGGGCTGTGTTTGATTTGCGGCTACCGCCGCGTGGGCGCGGCAAGCCCCCCGCACGCGCACCCGCAAACGCAACCCGACCCGGCAGATCAGTAGGCGTACCAAACACCCATTTGTCACTACCGCCCCGTACTGTCGAACCATGGCAGGCACCGCACCCGCACCCTCTTCGGCCTACGACCCGGCGTCAGCCGACCGCTGGGCCCCCGAACCCGACAAACGCCCCGGCCGCACCGCCTTCCAGCGCGACCGCGCCCGCATCCTGCACTCCGCCGCCCTGAGAAGACTCGCCGGCAAGACCCAGGTCGTCACCCCCGGCGCCTCCACCCAGGCGTGGGACGCCAGCCCCCGCACCCGCCTCACCCACTCCCTCGAATGCGCCCAGGTCGGCCGGGAGCTGGGCGCGGCCCTCGGCTGCGACCCCGACCTCGTGGAGGCCGCCTGCCTCTCCCACGACCTCGGCCACCCGCCCTTCGGGCACAACGGCGAGCAGGCGCTGAACGAGTTCGCGGACGACTGCGGCGGCTTCGAGGGCAACGCCCAGTCCCTGCGGCTCCTCACCCGCATCGAGCCCAAGCGGTTCACCCCGGAGGGCTCCGTCGGCCTCAACCTCACCCGCGCCGCCCTGGACGCGGCCACCAAGTACCCGTGGCCGCGCGGCGCGCACCCCACCGACCCGGCGTCCCCCAAGTTCGGCGTCTACGAGGACGACCGGCCCGTCTTCGACTGGGTCCGCAAGGAGGCCCCCGGCACCCGTACCTGCTTCGAGGCCCAGGTCATGGACTGGTCGGACGACGTCGCCTACTCCGTGCACGACGTCGAGGACGGCCTGCACGCCGGTCACATCGACCCCGGCAGCCTGCGCGCGGAGCCGGAGCGGCAGGAGGTGTTCGCCGTCGCCGTCCGCCTGTACGTGCCCGCCGGCACCGACCCCGCCGAACTCGCCGCCGCCCTCGACCGGCTCCAGGACGAGGAGTGGTGGCCGCACGGCTACGACGGCACCGCGGTCGCCCAGGCCCGCCTCAAGGACGCCACCAGCCAGCTCATCGGCCGGTTCTGCCTGGCCGCGGAGAGCGCCACCCGCGAGCGGTACGGCAGCGGCCGGCTCACCCGCTACGGCGCCGAACTCGTCGTACCGCGCGAGGCCAGGACGGAGTGCGCGGTGCTCAAGGCCATCGCCCACCGGTACGTCATGCAGCGCGCCGAGCAGGAGCGGCTCCGCGCCGACCAGCGGGTCGTCGTCGCGGAACTCGCCGAGGCGCTCACCGCCCGCGCCCCCGACGGACTCGACCCGCAGTTCCGGGCGCTGTTCGACGCGGCCGACGACGACCAAGCCCGCAAACGGGTGATCGTCGATCAGATCGCGTCGCTCACCGACGCCTCCGCACGCTCCCTGCACGCGCGGCTGACCGGACGTATGTGAACACTTTGTGACTCTCTGTCGCCTGATCGGGTCATGATCGCGTCAGCGGGGGTCACTCCCTCTTCCCGCATCACGCTGCGTGCGGGAGGCTCGCAGTGCGGCGCATGTGGGCGGCATATGTGGCGGCACCCTTACGAGGAGGCATCAAGTGGTCGACGCGGACCAGACATTCGTCATCGTCGGAGGCGGACTCGCCGGTGCGAAGGCGGCCGAGACGCTCCGAGCCGAGGGCTTCACCGGCCGGGTGATACTGATCTGCGACGAGCGCGACCACCCCTACGAGCGGCCGCCGCTCTCCAAGGGCTACCTGCTCGGCAAGGCGGAACGCGACAGCGTCTTCGTGCACGAGCCCGCCTGGTACGCGCAGCACGACATCGAACTGCACCTCGGCCAGACCGTGGACCGCATCGACCGCGCCGCCAAGACCGTCCGGTTCGGCGACGACGGCACGCTGGTCCGCTACGACAAGCTGCTGCTCGCCACCGGAGCGGAGCCGCGCCGCCTCGACATCCCCGGCACCGACCTGGCCGGCGTCCACCACCTGCGCCGCCTCGCGCACGCCGAGCGCCTCAAGGGCGTCCTCACCGCGCTCGGCCGGGACAACGGGCACCTCGTCATCGCGGGCGCCGGCTGGATCGGCCTGGAGGTCGCGGCGGCCGCCCGGACGTACGGCGCCGAGGTCACCGTCATCGAGCACGGCCAGACCCCGCTGCACAGCGTGCTCGGGCCCGAACTGGGCAACGTCTTCGCCCAGCTGCACCAGGAGCACGGCGTCCGGTTCCGCTTCGGGGTACGGCTCACCGAGATCGTCGGCCAGGACGGCATGGTGCTGGCCGCGCGCACCGACGACGGCGAGGAGCACCCGGCGCACGACGTCCTCGCGGCGATCGGCGCGGCGCCGCGGGTCGGGCTGGCCGAGGCGGCCGGGCTGGAGCTGGCCGACCGGGCCGACGGCGGCGGCATCGTCGTCGACGAACGGCTGCGGACGTCCGACCCGGACATCTACGCGGCCGGCGACGTGGCCGCGTTCCCGCACGCGCTGTTCGACACGAGGCTCCGCGTGGAGCACTGGGCCAACGCGCTGAACGGCGGCCCGGCCGCGGCCCGCTCGATGCTGGGGCAGGACCTCGCCTACGACCGGGTGCCCTACTTCTTCACCGACCAGTACGACCTGGGCATGGAGTACAGCGGGTGGGCGCCGCCCGGGTCGTACGACCAGGTGGTGATCCGGGGGGACGCGGGGAAGCGGGAGTTCATCGCGTTCTGGGTGAAGGAGGGGCGGGTGCTGGCCGGGATGAACGTGAACGTGTGGGATGTCACAGAGCCGATCCAGCGGCTGATCACCGCGCGGGCGGTGGTGGACACGGATGCCTTGGCGGATCCGCATGTGCCGTTGGATTCGCTCGCCTAAGGGGCTGCGGGGTTCTGTCGTCTCGCGGGTGCGGGTGCGTGGGGGCTGGTCGCGCAGTTCCTCCCCCAGCCTTCGGCCGGGGGTACCCCCAGCGCCCCTTCGGGGCGCTTCGGTGACCGTAGAATTCATCCGTGGCTGGACGGATCAATGACGAGGATGTGAAGGCGGTACGGGACGCGGTCCCGATCGACGCCGTCGTGTCCGAGTACCTCCAGCTGCGCAACGCGGGCGGCGGGAACCTGAAGGGCCTGTGCCCGTTCCACGACGAGAAGTCGCCGTCCTTCCAGGTCAGCCCGAGCAAGGGACTCTTCCACTGCTTCGGCTGCCAGGAGGGCGGCGACACCCTCACCTTCGTGATGAAGGTCGACCACCTCTCCTTCTCGGAGGCGGTCGAGCGGCTGGCCGCCCGCGCCGGCATCACCCTGCGCTACGAGGAGGGCGGCTACAACCCCTCCCACCAGCGCGGCGAGCGCATCCGCCTGGTGGAGGCGCACAAGATCGCCGCCGCCTGGTACGCGGAGCAGCTCGCGACCAGCCCCGAGGCCGAGACCGGCCGGGTCTTCCTCGCCGAGCGCGGCTTCGACCAGGCCGCCGCCGTGCACTTCGGCGTCGGCTACAGCCCGCAGGGCTGGGACCACCTCACCCGCTACCTGCGCGGCCAGGGCTTCACCGACAAGGAGCTGCTGCTGTCGGGGCTGTCCCAGGAGGGACGGCGCGGGCCCATCGACCGCTTCCGCGGCCGCCTGATGTGGCCGATCCGGGACATCGGCGGCGAGGTCGTCGGCTTCGGCGCCCGCAAGCTCTACGAGGCGGACAACGGGCCCAAGTACCTCAACACGCCCGATACCGCGATCTACAAGAAGTCCCAGGTCTTGTACGGCATCGACCTCGCCAAGCAGCACATCGCGAAGGCCAGCCGCGCGGTCGTGGTCGAGGGCTACACCGACGTCATGGCCTGCCACCTGGCCGGGGTGACGACCGCGATCGCCACCTGCGGCACGGCCTTCGGCGGCGACCACATCAAGATCCTGCGCCGGCTCCTGATGGACAACGGCAGCGCCCGCGTGATCTTCACCTTCGACGGCGACGCGGCCGGGCAGAAGGCGGCCCTGCGCGCCTTCGAGGACGACCAGAAGTTCGCCGCCGAGACGTACATCGCCATCGCCCCCGACGGCATGGACCCCTGCGAGCTGCGCCTGGCCAAGGGCGACGAGGCGGTCGCCGACCTGACCGAACCCCGCACCCCGCTCTTCGAGTTCGCGCTCCGCCAGATCGTCGCCCGCTACGACCTGGACACCCCGGCGGGCCGCGCGGCCGCACTGGACGAGGCGGCGCCGGTCGTCGCCCGGATCAAGAACAGCGGCGCCCAGCACGAGGTCGCCGTCCAGCTCGCCGGCATGCTCGGCATCCTCGACACCCAGTTCGTGGTGAAGCGGGTCGCCCAGCTGGCCCGTTGGGCCCGCGAGAAGGGCGGCGGCGGTGGCAGGGGGGCCGGCGGCCCGGCGCGCGGCCCGCAGCAGCCGTCGTACGGCTCCGGCGCGGCCCGCCCCGCCGTCTCCGGGCCCGCCCTCAACCTGCGCAACGCCGTCTACGCCACCGAGCGCGAGCTGCTGAAGCTCGCCCTCCAGCGCCCCGAGCTGGTCTCCCCGGCCTTCGACGCCTATGGCATCGACGAGTTCACCGCCGAGCCCTACGCGGCCGTACGCCGGACCATCATGGAGGCGGGCGGCGCCGAGTACGGCGTGCAGGACCCGCAGGAGTACCTGGTCCGCGTCCGCGAGGCCGCCGCCGACGACACGGTCCGGGCGATGGTCACCGAACTCGCCGTCGAGGCGATCATGCGCCGCACGGTCGACGAGAACTACGCGGGCGAGCAACTCGTGACCGTCCGCCGCCGCGCCGTCGACCGGCGTATCCACGAGATCCAGATCACCCTCACCCGCCTCGGCAACGGCGGCGACCCTGCCCAACTCGCCGCCGTGCAGAACGAGTTGTGGGTGCTCCAGCAGTACGGGCAGGCGCTGCGCGAGCAGGGTCCCGCCGCCCTCTGAGCCCCGGCCGGCCGGCAGGATAACCGCGCGGTCACGGACCGGACGCAAAAAGTCACCGCACGCCCCTCGTGGCGGCGATGTGTCTTACCCCACACTGGGGTGCGGTGCCTGAGTCCTCGGAGCGCGGCCGGCCCGTCCCGGACGGGTCCCACACCCCCGCCGTTCCACTCGTCGCGTACGGGACGGACAGCGGCGAGGCCGTCGTCTCCGCCCCCGAAGTACCGCTGCCGTACCCCCTGGCAGCGATCATCCAGGAGGTCGCCCCCGTGCAGACCCAGACCCTGACCCAGACAGACAGCAGCACGCTCACGGACGAGCCGGAAGCCGACAGCGGCGGCCATGCCGGCGTACCACCGCAGAGCCGGGCCGCGCTGCACCCCGAGACCGAGCCGGACGGCCCGGCTCCCGAGGAACTCGCGGCCGATGCCCCCGACGCGGAGCCCGAGCCCGAGCCCGCCGAGCCGCGGGCCGCCGCCCGCGCCGACACCGCCGGGCCCTCCTCCGACCTGTTCCGCCAGTACCTGCGTGAGATCGGCCGCATCCCGCTGCTCACCGCCGCCGAGGAGGTCGAACTCGCCCGCCGCGTCGAGGCCGGCCTGTTCGCCGAGGAGAAGCTGGGCAGCACCCCCGACCTCGACAGCGAGCTGGCGCTGGACCTGGACCGGCTGGTCGTCATGGGCCGGATGGCCAAGCGCCGCCTCATCGAGGCGAACCTGCGGCTGGTGGTGTCGGTCGCGAAACGGTACGTCGGCCGCGGCCTGACCATGCTCGACCTGGTGCAGGAGGGCAACCTCGGGCTGATCCGCGCCGTGGAGAAGTTCGACTACGCCCGCGGCTACAAGTTCTCCACGTACGCGACCTGGTGGATCCGCCAGGCCATGTCCCGGGCCCTCGCCGACCAGGCCCGCACGATCCGCGTCCCCGTGCACGTGGTGGAGCTGATCAACCGCGTCGTCCGGGTCCAGCGCCGGATGCTCCAGGAGCGGGGCCACGAGCCGACGCCGGACGAGGTCGCCGCGCACCTGGACCTGGCGCCGGAGCGGGTGGGTGAGGTACTCCGCCTCGCCCAGGAGCCGGTGTCCCTGCACGCCCCGGTGGGCGAGGAGGACGACGTCGCCCTCGGTGACCTCATCGAGGACGGCGACGCGGCGAGCCCGGTCGAGTCGGCGGCGTTCCTGCTGCTGCGGGAGCACCTGGAGGCGGTGCTGTCCACGCTCGGGGAGCGGGAGCGGAAGGTCGTCCAGCTGCGGTACGGCCTGGCCGACGGGCGGCCTCGGACGCTGGAGGAGATAGGGCGGATTTTCGGTGTGACGCGGGAGCGAATTCGCCAGATCGAGTCCAAGACCTTGAACAAGCTCCGGGACCATGCATTTGCGGATCAGCTTCGGGGTTACCTGGACTGACGCCGGCTGCGGGTGCGTGGGGGCTGGTCGCGCAGTTCCTCCCCCAGCCTTCCCAGCGCCCCTTACGGGGCGCTGCCCCGCCGTGTCGTTCATCCAGCCGCGGGCAGTCGTGCCGCTGGGGCGGCACGGGTGGGCGCTGGGGGTCCCCCCGGCCGAAGGCTGGGGGAGGCACCCCGCAAGCGCGGGTGGGTGAATCCCCCGCCCGCGCCCACAGCGCACCGCACCCGCTCAGTCCACCTCGGCCACCGCCTGCGCGAACTGCGCCTTGTACAGCCGCGCGTACGCCCCGTCCGCGGCCAGCAGCTCGGCGTGCGCGCCCTGTTCCACGATCGAGCCGTTCTCCATCACGAGGATGGTGTCCGCGTCCCGGATCGTCGAAAGGCGGTGCGCGATCACGAACGACGTCCGCCCGTCCGCCAGTTTGGCCATCGCCTTCTGGATCAGGACCTCGGTACGGGTGTCGACCGACGACGTCGCTTCGTCGAGGACGAGGATCGTCGGGTCGGACAGGAAGGCGCGCGCGATGGTGATGAGCTGCTTCTCACCGGCGCTGACCCCCGTGCCCTCGTCGTCGATGACCGTGTCGTAGCCGTCGGGCAGGGTCCGGACGAACCGGTCGGCGTGGGCGGCCCGTGCCGCCTCCTCGATCTCGCCCCGGGTGACCTCGCGGGCCGCGCCGTACGCGATGTTCTCCGCGATGGAGCCGCCGAACAGCCAGGTGTCCTGAAGCACCATGCCGATGCCGGCGCGGAGTTCGTCCCGGGACATGCGGGTGATGTCGACCCCGTCGAGGGTGATCCGGCCGCCGGAGACGTCGTAGAACCGCATGAGGAGGTTGACCAGCGTGGTCTTGCCGGCGCCGGTCGGGCCGACGATCGCGACCGTGTGGCCCGGCTCCACCGTGAGGGAGAGGTCCTCGATGAGCGGCTTCTCCGGGTCGTAGCGGAAGGAGACGTGCTCCAGGGCGACCCGGCCGCGCAGTTCGGCGGGGCGCTCGCCGGGAACCGGGTCGGCCTCCTGCTCCTCCGCGTCGAGGAGTTCGAAGATCCGCTCGGCGGAGGCGACCCCGGACTGCACCAGGTTGGCCATGGAGGCGACCTGGGTCAGCGGCATCGAGAACTGCCGGGAGTACTGGATGAAGGCCTGGACGTCACCGATGGACAGGGCGCCGGAGGCGACCCGCAGACCGCCTACCACGGCCACCAGCACGTAGTTCAGGTTCGACACGAACATCATCAGCGGCTGCATGATGCCGCTGTTGAACTGCGCCTTGAACCCGGCCTCGTACAGCGCCTCGTTCTGCTCGGCGAACTGCTGCGCCGACTCCTCCTGCCGGCCGAACACCTTCACCAGGGTGTGCCCGGTGTACATCTCCTCGACGTGGGCGTTCAGCTTGCCGGTGGAGCGCCACTGCTGCACGAAGTGCGGCTGCGAGCGCTTGCCGATGCGGGTCGCGACCAGGAAGGACAGCGGCACGGTGACCAGGGCCACCAGCGCCAGGATCCAGGACACCCAGAACATCACCGCGAGCACGCCGATGATGGTGAGCAGCGAGTTGATGAGCTGGCCCATCGACTGCTGGAGGGTCTGGCCGATGTTGTCGATGTCGTTGGTGGCGCGGGAGAGCACCTCGCCGCGCTGCCGCTTGTCGAAGTAGGAGAGCGGCAGCCGGGACAGCTTCGCCTGGACGTCCTCGCGCAGCCGGTACATCGTGCGGTTGACGGACCGGTTGACGAGCCGGGTCGCCACCGCCATCAGCAGGCCGGCGACGACGTAGGTGCAGAGCGCGAACAGCAGGACACTGCCGACCTGGTCGAAGTCGATGCCCTTGCCCGGCGTGAAGTCGGTGCTCTTGAGCATGTCGGCGACGGTCCCCTGGCCGCGCTCGCGCATGCCCGCCAGGACCTGTTCCTTGGTGGCCCCGGCCGGCATCTGCTTGCCGATGACACCGGCGAAGACCAGGTCGGTGGCCCGGCCGAGGATCTTCGGGCCGATCACGTTGAGGGCGACGCTCGCGACCACGCAGAACAGCAGCAGGTAGATCGTGAGCCGTTCGGGTTTGAACCGGGCGAGGAGCCGTTTGCCCGAGTTCTTGAAGTCCATCGAGCGCTGGTCGGGGCCGCCCCCGCCCATCATGCGTCCCATGGGCCCGGCCATCAGGCAGCCTCCGCTTCCGTGAGCTGGGAGAGCACGATCTCCCGGTAGGTCTCGTTGCCGGCCATGAGTTCGTGGTGGCGGCCGGTGCCGACGACGCGTCCCTCGTCGAGGACGACGATCCGGTCGGCGTCTCTGATGGTCGCCACCCGCTGGGCGACGATGACGACGGTCGCCTCGGCCGTCTCCTGGGCGAGCGCGGCGCGCAGGGCGGCGTCGGTCGCGTAGTCGAGGGCGGAGAAGGAGTCGTCGAAGAGGTAGATCTCCGGGCGCTGCACGAGCGTCCGGGCGATGGCGAGGCGCTGACGCTGACCGCCGGAGACGTTCGTACCGCCCTGGGCGATGGGCGCGTTCAGCCCGCCCTCCAGCTTCTCCACGAAGCCCTTGGCCTGCGCCACCTCCAGCGCGTGCCACAGTTCCTCGTCGGTGGCGTCCGGGTTGCCGTAGCGCAGGTTGGTCGCCACGGTGCCGGCGAACAGGTACGGCTTCTGCGGGACCATGCCGACCGTCTGCGCGAGCAGCTTCGGGTCGAGGCCCGAGACGTCCTCGCCGTCCACGAGGACGGAGCCGTCCGTGGCGTCGAAGAGGCGCGCGACCAGCCCGAGCAGGGTGGACTTGCCGCTGCCGGTGGACCCGATCACGGCGGTCACCTCGCCGGGCCGGGCGACCAGGTCGACGGCCTTGAGCACCGGCTCCTCGGCACCCGGATAGCGGAACCCGGCGCCCCTGATCTCCAGATGGCCGTGCCGGCGCAGCTCGGTGACCGGCGCGAGCGGCGGGACGACGCTGGACTCGGTGTCCAGCACCTCCTCGATGCGCTCGGCGCAGACCTCCGCGCGCGGCACCATCATGAACATGAAGGTGGCCATCATCACGGACATCACGATCTGCATGAGGTAGGCGAGGAAGGCGGTCAGGTCACCGATCGCCATGCCGCCGCTGTCGATGCGGTGGGCGCCGAACCAGACCACCGCGATCGACGACACGTTCACCGTCGTCATGACGATCGGGAACATCAGGGCGAGCATGTTGCCGGTGGCCAGCTGCATGTCCGTCAGGTCCTTGTTGGCCTTGCCGAACCGGCCCTGCTCGTACTCGTCGCGGACGAACGCGCGGATCACCCGGTTGCCGGTGATCTGCTCGCGCAGCACCCGGTTCACCGTGTCGAGCCGCACCTGCATGGCCCGGAACAGCGGGCGCAGCCGCCGCACGATCAGGGTCACGGAGATGCCGAGCACGGGTACGACGGCGACCAGCACCCCGGAGAGCGGAACGTCCAGGCCGAGGGCGAGCACGATGCCGCCGACACACATGATGGGCGCCGACGCCATCAGGGTGAACGCCATCAGGACCAGCATCTGGACCTGCTGTACGTCGTTGGTCGTACGGGTGATGAGCGAGGGCGCCCCGAAGTGACCCACCTCACGCGAGGAGAAGGACTGCACGCGGTCGAAGACGGCGGCACGCACGTCCCGGCCGAGCGCGGACGCGGTCCTGGCGCCGTAGTAGACGGCACCGACGTTGCACACCACCTGAGCGAGCGAGATGCCGATCATCAGGGCGCCGAACGTCAGGATGTAATCCGTGTCACCCTTCACGACGCCGTTGTCGATGATGTGCGCGTTGAGCGTGGGCAGGTAGAGAGTGGCGCAGGTCTGCAGGAACTGCAGCAGCACCAGGATGGAGATGGGTTTCCTGTAGGGCCTGAGGTAGGTCCGCAGAAGTCGTATGAGCACGCTACGTCTCTCGGAGTCGGCGGTGGGGTGGGCGGGGTCGCCCGCCCGGTGGGCGGGGTGTTTGCCCTAGGCCCCTATCGTCCGACACTCCACCCGCGTTACCTCAACCGATTAACCCGACAGCGGACGAACGCCGAGGGACGCGGACGTACGCTTCGCGGGGGTTACGCCCGGAACGCCCCTGGATGGGTCTGCTCCCGCACCGAGACGAACTGCTGCCGCACCGCCTGCCCGACCGCCAGCTCGTCCCCGGGCTCCAGCACCTGCGCGGCCGCGCCCTGCCACACCGGCGGGGTACGCGGGTCCAGCGTCCCCTGTGAGACCCCGAGCGCCCAGGCCGCCTGCCGGGCGGCCCCGATCGCCGCGTAGTCCGCCGGCTGCGGTACGACGACCTGGGTGCCGAACAGCATCGGCGCCGCCGCCTGTACGGCCGGCAGCTCGGCGGCCTGCCCCAGCAGGAAGATCCGCCGTACCTCGACACCCCGGCCGCGCAGCACGTCCAGCGCGTCGGCGAGCCCGCAGAGCATGCCCTCGAAGGCGGCCCGCGCGAGATGCTCGGCCTTCATCGACTCCCGCCGCAGCCCGGCCAGCGTGCCGGCGGTGTGCGGCAGGTTCGGCGTCCGCTCACCCTCCAGATACGGCAGCATGACCAGCCCGTGCGAGCCGGGCGTGGACTTCATCGCCAGGTCGGAGAGGGCCTCCAGATCGGCCAGCCCGAGCAGCTCGGCGGTGCCGCGCAGGGCCCGTACCGCGTTGAGCGTGGTGAGGACCGGCAGGTGCATGCCGGTGGCGTCGGCGAGCGAGGTGATCATCCCGGAGGTGTCGGCGAGCGCCTCGGTGTGCACGGCCATCACCGACCCCGAGGCGCCGAGCGAGACCACGGCGTCCCCGAACCCGAGCCCGAGACCGAAGGCGGCGGCCATGGTCTCGCCGGTCCCGGCCGAGATCAGCAGCCCCTCCGGCGTGGTACCGGCCGCGTCGGACGGCCCGATCACCTCGGGCAGCATCGCCTGGTGCCCCAGGGCGAGTTCGACGAGGTCGGGCCGGTAACCGCCGGTGGCCGCCGACCAGTACCCGGTCCCGGAGGCCCCGCCGCGATCGGTGGTCCTCCTGACCGGCCGGCCGAGCAGCTGCCACACCAGCCAGTCGTGGGCCTGCAGCAGTACGGCGGTCCGGCGGGCGTTCTCCGGCTCGGTCTTCGCCAGCCAGCGCAGCTTGGTGACGGGGTGCGCGGCCTGCGGCAGGGTACCCACCGCCTGCGCCCAGGCCTCCCGGCCGCCCAGCGCGTCGATGAGATCGGCGGCCGCGACCTGGGCGCGCTTGTCGCCGCCGACCATCGCGGGGCGGACGGTGTTGCCCTGGGCGTCCAGCGGGATCACCGCGTTCTGCTGCGCGGACACGCCGATGGCCTGCACGCCCTCCAGGAGCCCGCCGCCGGCCGCCTCGCCGAGGGAGAGCAGCCAGGCCTGCGGGTCGACGTCACTGGGGCGCGCCGCGCCGTCCGGCGTGTCGACCGGGTGCGGTGCGTACCCCTGGCGGAGCACCGCACCCGTGTCCGTGTCGCAGACCACGATGCGAGTGAAATCGGGTGAGCTGTCCAACCCGGCGACTATCCCCATGACCGAAATTCTGCCGCACGCGCCGCTGTGGTTCGGCCGACGGGCGTCTTCTGGGGTGGGTGCCCTGTGTCGTACGGCGGGCGCGGGCGAGTGGGGGCCGCTCGCCCGCACGCGGCGGAGCCGCACCTCGATACAGTCCCGCGCCCAGGTCGGACGGGCTGCCCGGCTCTCCGGAAAGCGCTGTCAGGTGTTGCTGGTACCCCAGTCGTCGCCGACTGCTCCGTCGGTGTTGCGTTCGCGCAGGGACCGGACCCGGGCCGCGACCGAGTCGGGCATGCGGTCGCCGACCTTCTCGCTCACCGAGTGGATCGCCTTGCCGGCGTAGACGCGACCCTGCTGGGCGGCGGTCTCGGCGGTGTTGCGGACGGCTGGGTTCTGGGCCACCTGGCGGGCCGACTTCTTCAGCTGTTCGTAGCGCTCGCGTCCGGCTCGCGTGCCGAGCACGTAACCCAGAGCGAGCCCGACGACGAACGTGAGCTTGTAGCGCATGGCGGCCACCCTTCCGACGTGGGGGAGTACCGATTGGCGGAGCACCCCCCTGCTTGCGCTAATGTATGTGTCGCAGCGAGCGGGCGCCCCCTGGCGAATACCCAGGAAGGTACGTTCGATGCAACGAGGCATTCCTCCGTAGCTCAATTGGCAGAGCAGCCGGCTGTTAACCGGCAGGTTACTGGTTCGAGTCCAGTCGGGGGAGCTCGGTCCTCCGTAGCTCAATTGGCAGAGCAGCCGGCTGTTAACCGGCAGGTTACTGGTTCGAGTCCAGTCGGGGGAGCATGCTGAACGAGGACCCCTGCGGGGGTCCTTTTTCATGTCCGTTGCGCGTCCGCGGGAACCGCCGGGCCTGCGTCGATGTCCTCAAGGTCGTGAACGTCGCAGTTCGCCGACCAGCCGAAGCAGGAGATCGTATGAGCGGCTATGCTGCGGCAGACGGCGCGCACACTTGTACGCGACACGCCGCTATGGGGCGGTAGCTCAGCCGGTTAGAGCAGCGGACTCATAATCCGTCGGCCGTGGGTTCGAGTCCCACCCGCCCCACTGTGCAGGTCTTTGACCTGCAAAAATGTCTCATCTGGCGTGAGGATGCGGGACTTTGGGCTGCGGGGCTGAATCCGCTGCCCGCGAGTTCAACTCTGTGGCTGTCAGTCTGCGTTGGGATCCCTTTGGCCTGCGCAGACGTCTCGGCCTGCGGCTGGAGGATGGCGTCGTGGGTGGGCTGTGCGAGCGTCTGGGTGTCGAATTCCGGACGCTGGCTGGACGCGAGGATCCGGCAGCGGTGTCGACCGGTGACCCCTGGGTGTCTGGTGACGGCTCAGGCCATGGCGGGATGACCGCCAGGCTGTCGGGTCGGTCAGAAGCTCGGTGCTCGCCGGCACCGCGTGAGCTTTACGGCCTGAGGCCGATCGTCGGGAGCTGGGTCGGCCATGTCCGGGACCAGGCGGGTGTGCCTGTTCGTCGATGCCTGCCGGCCCGGAATCCGGCGGGAAAGGTATCGGCGGCAGAACGCGGTGTAAACGGTGCCGGCCCGGCAAGGCACGTAGGTGAAGGCCGCCACCCACGGCCGGTGGGCCCGGCGCATGGAAGTCGCGATTGACCGGGTCGCCTGCGCGTCGGCCGTCCTTGCCTGGCACGGTGGTGCGGATCTTGCGGCCCGCGCCATCCCAGCCGGGCCCTCGGTCCACGCTAGGCGCTCGACCGTGCAAAGGGGGCACTGGTATGCCCTCGCGCTGCGGTGGGGGTCAGACGTGCCCCGTAAACTCGGTGGTCGGCCTGGTGGATCCGCTGGATTTCGGGGGAAGCCCAGTATCAGGCAGGCACCGACCGCGCTGCAGGCGGACGATGGGGGTCGATGAAGGGAATCCGCGCAGCGGAAGGGGCGAGTTCCGCTGCGAAAAAGCAGCCGCAGCCTTGAGGATCTCGTTCGCCCGCCGTAGCTCGGCAGTTTCCTTCTCCAACTGCCGGATGTTCGGACTTATCACGGTACTCTCGCCAGTTCCCGAAGAATGCCGCCGCGGGTCGACTCCGCTCCATACAAGTTCACGCAGCAGAGCCGGCATCGCGGCGTGGGAGTGACCGATCCGTTGGGGTGCAAACGTGGCCCACTACCGCACAGTTCCGCGGGCCACGCGGCAACGGTGCCTCAATGAGCCGGGTCAAGCCTTCGACCGTTCCTCCTTGGTCGACGAACCTGTGCGCCTTTATCGTCGGCATCCCGCACACCGGACACGGAACCGCGACACCCGGAGCGAGCCGTGTCGACCGCGTCGTCGCCGTCCGTATCTCCCCCGGATCGCCACTCCCGACAGCCCGGAAATCAGCGTCGCACCAAGGGAGTCGACGTCCCTAACGAGACCATGATCGCCAATGGTTACCTAAAGTCACCATCAAGTATGCGCCAGACCCGCCAAATTGAGACACCCATCGAGGATGTTCGCGATCGGCTCTGAATCTCTTGTCCTTAACAAAGTGATTGACATATAAACGAAGCGTGTTATCCCTCAAACGGAGCGGGAGCTCTTGTGTCACACACTCCTGTACTTCTTGTCGGCAGCGTCCCGCTGGCCAACGCCGAGGAGGTACTCAGCACCGCTGGTGAGCTGATCGGCGACCACGTCGCGGCACTGCCGGACGGTGAGCCCGCCGACCGGCACCAGTGGATCAACTTCCTAGCCCTCCGTACGTACTACATGCATCCGCAACTGGACTCGGTGCAACGGCCTGCCACTGTGGACGGAGAGGAGCAGTGGATACCCGCGTCGCCCGGCGATCATTGGCAGTTTCGTGTGAAGCCCGGCGTGACCGACCTGCGATTCGAGGACCTCCGGTACGCCGGCGCCGCCCTCAGCTCCTACCTGACCTTCCGGGAGCTCAAAGACTCGGGTCGGATCCCTCAGCATGTCCGCTTCCAGGTCTGTCTGCCGTTCCCATGGAGCGCGACGCTGATGTTCTTCATGACCACTCCGGCCGATCTCGAGCAAGTGGTACCCGCCTACGAGAGAGCGCTCATCCGTGAGATACGGAAGCTGACGCTGGCCATCCCGGACGACGAGTTGTCCATTCAGTTCGACGTCTGTATGGAACTGCTCGATCTTGAGGGCGTCTTCCCCTTCGCCCCGCAGGGCAACGCACTCGAACGCTTCACCGGCTGGTGTCGGCGAATAGCGGCCGAGGTGCCGGAGAACGTCCGCCTCGGCTATCACTTCTGCTACGCCGACCTGGGGCACCGGCACATCAAGGAGCCCGAGGACCTGACCGTCTCGGTGACGATGGCCAACGCAGCGGTCGCCTCCGCCGGGCGCCGGGTCGACTACGTCCACATGGCCGTCCCGCGTGACCGGCACGACGACGCCTACTTCCAGCCCCTCGCCGCCCTGGACGCCCCAGGCACCACCATCTACCTCGGCCTGGTCCACTTCACAGACGGCGCTGAAGGAACCCGTCGTCGTATCCGTACCGCACGCGCCCACCTACCGCACTTCGGGATCGCCACGGAATGCGGCTTCGGCCGCCGCCCCCCCGAGCAGGTCGGGGAACTTCTCCGCCTTCACGCGACGCTGGCTGCAGAACCGCAGTGACGCCATACCCGGGGCACTCCAGCGGGCGCAGCGCGGCCACGGCACGACCTTCCGGATCCTCGTAGTCCCCGCCCTGGTGGTTTGCCAGCGCCTGGCGGGCCTCGCGGCCCGCCAGGCGAGGTCCCGAGTGTCTCAATTTAACGGGTCAGCCCGCATGCGGAGGCGACGGCGGGTAGCTTTCTGTGATTATGATCTTGCACGGGATGCCGACTCCTTGTTGTAACGGCGTTTTACGGGCTTTCGGGGATGGCGGTCGAGGGGGGCGACGCCCTCGTCGCATGGTGTCGCGTTTGGCAGTGGTGCCGATTTCCCTGACGATCACAAGTAGCCGAAGGATCACCGGTCCGTCCGCCCGGCGATCGCCGAACTCATAGCGGAGCGGCCCGTTGTGGCGCGAACGGCACCAGGTCAAGCTTGCCTCCCGGCGACGCGAGCGGGCCGTGGGCGCCGACGCGAAGCATCAGCGCGACCGGCCCCTCCGGGGCACAGCTGTGCGAAGTGTTCTGCGGCGGTCAACGCGGTGATGAGCATGGGAGCTCCGGTCCGACCGTAGCCCTGGCGGAAGACGGGGCCGAAGAGCTCCAGGGAGCCCTTGAGCCTCTCCACGCGGATTGGTAGGGCGCCGTAGCTGATCTGCCACAGCGCGGGGAAGCGGCGGTGTTCGAAACCGCGCATCCCGACGATCGGGTAGAGGTCCGTCGGCGGGATCATCGTAATGTGGCCCCGGCGCGGTTCGATGGTGCACAGCAAGGTATCCAGTTCGGATCGGTGCGGGATCACCACAGTTCCGCCGCAATGGGTGACGGCCAAGGCAATCCCGCCGGAGACGTGGGTGAGCGGGGCGGCGGCGAGCAACGCGGAAGGCCTGTGGTTCCGGAGGTGGGGTAGACGCGGCGATCGCGTCGGAGTCGCCGATGCCGAGTCCGGTGACGTCCTGGGGCGGTGTGACGACGAGCCAGTCGTCCAAGTCGGTGTCGTAGTCGAGGCGTTGGAGCAGAGGCCGACCTGGGGACGGCTTCGTAGGGATTGAGCGGCGCCCAGGTCGTCTCGGCACGCATCAGGCGGAGCGCGCAGACGAAGCCGGTGAAGCCCGGAGCCGTCGCCCCCGCCTGGGCTCAGGTGAGCCCGAGGCCGCCGGTCTTCTCCAGAAGGGGGCGCTGGGTCTCGGACGGGCGGTCCTCCGGGGCGGGTTCGGCGTCGACCGGGCGCAGGTCAGGGGAGCCCGGCTCCTCGGTGACCTCGGCCCTCCGCGGCCACCAGGGCTTAGGGGCCAGCCATGGCTTCGGAGGTCGTCACGACGCCCGTGCCCCCCAAGGCTTTCGAAAATGCCGCGGCTTTCGAAAATGCCGCGGCTTCCGACAATGCCGCGGGCGCCCCCTGCCGTCGGGTCATCCCCACGCCCACCAGTACCACCGCCATCCCCAGCACCACCCGGACGCTCAGGTCCTCGCCCAGGACGACGGCGCCCAGCAGCACGGACACCACCGGCAGCAGGTAGCCGACCACGGCGGCGTTGGTCGCGCCCTCGTCGTTATCGGCACCGCGAGGGCGGTCAGCCCGCTCGCGGCGACGAGCTGGGCGGCGGAGAGCGAGATCGTGGGCGTGCCCCGGCGGACCAGGGTTCGGCCCATGTACGTGAACGCGACGGCGTAACTGGCGGCGGCGCCCAGGATCGCGAGGGCGCCCCAGCCGGTGGCGCCGGTCGTCTGCCACGGGGCGAAGATGACGATGGTGCCGGTGAAGCCGAGCAGCAGTCCCGCCAGCCGTACGGGCCGCAGTCCGCGCTCCGAGCCGAGGGCGAGACCGAGGATGATCGACCAGAGCGGGGTCGTGGCGTTCAGGACGCCCGCGAGCCCGGAGTCGACGGTCTGCTGGCCCACGCTGAACAACGCGAACGGCAGGGCGTTGCAGAAGAAGGCGGCGACGACGATGTGCCGCCACACGGCGACGCCCGTCGGCAGCCGGTGCCCCGTCGCGTAACAGGCGACGACGAGGACGAGCGCACCGAGGGCACAGCGCGCGAACGTGACCTGGAGCGGGGAGAGCCCGCGCAGCGCCAGCTCGATCCAGAGGAAGGTCGAGCCCCACAGCAGGGCGAGCACGGCCACCCGCACGCCGCCCACCAGGGCCCGCGTGCCGCTGTTGTCGGTCATTGGCGTTTCCCCATTCCCGTCGTCCCGTCCGGTGGTCGTCTCGTTCTTCTCGCCGCGACTCCTACGACGGTGCCTCAGCCGAGCTTTGAGGACAAGCAAACGCTTCTACCCATACTGTTAAGCTGTACTACATGCTTGATGTGAGGCGACTGCAGGTCCTGCGGGCGGTGGTCACCAGCGGCACGGTCACCGCGGCCGCGGCCCACCTCGGCTACACCCCGTCCGCCGTCAGCCAGCAGGTGGCGGCGCTGGAGAAACAGGCCGGTACGGCGCTGCTGGAGCGGGTCGGACGCGGGGTGCGCCCCACGGCGGCCGGGCTGCTGCTCACCGAGCACGCGGCGCTGATCAGCTCGGCGGTCGCCCAGGCGGAGACGGCGCTCGCCGACCTCCGCGCCGGACGCACCGGCCGGCTGTCGGTCCGCTACTTCGCCACGGCCGGCTCCACGCTGGTGGCGCCGGCCCTGGCCAGACTCCGCGCCGAGCACCCCGGCGTCCGCGTCGACCTCGAACTCGCCGACCCGGAGGACCCGTTCCAGGAGGTGGCGCGAGGCCGGGCCGACCTGGCCGTGGTGGTCCAGGCGCAGGACCGCACAGGCGACGGCTTCCGGCTCGTCCACCTCCTCGACGACCCGTACGCGGCCGTACTGCCCCTCGGCCATCCGCTCGCCGGCAGGGAGACGATCGACCTGCACGAGTTGTCCGGTGAGCAGTGGGTGGGCAGCGAGCCCCCCGGTCCCTGCCTCGAACCCGTCGTCGACTCCTGCGCGGCGGCCGGCTTCAGTCCCGACTTCGTCATCCAGAGCGAGGACTACGCCACCGCGCAGGGCTTCGTCGCGGCCGGCCTCGGCGTCGGTCTGATGCCGCGGCTCGGGCTGCGCAACCAGCACCCCGGTGTCGTCGTACGCCCGGTCCGCAACCCCGAGCCGGTCCGGGTGATCTCGGCCGCCGTCCGGGAGACCGCCCTCGAACAGCCCTCCCTGCGCGGCCTGTTGGACGCGCTGCGGGACGCGGCCGCCACCGCCGACCCGGGCGACGAGCCTCGGTCGCCATGACCGGGGCCTGCGGGCCGCGGGCCGGCGGGGGCGCGGGACGCGTGCGTCAGGCGCTGTGCGCCCCAGGGACGGTGGGTGCGGCGAGAGCGGCGGGTACGGCGGGAACGGCGGTCAGGGTGACCACGCTGGCGAAGATCTCCTTGTCGTGCTGCCGGGCGCTGATCCGCACCCGGCCGGGCTCGGCCAGCCGCTCGGCCTCCATCCAGCAGGGGCGTCCATCTCGGCGTAGCGGGCGAAGTCGGATTCCATGCCGGTGACCGCCGCCGTGCCGGGGTGCGCCGTGGCCAGGGCCGCCTGGCGGGCGGCCTCCAGGAGCAGCATGCCCGGCACATGGTCGACGAGGTGGTCGAAGAGGGTGGGATGGGTGGTGTCGACGCGCAGCTGCCAGCGGTCGGGACGGTCGGTGGCGGCGAGCACCACGTCCTCGAAGCGGTCGCGGCCGAACGGCGTGAGACCGGCCGGCGGCGGCAGCGGCACGGCCCGTGCGGTGGCCGCGGCGGCGTCGGCGTACGGGCCGCGGAGCCGGTTGTAGACGGTGCGGTCCTGGATGGTGAAGCGGGAACGGGCCGCGGCGAGGTGCCGGCCACCGCGCTCCACCTCGACGCTCAGGGATATCGCTGCGGCGCGCTCGCGACGGTACGTCACCTCGGTGCAGGTGATGTGCAGTTCCAGTTCGGCCGGGCCGCCGTCGGCGCACGCGGCCGACGGGTCGAGGCTCCAGCCGAAGTCCTTCCACAGTAACTGGTGGCCGAACGGCACCCGGTAGGCGCCGTGGGACAGCAACGGCAGCGTCTGGCGTACGGTTTCGCTCAGCAGGAGCGGGTCGTGCAGACCCAGGCGGTTGACGTAGAACGGGTGCGTGGCGGGCCAGGCGGCGGTGACGGTGAAGGCGTCGGGCGCGGTCCGCCGCCAGTCGCGCAGCAGTACTTCGGCCTGGTTCGTCTTGTGCGTGAAATCCGGTGAAACCCTCTCAAAACTATTTTCGAGGGCGTGCTGGGCAAAGCTGATAGACATGGTTGACCCCCCTGTTGCGGTGACTCTCCTGTGGGCACGCGCAGCTGAAACGAGGGCGCTCGCAGTGACAGGGCGGCGCCGACGTGAATAAAATAGAGGTCGTTCTTTTTGTTTGTCTACGGATACGAGGGAGTCCGCTGATGGCGCGGCAACGACAGGAGCGGGCGGAGCGGACTCGGGTCGCGCTCATCCACGCGGCGGCGGAGGAGTTCGACCAGGCCGGGTACCACGGCGCGGGTCTGAACGCGATCCTGCGGCGGGCGGGCATCACGACCGGAGCCATGTACTTCCACTTCAAGTCGAAGGAGGAGCTGGCCCGCGCGGTCATCGTCGACCAGGCCGCCGAGCTGCACTGGCCCCAGGAGCGCAAGGGCCTGCAGCAGCTGATCGACGTGTGCCAGTACCTGGCCGTGCAGATGCGCTCGAACGTGTTGTTCCGGGCGGGTGTGCGGCTGGCCGTCGAGCAGAGCGAGATGAACCTGCTCGACTACTCGATCTACGACTGGTGGGCCGAGCAGTTCGCCACGCACCTGGCGGAGGCGCGGGAGCTCGGGCAGCTGCGTCCCGACGTCGACGAGAGCGCGTTCCCGCAGGTGATCGTCGCCGCCTACACCGGGACGCAGATCATGTCCCGGCTCGCCACCAACCGGGCCGACCTCCCCGAGCGCATAGAGACCATGCTGCGATGTCTGCTGCCGGCCCTCGCGCCGGCTGAGGTCGTCGACACGCTGGAGTTCCCGGGGGACGCCGAGGGGGCGAAGGCGACGGGGGAGGTCGCCGCCTCATGAGACCTGTCCGGGTCCTGCTGACGGGCTCGACCGGGTTCGTGGGGCGGGCGGTGCTGGATGCCCTGCCGCGCGCGGGGGGCGCCGGCGGGGGAGTGGTCGAGGTGCGTGCGGTAGCCCGCGCGGTTCCCGCGGATGCCGGGGCGTCGGCCGGCGTGGAGTGGGTGCGGGCGGACCTGGCGGACCCGGCGTCGCTGGCCGGTGTGGCGAGCGGCACGGATGTGCTCGTGCACCTCGCCTGCCGGGTCGACGGCGACGCGGAGGAGTGCGAGCGGACGAACGTGGGTGGCACCCGGGCCGTCCTCGCCGAGGCCCGGCGGGCCGGGGTGGGGCGCGTCGTCCACCTGTCCACGGCGGCGGTGTACGGGCCGGGACCGCATCGGGGCATCGCCGTCGACGGGGTGACGCCGGCGCCGGTGTCGGCGGCCAGCCGTACCCGGCTGGCCGCCGAGCGCGTCGCGCTCGACGCGGGCGGGGTCGTGCTGCGGCCGGGGCTCGTGCTCGGGGCCGGGGACCGCTGGGTCGTGCCTGCGCTCGCCGAACTGCTCCGGCGGGTGCCGGCGCGGTGGGACGGCGGGCGCGGGCGGGCGTCCGCGGTGGACGTCGGGGACCTGGCCCGGCTGGTGACCGCGGTGGCCCTGGCCCCGGACCACGAGGTGCCCTCCGGGGTGTACCACGCCAGCCATCCGGTGCCGGTGCGCAACCGCGACCTGATGGCCCGGCTGGCGGCGCTGGACGTCCTGCCGGGGGCCGCCGCCGACCTGCCGTGGGACCAGTGCCTGGCGCGCCTGCGGGAGGCCCCGGGACGCATCAGTGAACGGCAGTTCGCGCTGCTGGCCCGGGATCACTGGTACGAGAGCGAGGAGATCTGGCGGTTGACGCGCTGCGCACCGGGGCCGGGGCCGCTGGAACGGCTCGGCGGGGCGGCGGGGTGGTACCGGGAGTGGCTCGGGGCCGCCGGGTGACGGTACGGCAGCCGGTGCCCCTGGGCCGGGTGTTTGACGGGTGGTGACCCGGCGCCCCTGTTCCGCGACGGCGGCCGCGGCATCGCGCGCGGCAGGTCAACGGCCACCCACGGCAGCACGTCCGGCTCCGCCGGCCGGGCGCCTCTCGTCCGCGGCGGTCCGGATGCCCGGCCCGGCGCACGTGGTTGCCCCCGGGCCCACTCGCGCCGGCCCCGACGGCACCGCCGACGCGCTCGCGCCCCCTGGCACATACCACCGGCATTACCTCAACTTGGCCAAGTAGTTGCCGACTTGGGCAAGCGAGGTGTCCGAAGGGGAAGCGGCGGTAGGTTCGGGAGACTGAGGGCCCTGCCCTCTCGTCCCACCAGCGGAGCAACGGCGGGCGGGAGCGCGACAGACGGGTCCCCGCCACCGGTGCCCGGAGCGCGCAACACCGTCCTGCGGCCCGTGGGCGTCAGTTCCCGTGACGGATACCGAGGTCAAGCCCATGGTGAAGCAGGTGCGAGCCGAACGCACCCGGCAGGCGCTGGTCGCGGCGGCGGCCGTCGAGTTCGACCGACAGGGGTACGCCGGCACCTCGCTGTCCGCCGTGCACCGGGCCTGCGGGGTGACGATGGGGGCGCTCACCTTCCACTTCTCCGCCAAGGCGGAGCTGGCCGGCGCCGTCTGCCACGAGGCCGCGGACGTCACCCGGCAGGCGCTGGCCAGGCTCGCCCCGGACGGCGCGCTCCTGCCGGTCGCCGAGTTCACCTTCGCGGTGGTCCGGCTGCTGGACGAGGAGGTCACCGTCCGCGCCGCGGCCCGGCTCGCCCAGGAGCAGGCCGTCTCCTTCCGCTGGCACGCCGTCTGGCGGGCCGCCCTGCGGGAGGCGGTGGCCCGGAGCCGCGAACGGTCCGGACCCGAGCCCGAGGAACTGGAACTGCTGGCCCTCTACCTCATGGCCGGCGCCGAGGCGGCGCTGCGCGCGGGACGCACCGGCAACGAGGTCCGCGCCCAACTGGAGCGTCTGTGGGCGCTGGTGCGCGATCCCGGGCCGTCGGCTGCCGCCACGGCGTGTCCACCGGGCACCGCCGCGTGTACACCGGGCGCCGCCGCGAGCCCGGTCGGCGCCCCTACCCCCCTCCCGTCCCCGCCGTCATCCGACACGAAAAGGCTCACTCCATGATGCGACGCTGCGCGCTCGTCACCGGCGGTTCCCGGGGTATCGGGGCCGCCATCGCGACCGAACTCGCCGCCGCCGGGCACCGGGTGGCCGTGCACTGCCGTGCCGAGTCCGCCGCCGCGAACGCCGTGCTGGCCGCCCTGCCCGGCACCGGTCACGCCCTCGTCACCGGCGACGTCGGCGCACCGGGCGCGGCCCGGGAGATCATCGGATCCGCGGTCGACCAGCTCGGCACGGTCGACGTCCTCGTCAACAACGCCGGCGTCTACGCCGAACAGCCCGTCGCCACCACCTCGTACGAGGACTGGCGGGCCGACTGGCGACGCCTGCTCGACGTCAACCTCCTCGGCCCCGCCGACCTCGTCTGGCACCACGTCGACCACCTCCGCCACCGGCTCCAGGGCCCCCAGGGCGCGCGGATCGTCAACGTCGGCTCGCGCGGCGCCTACCGCGGCGAACCCGACGCCCCCGCCTACGGCGCCTCCAAGGCGGCCCTGCACGCGCTGACCCAGTCGCTCGCCCGGTCGCTCGGCCCGCTCGGCATCGCCGTGACCGCCGTCGCGCCGGGATTCGTCCGCACCGACCTGACGGAAGCCATGCTCGCCGGGCCCATGGCGGACGACGTGCGCCGGCAGAGCCCGCTCGGCAGGATCGCCGTGCCCTCCGACGTGGCGGCCGCCGTCGCCTGGCTGAGCAGCGCCGGCGCCGAGTGGTGCAGCGGCACCGTGCTCGACGTCAACGGCGCCTCCCACCTGCGCTGAACCCCGTACCCACCGACCACGAACGGAGACACCGTGCGCGCCGCACTCCTGCAGATCGCCGTACGACCGGAAGAACCCGTCGCCGAGCGGCGAGACCGCGTGGCCGCCCTCGTCCGCGAGCAGCACGGCGCCGACCTCGTGCTGCTGCCGGAACTGTGGACCGTCGGCGCGTTCGCCTTCGACGCGTTCCGGGCCGGGGCCGAGCCGCTCGCCGGGCCCACGGCCCTGGCCATGGGCGAGGCCGCGGCCGTCGCACGGGTCTGGCTGCACGCGGGCTCGATCATCGAACGCGGCCCGGGCGGCACCCTGTACAACACCTCCCTGGTCTTCGCGCCCGACGGCACCCTCCACCGGACGTACCGGAAGATCCACCGTTTCGGCTTCGACCGCGGCGAGGCGACGCTGCTCGCCAGGGGCGAGGAGACCGTCACCGCCGTACTGGACGGGCCCGGCGGGACCGGACTCACCGCGGGGCTCGCCACCTGCTACGACCTGCGCTTCCCCGAGCAGTTCCGGCTGCTGGTGGACGCCGGTGCCGAACTGTTCCTCGTCCCGGCCGGCTGGCCGGCGGCCCGCCGCGCCCACTGGTCGCTGCTGGCCCGCGCCCGGGCCGTCGAGTCCCAGGCCTACGTCCTCGCCTGCGGTACGGCCGGCACCCACGCCGGGGTCGAACAGGCCGGGCACAGTGTCGTGGCCGACCCGTGGGGCGAGGTGCTCGCCGAGGCCGGGCCGGGCGAGGAGACGCTCGTCGTCGATCTCGATCCGGCGCTCGTGGCCAAGACCCGCGCCGAGTTCCCCGCGCTCCGCGACCGAGTGCTCGGTGTTCCGGCGCCCCGGTGACCGGAACCCGGCGACGGGTGCCGCCCGCCCCGCGACCGCCGGGGCGGGCGGCGCCCGTCGCCCGTGCCGGACGCGGACCGTCCCTGCCGTCAACCGCCGCTGCCCGCAACCCCGTTGGATTCCCTTCCGCGGCCCCTTGCGGTCCACGCGGCAGACGTGTAACACTCTTTCGCGAGGCAGTCTGCCCACTTTCAGGTACCCCGCTTGCAGGTGCTCCGAAAGTTCCGGGACCTCTCCCCTGGGCCCTCGCACTGCTGTCGCGTCGCCATCGAGCGGCGCTTTTTTTGTTTCCCACGAAGGTGAGGCGTCCATGGCCGACCCGACCCCGTCGCAGTCCCGCCCGCGGCAGTGCGCGTCGCACCGCTGCGGGCGGGCGGCCCGTTCCGACGCGCTGCGGCGCAGGCCCGCCGCGCCCGGCGCCCGGCTCTGCGGATCGTGCGCCCGTGCCCTCGCGGCCGACCTGGCGGCGCTGCCCGCGCTCCACCACGAGAGCGAGCAGCAACTCGTGCTCCCCGCACGGCGAGCCGGTCTCGCCCGGGTCACGGGCAACCACCCGGACGCGCCGCCCGTGAACGACGCGGCGCTGGAGGCCCGCCACGACGCCGTCGTACGCCTGGCCTCCTGGGCCCGGCTCGTGCTGGACGAGTGCGCGGACGCGGCCACCGGGGCGCCTCCCGGCCGTACCGTCCCCGAGCTGGCCGCCTTCCTCCGCCGCCACGCCGGCTTCCTGGCCGCCCACCCCGCCGCGGGCCCGGCGGCCGACGAGATCGCCCAGGTGGCCGCCGCCCTGCGGCTCGTCGTGGCGGCGCCCAGGCCGGAGCTGGTACCGCTCGGCCGGTGCGTGGAGCCCGGCTGCGACGCCGAGGTGTCACTGCCCGGGCGCGGCGGCGACGAACTGGTGCTGCGCGGGCCGATGTGCGACGCGGGGCACGTACTCACGCCACGCCAGTGGCTCCTGCTGAATCAGCGTCAATCCACGGCCGGGACCAAGGAGTCCGCATGACCGACGACGTCCGCGCCCCGCGCGGCAAGCGTGTCCCCACCTCGCTCGCCGCACTCGCCCTCGGCGTCCGCGAGGGCACGATCCGCCAGTGGGCCCGCCGGGGCAAGATCACCCGGTACGGCACGAAACGCCAGGCCCTGTACGACCTGAACGAGCTGACCGCGCTCGCGGCCGGTGAGAGCGCCACCTAGCCGTACCACGGCGGTCGGCGCCACGTAACACCCCCCATCCACCCCACCGTTCGGCATCCGCCGCGCGGCGCTTCCGCCTGCCCGGAAACGGGCCGGCACCCGAGGAGAGACAACCGTGCACGCACCCCAGGCAGACCAGGCAGACCAGGCACCCCGGACGGCCCAGTGGCAGGAGCACTGGCAGGCCCGCCGCGACCCCTTCGTCGCGGAGTGCTTCCGGGCGCGGGAGAGCCTGCGCGCCGATCTGAAGGACCCGCGCGCCGCCCAGGCCCGCGTCCTGGACGACCTCATCGACATCGGCGCCAGTTCGCTGCACTGGAAGGAGAAGGGGTACGACGTCATCGCCGCCGACCCCGCCACCTTCCGCTCCGTGCTCCCGATCATGCGCTACGACGACTTCGCCGAGCAGATCGACCGGGAGACCCGCACCAAGGGCGGCGTCCTCTCGTGCAGCCCCGTACTGCGCTGGCTCAAGACCAGCGGGACCACGGGCACCCCCAAGCGGATCCCGTACACGCTGCACTGGCTGCTGAAGTACCGGATCCCCGCGATGAAGGCCATGTGGGGCACCTACCTGGAGCACCACCCCGAGATCCTCGCCCACCCCTGGGCCACGCTCGACACCCAGACCGTCCGGGAGGACGTCTACGACTTCGTGCACGGGGTCGAGCACCAGGCGATCAGCAACCGCCACCCGCAGATCAACAGCCTGGACTGGAACCCGCCGTGGTACGAGTCCCCCTGGTTCGGCCCCGACACCCCCACCAGCCACGCCGGGCGGATGTACCACCGGGTACGGCACCTCGTCGGCAAGGACCTGCACTACATCTCGGCGATCAACCCCAGCACGCTCGTCTCCCTGCGCGACCTGATCGCCGAGCACGGCGCCGAACTGGTGCGCGACCTGCGCGAGGGCACCTTCCGGGGCAGGCCGTGGACCGACCCCGACGAGAAGGCCGCGCTCCACCTCGAACAGGCCCTGGCCAAGCACGACTTCAGCCTCGTCGACGTCTGGCCGTCCCTCACCCTCTACAGCTGCTGGCTGTCGGCCTCGGCCGAGCTGTACCGGCCACGCCTGGACGCCGTACTGCCCGGCGTCGCCAAGCTGCCGTTCATGAGCTGCGGCACCGAGGGCGTCACCACCATCCCCGTGGACGAGACCCTGGAGAGCCAGCCGCTCGCCGTCAGCCAGGCCTGGTTCGAGTTCGTCCCCGCCGACGTGCCGCTCGGGCAGCTCCTCGACGCCGGTGAGAAGGTCGACACCCTGCTGTACGACGAGGTCGAGGCGGGCCGCGACTACCACCTGATCATGTCCCAGGGAAACGGCCTCTACCGGCTGTGGACCGGCGACATCTACCGCGTCGACCGGATCGTCGACGGCACGCCCTGGATCCACTTCACCCACCGCGACGGCGTCTTCCACTCCTTCACCGGCGAGAAGATCACCGAGAGCCAGGTCACCCAGGCCATCCGGCAGGGCCTGGAAGGCAGCGGCCTCGACACCGGCCTGTACATGTGCGGGCCGCGCTGGGACGAGCCGCCGTCCTACACGGTCGTCGTCGAAGTGCCCGCCCCGGGACCCGAGCTGGATGCCGAGCTGTCCGCCGCCGTCGACCGCGAGCTGTCCGTCATCAACATCGAGTACGCCTCGAAGCGGGACAGCGGACGGCTCGCCGGCCTCAGGGTCCGGACCGTGGCACAGGGCGCGATCGCCGCGTACGTCGAGTCACGGCGCCAACAGGGCAACGCGACCCAGTACAAGTACAAGCCGTTCCAGAAGGACACCGACTTCGTCGACGCGATCCTCACCGGCTGACGCCCGCACCGCCGGTGTCACCTCCGCAACATCACCGACCACTCGTCGAACAAGGAGAGTTCGCCATGCTGGAAACCCTCAGGCCCCCGCAGAACACCCGCCGCGAGATCATCGACCTGCCGTCCGGCGACGGGGTCCGGCTCGCCCTGCACGTGTGGAAACCGCAGCAGATCAAGGGCGCCGTCTTCTACTTCCACGGGCTGCAGAGTCACGCCGGGTGGCTGTGGGAAGTGGGCCCGCAGTTCGCCGACAACGACATCGCCTTCTTCGTACTGGACCGGCGCGGCAGCGGCATCAGCCCCGGCGCGCGCGGTGTGATACCGGACGCGGGGACCGCACTCGGCGACTACGCCGGGGCCGTCGCGTTCGTCCGGGAGATGATCGGCGACTCCGTACCCCTGTCCCTGTTCGGGCACTGCCTCGGCGGTTCCTTCATGGCGGCCCTGATGAGCTGGGAGGGGTTCACCACCTCGTACGACGCGGCCGTGTTCTGCTCCTCCTGGCTCGGCCGGATGCACGCCACGCTCGACGCGGACGCGCGGGCGGCGATCGCGGCGGACGCGAGCGAGGAGCCGTGGGACGCGGGGCTGGACAGCGCCGACTTCACCGGCGAGGCCAAGTACCAGCACTTCATCGACCACGACGACCTGGCCGTACGGCAGTTGACCCGGCGGTCGCGGGCCGTGCTGCTGGAGCTGGAGCGGCTGTACCTGGCGCGCGGGCGGACCGCGCCGAGGGTGCCCGCGGCCACCTTCGTCTCCGGTATGACCGACCCGATCGTGAACCTGGACGCGGCCCACTCCGTCTTCCAGGACCTCGTCTCCGGGCGCGGCGCGATCATGAAGTTCCCCACCGACAGGCACTATCTCTTCTACACCGACGTCAGCGGCGACCTGGTCGACTGGACGTCGACGTACACCCTGCTCCAAGGGGTGAACCGTGGCGCCTGAGACCGGGAGCTCGGGACGGGCCCGGCTGTACCACGTCGAACTGCCGATGCGGACGCCGTTCGACCATCCCGCCGCCCGGCGCCGTACCTCCGACAGCCTGGTCCTGAGACTGTCGGCCGGCGGTGTGGACGGCATCGGGGAGTGCGCGCCGCGCCCGTACGTCACCGGCGAGACCACCGCGGGTGTGCGCGCCGCGCTCGAAGAGGTCGACTTCGCCGCGCTGTGCGCGCTGCTGACCGGCCGCGACCCCGAGGAGGTGCTGGGCCTGCTGCACCGGGACGGCTTCTCCGGGACCTTCGGGATCACCGGCGGCAACAATCTGCTCTGCCTGCTGGAGACGGCGGTGCTCGACTGGCTGGGGCGGCGGCTGGGCCTGGGTGCGGGCGCCCTGCTGCCGGGGGCGCAGGCCGGCACCCCGCCGTCCCTGCCCGTCTCCCAGGTGCTCGATCTCAGCCTGGACGCCGAGGAGTTCCTCGCGACCCGGGGGCCCTTCCACTTCGTCAAGATCAAGGCGTCGGACGACGTCGAGCACGACGCGCGGACCGTCCGCACGATCCGCGACAAGATCGGCACCGACGTACCGGTCATGGTCGACGCCAACATGTGCTGGACCCCGGCGAACGCGGTCGGCCACGCCCGCCGGCTGCACGAGGCCGGCGTCGACTACGTGGAGGAACCGCTGCCCAAGGGCTCCTGGGACGCGCTGCGCGTGCTGCGCCGCGACGGCGGGGTGCGGATCATGCTGGACGAGTCGGTGTGCACGGCCCGGGACGCCCGTACGGCGGTGGAGTCCGGGGCGTGCGACGCGTTCAACATCCGGGTGTCGAAGAACGGGGGACCGCTGCCGGCGGCCGGGCTTGTCGACTACGCCCGCGAGAACGGGGTCGGCTTCCAGTTCGGCGTCCAGGTGGCCGAGGTCGGCCCGCTCATCAACGCGGGCCGGGCCCTGGCCTTCGGCCGCCCGGACGCGC
>NZ_JAEKKT010000336.1 GCF_019510245.1 Streptomyces sp. | reverse complement strand
CCGGTGTCTGCGTCGCAGACGACGATGCGAGTGAAATCGGGTGAGCTGTCCAACCCGGCGACTATCCCCATGGCGCAAATTCTATGGGCGTAGCGTCGTTGCGGCGCGCACGATGTGGCGGGCGCCGGCCCGCCGTGGCCGTCCGCGCCCCGCGGCGGAGGCCCGGACGGTCACGGCCCCGCGTCCGCGGGTGGTGTGCGTCACTGCCGGCTTCAAGTGGTGCTGGTGCCCCAGTCGTCCTCCGGCGCACCGTTCGTGTTGCGGTCCCGGAGCGAGCGCACCCGCTGGGTCACGGACTCCGGCACCCGGTCGCCGACCTTGTCGCTGACCGCGTGGTAGGCCTTGCCGGCGTACTGGCGGCCCTGCTGGGCCGCCGTCTCGGCGGTGTTGCGGACGGCGGGGTTCTGGGCCACCTGGCGAGCGGACTTCTTCAACTGTTCGTAGCGCTCGCGCCCGGCACGGGTGCCCAGCACGTAACCCAGAGTCAGTCCGACCACGAACGTGAGCTTGTAGCGCATGGCGGCCACCCTTCCCTTGTGTAGGTCTCCGGTGCGATGTCGGTGTCGGGGGAACCGATTGGCGGAGCACCCCCCTGCTTGCGCTAATGTATGTGTCGCAGCGAGCGCCCGCCCCCTGGCGAATACCCAGGGAGGTACGTTCGATGCAACGAAGCGATCCTCCGTAGCTCAATTGGCAGAGCAGCCGGCTGTTAACCGGCAGGTTACTGGTTCGAGTCCAGTCGGGGGAGCTTCGATCTTCCGTAGCTCAATTGGCAGAGCAGCCGGCTGTTAACCGGCAGGTTACTGGTTCGAGTCCAGTCGGGAGAGCAAGCAGAAGGAGGGCCCCGACGGGGTCCTTTTTCATGTCCGCCCGCAACCGTGCAGGTCACGGCGTAGTCCTCAAGGGCATGCGAAGTCGCCCCTGCGAGGCAGGAGATCGTATGAGCGGCTATGCTGCGGCAGACGGCGCGCACGCATGTACGCGACACGCCGCTATGGGGCGGTAGCTCAGCCGGTTAGAGCAGCGGACTCATAATCCGTCGGCCGTGGGTTCGAGTCCCACCCGCCCCACCACTGGCTACGCGGGCAGAACCGCTCCCACCTGCGCTAACAAGAAGGCCCCCGCCTCGGCGGGGCCTTCTCATTGCCGTCAAGATCGTTAGCTCGCCCGTTGCTCGCCCGAAGTGAAATCCCCCACCCGGACGGTCTAGTTGACGGCCCGTTGACCACTGGCGGCCAGAGCGTTGACGTCTCAGAGCGCCGAGCTAGTTGAGCGCGGCGGCGACGTCACGGGTATCGATATGCCAGCCCGATGGCACCCGCCACGAGTCCACACACAGCGTCCACATGCGGTCGACAGTCCCTCCGGGCGGGATCGGCGTGGACAGCTCGCTGGTCTGCGTGATCGTCTTCCAGTCGGTGCCCAGCAGATCGATGATGTGCGTCCCGAAGGTGACCACGCCGGCCGTCACCGGCGAACCACCGGTGTTGCGGAACTCCACGGTCACGTCCTCACACCATCGCTTCTCCGTGTCCGCGAGCCGCACCGTCCCGACCGTGAGAGAGGGGGGCGTCGCAGGCCCGGGATCGCTGGGGCTCGGTTCCGCAGCACTCGGGCTCGGCCCCGGCGAGGTCGGCTGAGCGGGCTGTGGGGGTCCGTCGCCTTTCTGTGGCTGGCCTAGGAGAGTGAACCGGGCACCGTGCCCGCCCCGCCCGTAGAGGACCCGCAGGACCTGCGCCTCCAGCGGGCCCAGGCCGCAGGCTCAGCTGGTCGACGGCCAGGCCGATCTCGCTGCCAGCGCGGCAGTCGGCCAGCTGCAGCGCCACTCCTACGGCACACTGAGCGAGGTGCCTGTGCCGGGGCTGCCCGGCCGCATCGTCGCCAGCCACCGTCTGCCCCCGCTGGTGAAGCCGGGTTCCTCACCATCGGCGAGCCCGACGACATCGGGCGCCGCCCCATCCACGTCACCGCGGACGGCCGCCGCGCCATCACCGTATGGCGACGATGGAAGCCGCGGCCCGTCGAGAAGAACCGCACCGAGGAGTACGAGGCGCTCCAGCCGCTCCTGCGTGGCGAACAGGCCGCCCCGATTGCCCAACGGGCCCGGGAGGGCGAGGAGATGAGGAAGGCGGAGACGAAAGTGGTCTGGGAGGCGGCGGACCGGCTGCACCCATGGGAGGACCGCGAAGACCGGCTACGCCCTCCTCCCCTGACAGCTCGTCCACCTCCGGCGAACCGACCTCGACCGCAGCAAGGGCCGACTGCGCCTGCGTCGGGCGGGACGCAGGGACCATGTCATCTACCTCGACGACTTCACCCTGCGCCCGGCCACAGCATGGGATCCAGCGCTACTGGCGCTGGCCCGACAGCTCCAATCCCCACCTCTTCGTCACCCGCAACACCGCCGTCGACGACTCCGGCCCGCCCATCAGCGCCGGCGTGGTCCAGCAGCTTTTCCAACGAGTCGGCCTGCCGGCCGGCCGCCTGCGCGTGGACCGAATCGTCGACGAGGCGCGCCACAGCGCCGACCCCGTCCGGCTGATGGACCTCTTCGGCCTGTCCAACCTCTCCGCCACCCGCTACGTCCTGTCGGCACACCCGGACAAGAACCACGGCCCCATCGCCCCGTAGGCGGGGAGGCAAACATATGGCACGCGATCAGCGGGCGGACTGAGGCTGGGAAAGGCTGACTGACGAGCACCTCCAGCATCCGGCGGAGGGTCACGCGGAGCGAGGCCCCACCCTCCGCTCCTATATCGCATCAAGGCGATGGCGCCCAGTCGTCACTGCGACGTCGTCCCGTTGGGCAGGGTGATCCATTCCAGCGCCCAGCCGTTCAGCTGCAACAGCACATCGCCCAGCGCGCGGCCTTTGTCGGTCAGCGCGTACTCGACGCGCACGCCGGGCGGTGATGCTGGTCCCGCACCGCGAGTCGGGCGTGGAGGAGGATTCGCTCCCATTATCGCCGCCGTGCGGCAGGCTGCCGGACCGGTCATGGCCCGTGAGGTCGGCGAGGTGGTGGGGGTGGACGTCAGCGTGCGGGCCAAGCTGGAACCGCTACGTAGCAAGCTGGTCAGACTCGTCGATCGCGGCTGGCTCCGGAAACTGCCCGATGGTCGGTTCACCACCCGCCTGTGACCAGCAGCACTGCCACTCAGAGCGGCCCGGCACGGGCGTAACCGGGGCGCCCCTGGCGGCCGTTGGAATTGTGTGACGAATACCAAAGAGCTCGCCGAGGACAGCGGCCCGCTTGTCTACCAGTGCCGCATGCCGCTGTCCACGCGCACCGTCAACCACCTCGCCGACCTGCTGCGACGCCACCTGAAGGCGGTCCGGTCCAGGTGGCGGATCCTGCCGCCGGGGAAGATCGCGGTGATCGTCCTGGCTGTACTGCGCCACGACCAGCGCCTGGCCGACATGGCCGGCGGCAACGACGTGTCCGAGTCCACCGTCCGTCGCTGGCGGGACGAGCTCCATCGGACTGCTCGCCGTCCAGGCCCCGCGCCTGGGCCGAGCCCTGAATAGGTCGCCGAGCAGGGCGGGGAGCTGGTCCTGATCGACGGCACCCTCATCCGGACCAGGCAAGGCCGCCGAGTTCGCCCCGCACCTGGGCACGCTGCGGCACGCGGCCCAGGCCCTCGACGAGCAGGCGAAGAAGGCCCAACAGGCGTACGCCGACGCGTTGGCCGGGTGGATCCACGGCGAGGAGCCGGAGCCCGTCCGGTCGATGCCGCTCCTCCAGGCCGTCGCCGTCGCGTACGACGCCGCCGTCTCCCATGCCGTGGGGTGCGGTACCTGCTGGCCCGGCATGCGGCTCGCCGAGATGTGCCCGGACGGGCAGCGTGCCGCTATCGCGAGTCTCGACACGGTCCCCGCCACGGCGGCCGAGCGCACGCACGACGAGGACGACGCGATCCGCACGGTGGCCGACCAAGTCCTGAGGTGCATCTGCGGCGCCCCCGTCGTATGGGCGAGCGGCGTCGTGGACTTCGGCTGGAGGCACTCGCCTGACTCGGGCCGGAGCTGCCAACGTGCTCGGCCGCGCTGCCAGGAATGCCACATGCCGCACGCGTTGCTGCCCGGCGAACCGCCACTATGCAGAGGCATCCGCGAACACGTCACCGGCCCGTCAGCGACCAAAGCGACCGACGCCCAGGCACCGCTGACGTCCCCCGGGCAACGAGACGGCGTCCGCGTCGAGTACAGGACGCGCGTGCCCCGCGGCCTTGTCGGCGCAGCCCTCGCTGAAGCGGTCACCGCCATCCACCGCGAGATACAGCAGCAGGAGGGCCCGCCCGCCCACGACTGAACGCCAACACACGCAGGGCCCCGGAGCCAAGGGAAGAGCTGCTCGCGTGGCGGCATCTTGAAGCGGTCGAGAGAAGCGGTCGAGAGACTTTTCAGCCGATGGTGAAGCGCTGGTTCTGGGCGCCTCGGTCGCAGCGGGCAGTGCGGTAGTAGCCGTTGTCCTGCTGGTAGAGGCAGCGGCCCGTGCCGACGCTTTGGAGCATGATGGCGCTGCGGGCGGCGGGCTGGACGGTGCGCCACTTCTGGTACGAGCCGCCGTTACAGCTCAGGGGGTAGACGTCGCCCCGGTCATTGCTGTCGAGGCAGCGGTCCCACGTGTAGTTCTTAAGAGTGGTGTTGGTGTTGAGGCGGCCGTTCCAATGCCACAGGATGCTGCCGCGTCCGCTGTTGCAGCGGTCGCCCTTGAGGCCGGTTTCGTCCGTCTCGCGCAGGCAGTCACCGTAGCGGTAGTTCGCGAAGTGGCTGGTGGTGGTGGCAGCCGAGGCGGATGTGGGGGTGAGGAGGGGGAAGGCGAGGCCGGCTGCGGCGATGAGGGCGGCGAAGGCTTTCCGGGTCGGGCGGCGCACTGGGGGTCTCCTTACAGTGGTTTTCAGAGGTACCTCTAACCGGACAGACACCTCTGATCAACTGACCAACCCTTCAAAGAGACACGCTCTAGTCCAAGATCCCCAGCTCGGTGTCCGGGCGGCAGAACGCGCACGCCTCCAGCTGCGCATCCGTCAAGGCCAACCGCGCTTCGTGCGCGGTCACCGGGTGCGTCATCTCGCTGGTCATCGAGCAGTCGTCCGAGTGCACCGCAGCTCTTGGGGACCTGACGGAGTCCGCCGCTGCTCGATGACGAAGCCCGTCGACTTCCGCTCGCCACGGGTGGGCGCGGGCCCCAGGGCCGCAACGGCTGTCGCTGGCCGGCGCTGCGGCGGGCCTGGGCGCGCGGGCTTCCTGTTCTCGGCCACCGTGAGGGCGTGCCGTACGGACTCGACCTGAAGCCGCAGGTACGTGACCACAGTCGCTACCTCGGCGAGCTGCTGTTCGAGGTACCCGAGGATCGCCCGAAGGAGAGGAGGGTCAGGCGGCAGCTCGTTCATACGTTCGATTCAAGCACCCGTGCCTGCCGGTCGTCGATGTGACGTCTGATCTCTCGCAGCGATTCCTAATGCTGTTTGTCAAGCCGCGAGCGCGGTCGGAGGCGCGGGCTTGTAGCATCGTCCGTCGCGCAGGAGAGCCCAGATGACGTTGACGCGGCGGCGGGCGAGGGCGAGCACGGCCTGGGTGTGGCGCTTGCCCTCGGCGCGCTTGCGGTTGTAAAACCGGCGGGACTCCTCGCAGTGGCGGATGCTGAACAACGCGGAGGTGTAGAAGACGCGTTGGAGCCTTCGGTTGTATCGCTGGGGGCGCCGCAGGTTGCCGCTGATTTTGCCGGAGTCCCGCGGAGCCGGAGCGACGCCACCGAAGCCGGCGAGCCGGTCCGGAGTGCCAAAGACGTTCATGTCGCCACCGGTGGCGGCCAGGAACTCGGCGCCGAGGATGACGCCCAGACCGGGCATGCTGGTGATCACTTCGAAGTCGCGGTGCTGGCGAAACCGGGCCTCGATCAGCTTGTCGATCTCGGCGACCTGCTGGTTGAGGGCCGTCACCTCCCTCGCCAGCGTGTGCACCATCTGGGCAGTCAGCGTCTCTCCCGGGAGGCTGGTGTGCTGGCGCTCGGCGGCCTGGAGCGCCGTCTCGGCGAGCTTGTCGGCGCGCAGGACACGGCGGTTGCGCAGCCAGGTCTCCAGCCTCTTGCGGCCGATGCGGCGGAGGGCCGCCGGGGTCTGGTAGCCGGTCAGCAGGGTGAGCGGGCCCGTGTTGGTCAGGTCGAGCGCACGCTCCAGGCCCGGGAAGATGCCGTTGAGTTGGGCACGGAGCCGGTTGACAGTGCGGGTGCGGTCGGCGACCAGGTCCATGCGGCGGCCGGTGAGGATCTTGAGATCAACGACGGTCTCTTCACCGGTGCGTAAGGCGTGCAGGTCACGGCGGATGCGTGCCTGGTCGGCGATGACGGCGGCGTCCTTGGCGTCGGTCTTGCCCTCGCCGCGGTAGCCCTCGGAGGCGCGGTGGATGGCCCGGCCGGAGAGGTAGAGCACCGGCTGGTCGTAGTTGAGGAGGATCGCGATGGCCAGGGCGGCTCCGCCGTCGGCCAGGTCGATGCCCCAGGTCACCTCATCGCCCAAGGCTAGGACGTCGGCGAGGAGTTGGAGGAGCTCAGGTTCGTCGTTGGCGACGCGTCGGGACAGCAGCCGTCGGCCGCTCTCGTCGATCGCGACGCAGTGGTGGTGGGTTTTACCTGCGTCGATGCCGGCCCAGATCGCGGCCATGTAGTGCCTCCGTGCGGTGTGGTGCTGGTGCCTCCCGACGGACGACCTCGCTGTCGATTCCCTACGGAGCGATCATTCGCAATTCCTAATTGGCAGCCGAGTCGTCGTGGGGCGTCGGGCGGCCAATCGCTGGAAGCCACAAGCGGCAGAAGGTTGAAAGCCACACCCGACGCCCCTGGGTGGGCCAACCATACGAAGGGCTCGCCCGGTCCCGGAGAAGAACGTAGGGAAGGTTGAGCGTTGTGATCGAAGTTTCCAGGAGTAAGCGGTGACAGAAGGGAAAGCGACCCACAGCACTCGATCGTGTTCTGAGAGGACGCTCGATGTAGCAGGGCACGTCGCTCACGATGTTCTCTTCGATACCGGTGAATCACCGCCGCGCCGGCCGCGCTTCGCGAGGCACCCCCCGGCCGGGAGCGGGACTACTCGTTGAGCCATGCACGCATCTCGTCCTGCCCGGCTTGGCGGACGACCTCCTCGATCACGCCCGGGCCTTGGTTCGACTCGGCCGGAGCGGGGCCGGGCACGGGGGTGGCGAGCCAGATGGGCGACCCGCCGCGAGGTGCCATGGCCGCCGGGAAGCGCAGGTCGCCGCACACCCAGAGGACTCCGACGCCGTCGGTCATGGACAGCCAGACCTCTTCCGGCATCGGACCGTCGAAGCTGCGAACCACCGAACGGTCCGGGGGCCGTTGGGCAACTGGAGTCCGCAAAGTTCAGCGGCAAGGCGAGCGCCGAGAACTGTGGCGGGAGGCGTACCGCATGAGCGCCCTCGGCCGTATCCGCGATGCGCTGACCGGCGGCCCGACATACACGCGGCCCCTGCCGACGAGCGCCTCGACCAAGGATCGCGAGAAGAACGAGCGGAGGCGCGCCCGGGAGGCCGATCAGGCGGCCGGGCGGCGCCGCGGGCATCGCGAGTCCGTGATCAGGGGGGGGCATCAGCGCGATACCGCCTCGGGTGGGCGGTCGGCGAGAGGCTTGACGCCCGTACGTGCGACCGCGCGGACTCTACTGCGTGAGGTCGATCATGCGGACCGGCTGCCCCGTCGTGCGAGCAATGATTTCGAAGTCGCGGTCGAAGTGGAGCAGGGTGAGGCCTGCTTCTTCCGCGGCTGCGGCCACCAGGAGATCGACGGGGCCCGCACTGCGGTGTTCCCCCTTGGTGGTCAGTTGTTCCTGGACGACGCGGGAGCGGCGGTAGATGCCGTCAGGCATGGGGCACCACACGTAGTGGGCGTCGAGTGCAGCCTTCAGCCGCGCGCGGTCCGCGGCTGAGCGGGCGGAGTAGAGGACCTCGAGTTCCGTGATGTCGCAGATCGCGACGAGGCCGGCGCCGATCCTGTCGTCCCACTCAGTCGTGGTCTGGCGGAGCAGGACGCGGGCGAGGGCGGAGGTGTCGATGAGGTAGTCGGCGACGGTCACGGCCGGTACTGGTTCTTGTCCAGGAGAATGTCGATGTCCAGGGCTCCGTCGGTCACCAGTTGCCGGGCGTCTTCGAGCGCGCGCAGGCGCCGGTAGCGGGCGGTGACCTCGCGCAGGGCGGTGTTGATGGTGTCGCGCTTGGTAGTGGTGCCGAGTTCCTTGGCGGCCTCTTCCAGTGCCTCGTCGTCGAGGTCGATCACGGTGCGGCTCAAGATGACCTCCTCATGCACACTAAGGCGTATATCAATATACATGATCGATTGTATATTGATGGGCTCGCGCACACCGCACTCGGTGTAGCTCGTTTCCTGCGACCCGCCGCCGACGGCATGAGTGTGAACGGACCGAGGTAAGAGCTATGGCAAAAGAACGAGTGACGGTGTGCGTTCCCTCGTGCGACCCGGGGGACGTCGTCCAGGCCATCACCGCGGCGATGGCGCCGTTCGACTACAATCGTGACGCCGGAGTCGGCGATCCGGACGTCGAGACCTGGTGGGACTACTGGCAGATCGGCGGCCGGGGCTGCGAGTTCCTTGTCGTCCCGGGGCACGAGGACGACCCGCGTCTGATCCGGGGTGCCAAGACCCTGTCCGGAGAGCCGCGCAAAGTTCCGCAGGCGCTGTGCGACGGCGGACCACGCGCGCTGCTGGACCTCGAAACGCCGCGTGCGGTGGCGGCCGCCAGGGCACGCAGAGCCTTCGAGGCCTGGCAGGAGTTCGCCTCCGCCCACCCGCCCGGCCGTGCCTTCGGTGTCTTCCGGGCCCGGCACCTCGCCGACCCCGAGAACTATTCGCAGGCGCAGGCCCTGGAGGACTACCGCACGCAGCCGGTCATCGCGGCGTTCCGGGACAACCCGGAATTGAGAGAGCTCGTGGGCGGCGACCCGATCGCCCGCCTGAGCGAC